>NZ_JBVIPA010000015.1:0-193688 GCF_055578365.1 Streptomyces sp. NPDC033131
GCCCCTCAAACGGGCCGAGCACCGCAACTGGACACCACCCGCACCGGACACCGTCACCATCACTCGGCGGGACAGAACCTAAGTCACCGGCATTGGCCCTAGCCGTCCCGCCCCCACGGCCGCAGCTTCTCCGGGTTGCGGACCACCCAGATCCGGGTGACGCGCCCGTCGGAGACGTCGAACGAGGCTACGGTCACGACGGCGCCGGCACGCTGGGCCACCAGGCCCGGCACACCGTTGACCGACCGCTCCAGGAGTTCCAGACCCGGAGCCTTGTCGGCAATGGCGGCCATGTACTGGGCGATGCGCGCGCCGCCTTCGATCGGGCGCAGGACGGTACCGACCATGCCGCCGCCGTCGGCGGTCATCACGGCGGCCGGGTCGAGGAGCCCGACAAGGGCCGCGATGTTCTTGGTCTCCCACGCCTCCTTGACATGCCTCACCACGTCGGCCTGGCCGGCCGCCGTCCCCGGAGCCCGCGCGACACTCACCCGCCGTCGGGCGGAAGCCGCCAGCTGCTTGCAGGCCGCAGGGGTACGGCCGAGAACACCGGCGATCTCGGCGAACGGATACCGGAAGACATCGTGCAGGACGAACGCCACCCGCTCGGCGGGGGTCATCGACTCCAGGACCACGAGGAAGGCCATGGTCACCGATTCGTCCAGGACCATCTGGTCGGCGGGGTCGGTGCCATGGACGCGATCCCACTCGGCGTGGTCGGGCAGCGGATCGGGCAACCACGCGCCGACATAGCGTTCACGCCGGGCACGCGCCGAGCCGAGAACGTCCAGGCAGATGCGGCCGGTCACCGTCGTCAGCCAGGCGCCGGGGGATGCGATCTCGTCCTGCCGACTTCGTGGCAGCGCGTACCAACGCGCGTACGCCTCCTGCACGGCGTCCTCGGACTCGGCCAGTGAACCGAGCAACCGGTAGGCGACATTGATCAGTTGGCGCCGCTCACCGGCTATCTCGTCGGTGCTCGTCCCAGCCGTCCCCATGCTCCCGACCACCCTCTCGCCTTACCTTTCGCAGACCCGCGTCGTCGGGTTGGTGAGACCTTATCGATCTACTGCCCCCCGGGGGCGGAAAAGGGGACCGTGGCATGGCGACCCAGGCGACGGCACGGCGTCACATCTCGTTTCTGCAGATCGCGGTCACCCTGCAGACCCTGACCATCTTCCTTCAAGCGGTCTCCGCCGGACTGCTGCTGACCTCGTCCTACGGAGAGACGCTGCACAGTGTCGGAGCCCGCGTGATGTACGGGGCGACGATGCTGTACGTGCTCGCGGCGGTGCTGGCATGGAAGCCGGGCGGCGGCTCGCCCCGGCCCGTCTGGCATGCGTCCGGCTTCCTTGTCCTCGCCTCGGTCCAGGTCGTGCTCGGCATCGCGCACATACCGTCGGTCCATCTCCCCCTGGGTGTCCTGATGTTCGGACTGAGCGTGCTGGCGCTGGCGCGGCGCTGAAGTCTGGTGCGGGGTACAGCGGCTGGGGACCTCCTTGCCCAGCGTCGGCAGCGTGGTCTGGGCGAGGCGGAGCCGATTCCTCATCGCGCGGACGCCTACACGTACTTATCCCGGCCGACCGCGCGGCCCGCGGGCGTCACACCGCGGAACCGGTGACGTCTGTCTGCACACAGCGGAACCGTCGTTGCGCTGTGGGTTCGCCACGTTGACGGCCGAGCAGGTGGCCCGGTTGTCGAGGCACTGGACATCGGCACCGTGGTGAGCAGGCGCGGCACACGTCCGGTCCCACGGATCCGTGCCACGCCACGACGGACTGGCCGGTCCCCGGGCAGCCGGCGGAAAGCCCGTCCGCTCGTCCGGCCTCCTCTCTCTCGTGCCTCACGTGTGTGCCGACAGAGCCGCGCGGAGTGCGTGCAGGAGCCCAGGAGCCACTTCAGTGCTGTCAGCCCTGCTTTCCGCGCCCGGTCAGCATGTCGCGCAGGCGGTCGACCATGCCGGTACCGGGCGCGAGGAGTTTGTTCGCGGGTGGGGTGTCCGGTGCGGACGGGTGCGGGCGGGTGGGAGCGTGCTTCTTGGCCGAGCGGACCTTCTCACCGAGCTCCTCCAGATTGTCGGCGGAGCAGGCGTCGGCCAGCATCGGGAAGAGCCGGTTCTCCTCGTCGCTGACATGGGCCGTCACGGCGTTCTTCAGCCGCAGAATCAGCGTGTCGAAACGCCCGTCGCCGGGCTGACAGCCTTCGAGTTCCTTGAGCATGCGCTCGACTTCGCCGTGGTCGGCGATCTCCTTGTCGGCGAGATCGTCGCCCCCGTCGACGTACCGGCGCACCACCGGGTACAGGTACTCTTCCTCGGCCACCGAGTGCCGGATCAGCTCCATGGTGAGCCGGTCCGCCAGATCGCGTCGCTGCGGGTCGTCCCCGGGCAACATCTCGATCTGCGAGAAGAGGTCGTCCACCTCGCGGTGATCGGCGGTCAGTTCCTGGATGACGTTTCCGCCGTGTCCCATGGATTCTCCACTCTTTGTCGTCTGAGGCCGGTCGTCGATCGCCGTGTGCAGCGCCGTGCGTCGGGCCGTCCGTTCCGCGGGGTGGGGTCTGTCGACAGGCGCAGGAGCAGGAAGGAGCAGTCCTTGTCCAAACGATCCACCGGCTGGCACCGCACGGATACTTGCCACGCACACACCGGCGACCTCGCGCTGGTCCGTTACTTCACTCCGGTGGCCGACAGGGCAGGGCCCGGCCATGTGTCGCGGAGAGCACGTCCCTGGAGCCCGTGGTCGATCGCGCTGGTCATCTCTGTCGGTCGGCGTGATCGCCGCTGTCCGGGGCGACCGTCGCACGGCATCCAGTGCCCTGGGTCCGGCGCGTGGTGCGCTTCCAGGGCCGTCCAGCAGTGTCAACCAGACAGCCGGTCAGCCGGTCGTCATCCGGTCATCCGGTCGTCCGCTGTTCGGGAGTGCCCTACGCCGGTGGTCCGTATCCGGCAGGCCAGTCGTCCACGTCTGCCCCCGTGGAGGGCCCCACAGGGGTGATACGGCGGTAGGCGGCGCGGGCATGGACGATCCTGGCCAGCACCGTGCCGACAAGAGCCGCGGCACACAGGCAGGCGAGCCAGAACGTGTCACGGTGGCCGGCCCAGCTGAGGGTGCCGACAGGCGGGATGGCGAAGCCGTTGAGGATCAGCCAGCACAACACAGCTGTACCGGGGGCCGCAGCGAAGCGCGCGTAAACACCGAGCAGGGCGGCGAGCAGGGACAGCGCGGCCAGAGCGGGCGCAGGACGGTCCAGGCCTATCAGGGTGTTGTGCAGGGCCACCAGGGGCAAGGCCCCGACGAAAGCCGTGACCCACACCAAGGGCGTGGCGACGGGCTGAGGGACGGGCCTTGCACCGACCCTGAGGGACACCAGCTGGATCACCCTCCATGCCTCCCTTCGGCCCTCCCGATGCCTGCCGGGCACCGGCCGCCACGGCAGCGTGGGCCTCCGCACAGATTGTCCCACCGGCCGTCGCGCACACTCCCCGCGGGACACGGCCACAGTGCTGAGGCCGGGTTCAGCTCTGGCGTAGGCAGGAGTGAGCCCGAAGCCGCGTGGCCCGTCTGTGGCAGGAACACCGGGACGTGGCTCTGCACAGGTTCTGCGGCGGACCACGGAGCCGGACGGTTCCACCTGCCGGCAGCGCCCGCGTCAACTGGTCCGGCTCGGATCGGATCGGATCGGATCGGGGCGGGGCGGGGCGGGGCGGAACCCGGCCGCTACCCATGGGGTGCTCGTGTCGGCCGCCGGGAGCACCATGGATCCATGGACAGTCGCACGGGTCAGGTGGATTCATCCGGGTCACTGGATGACATCAGCACGCCGGGGCGCGTCGCAGACCCCGCCGAGGGCATCAGCCACGAGGAACTCGCCCTCGCCGCCCGCAATCACGGCCTTCCCCTGGAGGCCCTGCGCTACGACGTCACACCTGCCGGGCTGCACTACATCCTGACCCATTACGACATCCCGGTTCTGGACGCCGCCGCATGGACGCTGACCGTGCGGGGCCGGGTCCGTACGCCCCTGACGCTGGACCTGGCGGCCCTACGCTCCTTCCCGCCCGTCACCCACCGGGTGACCATGGAGTGCGCGGGCAACGGCCGCGCCCAGCTCACTCCGCGCCCCGTGAGCCAGCCCTGGCTGGTCGAGGCGGTCGGCACCGCCGACTGGACGGGCGTACCGCTGCGGACGCTGCTCGGCGAGGCCGGTGTGGAGCCGGAGGCCGTAGAGGCGGTCTTCACGGGAGCCGACCACGGCGTGGAGCGCGGCGTGGAACAGGATTACCAGCGCAGCCTGTCTGTCGGCGACGCCATGGCCACCGACCCTGAAGTCCTGGTCGCGTACGAGATGAACGGCGCCCCGCTTCCTCCGCAGCACGGACACCCTGTGCGCCTGGTGGCCCCTGGCTGGTACGGCATGGCTCATGTGAAATGGCTGCGCGACATCACCCTCACCGACACGCCGTTCACCGGCTTCCAGCAGACGGTGGCATACCGCTACCGCCAGTCCCCCGACGAGCCGGGCTTCCCGGTCACCCGGATCGCGCCCCGGGCGCTGATGATTCCGCCCGGCTTCCCGGACTTCATGTCCCGCACCAGGGTCGTACGGCCCGGTCCGCTGGACCTGGAGGGCCGCGCCTGGTCAGGCCGCGCTCCCGTCACCAAGGTCGAGGTCAGCACGGACGACGGCCACACCTGGCACGAGGCGGAACTCACCCCGCCGGACTTCCACTCCTGGTCCTGGCGGCACTGGCGCGCGCCGTGGACGGCCGTCCCCGGTACCCACGTCCTGACCGCCCGCGCCACGGATGCGGAGGGCGACACCCAGCCGGTCACCCAGCCCTGGAACCGCGGCGGCTTCGGCAACAACGCGGTGCAGCGCATCGCGGTGCTCTGCGTACCTCGATGACCCCCGCCCAGCACCCTCTGGGCTGACAGGTTGTCAGCCGTTCCTTCGCGGGCGGCATGCGGTCGTGCGTGCGAGGCAGCGCACGCCCCCGTCCGCGGTGTGCCGGACAGACCGAGGCCAGAGCACAGCTCTGAGCGCTCTTCAAGACAGCAGGTGAGAGCCGACCAGGCTGCCCTCACCCCCTTCGCGTACGTTCATGTTCGTGAATAAGAATCAAGTACGCGTCTATTGACGTGTCCGCAGCAAGCACCTAGCTTCCAAAGAAAGCGCTTGCCTTGCCGCAATAAGGGATCCGGCCATCTGGGCCATTCATGTTCTCGAACGACCGCATCGTCGCATCCAGGAGCCGCCACAGAAAGGGGTCAGCCACATCGACCTGCCCTGCGGCAGGTCGGCGCGGCGGGTCGGCAACCTCGACGGCCTGCCGGACGGCCACGGCAAGTAGCAGCACCACCCACCATCCGAAGACGAATGGGGAGGCGAAGATGAGACGATCAGTCGCACTGCGACTCTATGCGGCGCTGGCCACGACGGCCCTCGCGGCCGCGACCGGTGCGGTTCTGTCGATACCCGAGGCGGCGGCAGCGACCGGCAGCGCCACCGGCTACGCGACCCAGAACGGCGGGACCACCGGCGGTGCGGGCGGGCAGACGGTGCGGGCCACCACGGGGACCGCGATCCACGCGGCACTGTGCGGCCGGGCCAGCAGCAGCACCCCGATCACCATCCAGGTCGAGGGGACCATCAACCACGGCAACACCACCAAGGTGTCGGGCGCCAGCTGCAACACCGCCGCCGGCGTGATCGAGCTCAAGCAGATCAGCAACGTCACGATCATCGGGGTCGGCAATGGAGCCGTCTTCGACCAGCTGGGCATCCACATTCGCGACGCCAGCAACATCGTCATCCAGAACGTGACCGTCCGGAACGTCAAGAAGTCGGGCTCCCCCACGTCCAACGGTGGTGACGCCATCGGCATGGAGAGCAACGTCCGCAATGTCTGGGTCGATCACACCACCCTGGAGGCTTCGGGTGGCGAGTCGGAGGGATTCGACGGCCTCTTCGACATGAAGGACAACACCCAGTACGTGACCCTGTCCTACAGCATCCTGCGCAACTCCGGCCGCGGTGGCCTCGTCGGGTCCAGTGAGACCGACCTCTCGAACAGCTTCATCACGTACCACCACAACCGGTACGAGAACATCGACTCCCGCGCGCCCCTGCTGCGTGGCGGCACAGCCCACATCTACAACAACCACTACGTGGGCCTCAACGAGTCCGGCATCAACTCCCGAGCCGGGGCTCGCGCCAAGGTCGACAACAACTACTTCAAGGACTCCAAGGACGTCCTGGGCACCTTCTACACCGACGCGGCCGGTTACTGGCAGGTCAGCGGCAACATCTTCGACAATGTGACATGGTCCAGCCCCGGTAGCGAGAACAACCCCGCCGGTCCCAACCCGCAGTCCAACACCACTGTCAGCATTCCTTACGCGTACCCCCTCGACGGTGCCAGTTGCGTGCCGAGCATCGTGAGCCAGACGGCCGGCGCCAACAAGGGTCTGCAGGTGTCGAACGGCAACTGCTCACCGCAGACGCCGACACCGACGTCAACCCCGACCCCGACCCCGACCACGCCCGGACCGACCCAGCCCAGCGGGACCAACCTCAGTATCGGGGCCGGCTCCGACGGTTCCGGCAAGGCCGACGGTACGAGCTACGGCAACGTGCGGGACGGTGATCTGAGCACCTACTGGTCGCCGGCCGGCTCGACCGGCTCCATCTCGATCAAGTGGGGCTCCTCCACACCCGTCTCCGCGATCAACATCCGAGAGGCGTCAGGCTCCGCAGGCGGCATCGGCTCCTTCAGGGTCATCAACGCCGACACCGGCGCCGTCCTCACCTCCGGCAGCGGGGCGGGACTCATCACCTTCCCCCGGACTTCGCTGCAGAAGATCACCTTCGAGATCACCGGCTCGACCGGCACGCCGAAGATCGCCGAGTACGAGACGTACTCCGGGTAGGAGCGCGCTCCCGCTGCCGCGCGGGGGTCGGCTTCCCCCCAGGACCCGCCGGGCAGCAGCGGGGGCTCGCGCTCAGCAGAAGTGCGGACAACCGTCGGACGGCGCAGGAGTTCTCAGGCGAGGCCCAGAAGGAAGTCCGAAAGGGTGGTGCACAGGGATTCAGGCTGTTCCAGGTGCAGGTCGTGGCTGGTGCCGGGGATGCTCAAGGACACGGTGGCGGGCCGCTCCCGGAGCATCTCGTCGGCTTCCTGCGCAGGAATGAAGCTGGATCGGGCCAGGACCACGAGGGTGGGGCACGTGACGTGCCTCCACTCGTGGCGGAAGGAACGCCGGGCGATGTCGGTCAGCGACCGGACCATCACGTCCCGGTCGAAGCGAGGCCACCATCCGTCCTCGCGTTCCTCCAGCCCGGCCGCCCAGCCTGCACCGACCGGCCCGCCGCCGAAGAACTCGGCTGCCGCCTCGCGTGAGGGAAACGGGGTCGGCCACGAGTCGAGCCATCCGCCCACGTCCGCGGGGGCGTTCGGGTGTGGACCGCCGACGCCGGCCTCGATGAGCACGAGCGCGCGGACCAGTCCGGGATGTGCAGCGGCCGCGAGCATGGCCGTGTGCCCGCCCAGCGACTGGCCCACCAGAACAGGCCGCCGGAGCATCAACTGCTCGGCGACGGCGAGGGCGTCGGCGACATAGGCGGCGCGCGAGACGTCCTGCGGGCGGCGCTCGCTGGCACCGTGCCCACGCTGGTCGACCGCGACGACCCGGTACCGGGAGCTCAAGCACCGTGCCGGCACGTCCCATTCACCCGCATGACCGGCGAGGCCGTGCAGCAACATGACGGGCTGTCCCGGCCCGCCCCAGTCCCGGCAGACAAGCCGGACACCGTCTCGCCTCACCACGTGCTCCGACCATGCCACCTGGGACCTCCGGAGGGATCGGCGGCCTCGATGCCGCGAGTGAATGCCGTAGGAGTACTCGTCGAAGTGCCCGGCGGCCTGCGCGAGCAGGTGCGCTGTGTCGTACACGACGACTGCGCCGGGGCCTCCCGGCCCTCAGGTGACCGGCCAGGTGACCGGCGGAACAGGGCCGTCCACCCGCGGCTTTGTCGGGACGGCCGACGCGGGCAGGGCCAGGACGCGCGCGAGGGCGGAGGTGACCGGGGTGAAGTGATCGGGCAGGTACTGAGACGCCCAGTCAGCGGCCAGGGCGAGGAAGTCGGTCAGGTCACGCTCGGCGCCGTGGAGCAGGCGGCGGAGCTCGGTGACGGACAGTTCGATCACCGGGCTGTCGCTCTGCTCCGCGTCGACGGTCAACCGGACGGTTCCGGCGAGACGCTCGGCGCATGGGTCGGGGTCGTGGCCGAAGGAAGCTCGGCCACTGCCGTCGACGACCTCGCGCCAGTCACGCCAGTCCTCCAGCCCACTGCAGCAGCCGGGCAGGAAGGTGATGCCATGGCGGCTGTCCGTGACCCGCATGCCGCCGGCCGCGAAGAGGTTGTCGAAGGTCAGCAGTCCGTGCAGGAAGGATCCCAGCGGGTCGGCAGGCCGCGGCGGTCGGTCATCGTGCTCGGGGTCGATGTCGTTGCAGTCGGCAATGCGCATCACCGCTGTCCCGACCTCGACGGGCGTGAGCTCACCGCTGAGGGGCAGATGGCTGAACGGCACGATCTCGGCGACGGGCCAGAGGGCAAAGCCGTCGGGGGTCGAGATCTCCAGGACGGGCTGCATCACGATCACCTGGGGAAGTGTTCCGCATATCCGTCCTCGTCCGCTCCCGATTTACGCCGAGCACTCACACGTCAACACGCGGAAGAGGGAAGGAACTGGGTGTTAGTCGCCGTCCAGCGCGGCAAGTTGGTAGGGGTCCGCATCCTGCTCGTGACTGCGCTGCTCCCGCGCACGAGCCGAGCCGGAGCCGCATAGTTGGGCACGGACCGCTCACCAGTGGGCTTCCCGACCCCTTTTGGTCACCTGCCGCCGACGCTCACATCGACGTCCGTCACTTCGACATGATGAAGTCCAGGGCATAACCGGAGGCCGTCGTCCAGTAGGTGACCAGTTGACCGTCGTCCGCGTACAACATGTCGACGGGCATGGGGACGTCGATCGGCTCGCCCGCCTTGCTGCCGAGCTTGCTGCCCTGGAGGGTGAGGGTGATGCTGTTCGCCTCGTACTCGTCCCTGGCGCCGCCGGCGACGAGCAGAGCGGCGTGCGCCTCCTCACCCGGAGCGATCGTCGTGGGCTCCCCCGGGTCCGTGCTGCTGTCCTTGATCACGGGGGTCGAGGCCTGTGCGTCACCGATCTCGATATGGGGATAGTGGTAGACGTCGCACTTCTTGTCGCCGGCGTTCTGGACGGTGATGAGGAGGTGCCTCGCGTCGTCGTCGTCCGCGCGTTCCATGGTCGCGGAGACCCCGAGTTCGTCCGCGGTACAGGCAGCGATGGTGCCACTGTCGCCGGTGCTGTTGTCCTCACTGCCGCCGGTGTTCCCCGTGCCGCCGCCCGGCTTCGCCGAGCCCGTCGCGCTCGCCCGGTCCACGGGCTTGTCGTCGCCCGAGCCCTCGGCCGCGCCCGGCTCGCACGCCGTGGAGGCGAGCAGCGCGGCGACCGCCGCGGCTCCGAGGACGCAGGACTTCCAGCCCCTGGGGCCTTTGTGGTTCTTGCGGGCAGCAGCATTCATGGTGTTCCCCCGTTGTCGGACGTACGCGTCCGCTTTCGACTCTCGTTCGCGAGCAGAGTCTGCACCAGGAATTCGCCTCAACGCGTTGCCCCGTAGGTCTGTTACCGAGCACGTACAAGGAAGGGGAGATTCCGCCAGAAGTTCACAGACATGGGTTGGCTGTGCGATCAACCGGTGTGCGTCTCGTCCACCTCGACGCGAACAGCGGGGGCGGGGAGATTCACCTGACCCCCGGGTCGCTGGGCGCTCGGGGCGCGGCCGCCCGCGCCCTCACGGGGCGCACGCCTCGGCGATCGACAGGCTGTTCTCGTAGAGGTGGTGCCGGGTGATCCGGCCGTCCTCGACGGTGAGGTGCAGCGCGAAGGGGCCCTCGAAGGACTTTCCGGTCGCACGTACGGTCCCCGACAGATGCCCCATCAGGACGGCGTCGGTGCCGTCGACCAGGAAGGTGTCGACGGAGGCGCGCGCGTCCTCGGGCACGGTGTGTTCCATGAGGTCCGTGAACTGGGCGGCGCATTCGGCGGCGGTGGACCGCGGGCGGATCCACGGCACGGCGGGGTTCTCGGCGAGCAGCCAGTCGACGTCGTCGGCGAAGAGCGCGACGAGCCGCCCCGTGTCCCCGGCCAGCCGGGCGGCAAGGAACTCCTGCACAACGGCCCGGGTGGCCTCGGCGACGGAGCTCGCGGTGGTGACTGAACTCGTCGTGATCGTGGCTGATTTGACGGACATGACGCTCTCCTCGCGGGTGCGGCTGGATTCCGGCGGGGATCCCGCCGATGTGCTTGATCCTGCCGGGGGAAGGGAGGACGGTCGATTACCCCGGAGGTAAGGGCCCGTCCACGTGTGTTCGCCGGTGGTGGAGCCGGCAAGGATGCGCCCGATCCACGCGGGGACGGCCCCCGTTCGGATGTCGCTCCGTCCGCCTGCCCCACCCTTGTGTGGAGCGTCTCGCTGCGGCCGGCGCACCCGCTCGTCAGCTCTGCACGACACCCGAGGCCGCCTGACGCCGGTGCGGACCTCCGCCGAACCGCTGCGCCCGCCGACGGCGCCGTCAGCGAGTCGCCACCGCTCTGCCTGAGCCGGTACGGACGGCTGTCGCAGAGGGTAGCTGCCGAAGAGCCGAAACTTTCGTGTAGCCGGCAACCCTTTCCTGAGCGAGGGTGACTGACGCATCCTCAAGGCGAGCACCTCCGACCCAGACCGGGGCGACGGCCCCATGAAGGAAGCAGATGACGCGGAAGAACGCCCTGGTCGTCCGAGGCGGATGGGAGGGACACCAGCCGGTCGAGGCCACGGAGCTGTTCCTCCCCTTTCTCCAGCACAACGGATACGACGTCCGCGTCGAGGAGTCGACCGACGTCTACGCCGACGCCGCCGAAATGGCCGTCACCGATCTCGTCGTGCAGTGCGTCACGATGTCGGAGATCACCGCCGGGCAGCTGTCGGGACTGCGTGCGGCGGTCGTGGCCGGCACCGGCTTCACCGGCTGGCACGGCGGCATCGCCGACTCGTTCCGCGCCTCGTCCGACTATCTGCACCTGGTGGGAGGCCAGTTCGCGACCCACCCGGGCAAGGAGCCGTGTGAACGTCAGGGGGACGCGGCGGACAACTACCTGCCGCACACCGTCAACATCACCGAGCTCGGCCGCGAGCACCCCATCACCGCGGGCATCGAGGACTTCGAGCTGTACACCGAGCAGTACTGGGTGCTCCACGACGACCTCATCGACGTCCTGGCCACCACCACCCACCCCACCCGGCCATGGCACCCCTGGCACCGGCCCGTCAGCTCGCCGGCCGTCTGGACCCGTCGGTGGGGCGCCGGGCGCATCGTGGTGACGACAGCGGGGCACAGCCTCGACGTGCTCGAGAACTCCCAGGTCCGCACCATCATCGAAAGGGGCATGCAGTGGGCGACGCGCACCGCATCGGCGTCGTAGGGCTCGGAGTCATCTCCCGCGCGTACCTGGACACTCTGCTCGGCCATCCCGCGGTGCGTGTCACCGCCGTCGCCGACCTCGACGCCTCCCGGTCGGCCGCCGTCGCCGCCGAGCTGCCGGGCGTCCAGGCGCTGACGGTCGAGGAGTTGCTGAGCAGCCCGGACGTGGACACGGTGCTGAACCTGACCGTCCCCGCCGCACACGCCGAGATCGCCCTCGGCGCCATCGGCCACGGCAAGAACGTCTACGGAGAGAAGCCGCTGGCCGCCAACCTTGTCGACGCCCACAGCGTCCTGGAGGCCGCCGCGAAGGCGGGAGTCGGTGTGGGGTGCGCGCCGGACACCGTCCTGGGCACCGGAGTCCAGACGGCGCGGGCGGCTGTGGAGGCCGGAAGCATAGGACGCCCCCTGTTCGCCTCGGCCGTGATGGTCACCCCGGGACACGAACGCTGGCACCCCCACCCCGACTTCTACTACACCGCCGGGGGTGGCCCCCTGTTGGACATGGGGCCGTACTACCTCGCGTCCCTGGTCCACCTGTTGGGTCCGGTGCGTGCCGTGATCGGCGCGTCCAGCCGGCTGCGCGCCGAGCGCGTCATCGGTTCCGGCCCGCGCGCGGGCGAGCGGATACCGGTCGAGGTGGACAGCCATGTCTCCGGGGTGCTCGAGCACGTGAACGGGGCCCTGACGACCATCACGACGAGCTTCGACGGCGTGGCCACAGCGGCGGCTCCGATCGAGGTCCACGGCGAGGCGGGGACGCTCACGGTTCCGGATCCGAACCGCTTCGACGGCGACGTACAGCTCTTCGAGCTCGGCGACAAGCGCCGGCGCACGCTCCCGACGTCGGCCGGCTACGTCGGCAGCGCACGGGGCATCGGTCTGCTCGACTTCGTCGCCGCCGACGGGCAGCGGGCGCCCCGCGCGAACGGCGAACTCGCCCTGCACGTGCTCGAGGCCATGAGTGCTCTGCTCCGCTCGTCGGCCGAGGGGCGACGCATCGAACTGACGACGTCGACAGCGCCGCCCGTCCCCGTTCCGCTGACAGCAGCCGAGGAGTGGAGGGGACACACACCCCGCCGACCCACCTCGCCGTGAAGGACGAGGGCTTCGATCGGCGCGGCAGGCCCCGCCACCCGGTTCGCACCGGCCGCCTCCGTGCGGTGCGCGTGGCAACCGGACGGAGAAGTGATGGTCAAGACTTGCACATGAACGCTTGTGGGCCCCTGGGAGGCGGCAGATCATTGGCCGGATCCCGCCCGTCCCACGAGCACGCAGGAGCTCCACGTGGCCGCTGGCCCCATCACGTCCGAGCATGCCGAGGCACCGACCGCGGCCCGGACGGAGCGCCAGAAGCTGCGCAAGCACTTCGGCCGCTTCGACATCCTCTTCTTCCTCCTGTGCACCATCGTCGGGGTGGACACCATCGGCACGGTGGCCTCGTCCGGTGCCGAGGCGTTCACCTGGCTCATCGTGCTGGCCGTCGTGTTCTTCGTGCCCTCCGCACTGCTGACCGCCGAACTCGGCGCCGCGTTCCCCGACGAGGGCGGCCCCTACATCTGGACCAGCCGCGCCTTCGGGCGTCTGGCCGGTGCCGTCAACAACTTCCTGTACTGGATCACCAACCCGGTGTGGCTCGGCGGCACGCTCTCCGTTTCCGCCGTCACGGCCTACACCACCTTCTTCAACGACGGAAAGGACCTGAGCACGCCGGCCTTCTACGCCTTCACCCTCGTGTTCGTCTGGGTGGGCGTGCTCGCCGCGATCCTCTCCTTCGACGTCGGCAAGTGGATTCCCACCATCGGCGCCTGGAGCCGTTTCGTCCTCCTGGGCCTGTTCACCCTCACCGTCGTCATCTACGGCGTCCGGCACGGCCTGCACGGATTCGGCCTCGGTGACTTCTCCCCGACCTACGCGGGATTCGTCGCCCTGGTGCCCGTCCTGATGTTCAACTACGTCGGCTTCGAGCTGCCCAGCACCGCCGGCGACGAGATGACCGACGCCCAGAAGGACGTGCCCTTCGCCATCTTCCGCAGCGCCGTCCTCGCCGTCGTGCTCTACGCGCTGCCGATCCTCGGCATCCTGCTCGTCCTGCCCGTCAAGGCCATCACCGGTCTCGGCGGCTTCATCGACGCGATCCGGCAGGTCTTCACCGTGTACGGCGGCCACGTCTCCGCCGACGGCACCGCCACGCTCACCGGCACCGGCAGCCTGCTCGGCGACCTCGCCGCGCTCCTGTTCTTCCTCACGGTGCTGTCCTCCGGCGTCACCTGGGTCATGGGCTCCGACCGCGCCCTCGCCGTCTCCGGTTACGACGGCGCCGCGCCCCGCTTCCTCGGCGTCATCTCCAGCCGGTTCGGCACCCCGGTACGGGTCAACATCCTCAGCGGGCTGGTCTCCACCGTCGTCCTCGTCCTGGCGCACCAGCTGACCGACGGCAGCGCCGCCAAGCTCTTCGGCGCCGTCCTCGGCCTCGCCGTCTCCACCACCCTGGTCAGCTACCTGGGCATCTTCCCCGCACTCGCGGTACTGCGCCGCAAGGCCCCGGACGTGCCGCGCCCCTACAAGGCACCCTTCCCCCGCACGATCAGCGTGGTCCTCACCCTGCTCGTCCTGTTCGCCGGCGTGCAGCTGGTCGCCCCCGGACTCGGCGACCACTGGTTCGGCTCCGCGTACGCACCGGACGGCTGGAGTCACGGCGAGCGCTGGAAGTACCTGCTGACGGAGGTCGTCCCAATCATCGGGTTCGTGCTCCTCGGCGTGCTCTTCTGGGCTCTGGGCAAGCCGACGCGCACGGCATCCGCCGCCGCCCGGTAGCGCACGGCGTCGCTCTTCCTCCGGGCGGGCGGACCGGCGAGCTGCCTCACCGGTCGGCCGTGCGGCTCCCCTTCTGTCACTGGGTCCCGTCGCTCACCTCCGGCAGGGTGCCGGTGCGGGCCACGTCGGCGTACCACCGCGCGCTGGCCTTCGGAATGCGCTTGCCGGTCGGGTAGTCGACGTAGACGGCACCGAAACGCTTGCTGTAGCCGTAGCCCCACTCGAAGTTGTCCAGCAGGGACCACAGGAAGTAGCCCCGCACGTCGACGCCGGCCACCATCGCCCGGTGCACGGCCGACAGATGGCCGTGGAGGTAGGCGATGCGTTCGGGGTCGGACACCTCGCCCTCCGGGTTCACATAGTCGTCGAACGCGGCCCCGTTCTCGGTGATCATCACAGGCAGCGCGGGGAAATCGGCCTTCAGCCGCATCAGCAGGTCGTACAGGCCGCTGGGGTCGACCGCCCAGCCCATCGCGGTCGTACTGCCCGGGGGCCGGTGGAAGGCGACGTTGTCGGCGCCGGGCCAGGGGCTGTGCTCGCTCGCCCCGTGGCCGTCGGAGCCGTGGCTGGCCTCGCCGTCGGCGGCGGACACGACCGTGGGCGTGTAGTAGTTGACGCCCAGGAAGTCCAGCGGCTGGTGGATCGTGGCGGTGTCGCCGTCCCGCACGAAGGACCAGTCGGTCAGGCTCGCCGTGTCCTGGAAGAGATCCTGCGGGTACTGACCCTCCAGCACGGGGCCGGTGAAGACCCGGTTGGCCAGGGCGTCGATCCGGCGGGCCGCGTCGACGTCCTCGGCGGAGTCGGTCAGCGCGCGGAGGTGGTGGATGTTGAGGGTGATGGACGCCTGCGCCCGGGAGGGCAGTTCGGCGCGCAGCGCCTGAACGGCCTTGCCGTGGGCGAGGTTGAGGTGGTGCGCCGCGCGCAGGGCCGCGACCGGGTCGGTGCGGCCGGGCGCGTGGACACCCGAGCCGTATCCGAGGAAGGCGCTGCACCAGGGCTCGTTGAGAGTGATCCAGGTCTTCACCCGGTCCCCCAGGGCATGTGCCGCCAGAGCCGCGTAGTCCGCGAACCGGTCCGCGGTGGCGCGCTCCGGCCAGCCACCGGCGTCCTCCAGCTCCTGCAGCAGGTCCCAGTGGTACAGCGTGACGACGGGTTCGATGCCCTTCTCCAGCAGTGCGTCGGCCAGGGCGCGATAGAAGTCGAGTCCCCTTTCGACGGCCGGGCCACGGCCGGTCGGCTGCACGCGCGGCCACGACAGGGAGAACCGGTAGGCGCTCACGCCGAGGTCCGCCATGATCGCGACGTCCTCGCGCCAGCGGTGGTAGTGGTCGGTGGCGATGTCACCGGTGTCGCCGTTGCGCACCCTGCCGGGCGTGTGCGAGTACGTGTCCCAGATCGAAGGGGTACGTCCGTCCGCGGAGGCGGCACCCTCGATCTGGTACGCGGCGGTCGCCGTGCCCCAGGTGAATCCCTGCGGGAATGTGAGGGCGGTGGTGTTCTCCGGGGCGGGCTCGACACGACGGGTTGCGGTGGTCACGTGGGTCCTTCCAGATGGGCTGCGAGGAGGGAGGGGCGAAGCGGGGTGGCCGGCGTCGAAGGGCCGCGGCAACGGGGAGAGGGCAGGGTGCTCACCCCTTGACCGCGCCCTGCATGATTCCGCCGACGATCTGACGGCCGAAGATGACGAACATGGCGAGCAGGGGCAGCGTGCCGAGCAGAGCGCCCGCCATGATCAGTGACTGGTCGCGCACGTACCCCGCGCTGAGCTGGGTGAGGGCGACGGGCACCGTCGGATTGGTCATGTCGAGCACGATGAACGGCCAGAAGAAGTCGTTCCAGGCGTGCACGAACGTGATCATGAACAGCACGGCCATGGGAGGCCGGGCGATCGGCAGCACGATGCTCCAGAAGATGCGCAGGGAGTGCGCACCGTCCACACGGCCGGCCTCGATGAGTTCGTCGGGCAGCGCCTCGGACAGGTACTGGCGCATGAAGAACACGCCGACGGCACTGACGAGCGTGGGGAAGATGACGGCGGGCAGCTTCTGCCCCCAGCCCAGCTCGGTCATCATCATGAACAGCGGTACGACACCGAGTTGCGGCGGCACCATCATGGTGCCGATGACGAGCATCAGCAGGATGTTGCGGCCCTTGAAGCGGAGTTTGGCGAACGCGAAGCCGGCGAGGGTGGCGAACAGCACCGTGGACAGGGCGATCACGCCGGCCACGATCAGGCTGTTGAGCATGGCCTTGCCCAACGCGGCGTCCTGCCAGGCCTTGCCGAGGTTCTCCAGGAGGTGGGGTCCCGGCAGGAAGGGCGGGGGCGTCTGGGTGACGCGCGTGTTGTCGGTCGACGCCGCCACCATCGTCCAGTAGAGCGGGAAGAGGGAGAACAGGGCCGCGATCCCCAGCAGGATGTAGGCGACGGGACCCGCGTGGTGCTGACGTCCGGCACCCGGGTGCCGGAACAGTTGTCGGCTCCGTCCACCGGACACCGTGCCGGTGCGGGTCTTGCGCGCGGTCCCGGGGCGCTCGTCCGCCGTCTGGGCCGGGATGCTGTCTGTGGTCATGGAAACCTCCCGGTCAGGCCTTGCGCGCGGTGACGCGCTTGACGACTCGTTGGACGACGAACACGAGAATGAGCAGCAGGAACATCGCCCAGGCGACCGTGGCGGCCCGGCCCATCTGGTAGTTCTTCCAGCCCTCCTCGTACAGCAGCAGTCCCAGCGTCTGGTACTGGTTGTCCGCTCCGCCGGTGATGCCGTTCGGTCCCTGGCCGAAGATCAGAGGCTCACCGAAGAGCTGGGTGGCGCCGATCGTGGACAGGACGATGGTGAACACGATGGTGGAGCGGATGCCGGGGACGGTGACCTTCAGGAACTGCTGCCACCGCGAAGCGCCGTCGATGGCCGCGGCCTCGTACCGGTCGCGCGGGATCGCCTGCATCGCCGCGAGGTAGAGCAGGGCGTTGTAGCCGGTCCAGCGCCAGATGACGATCGAGGAAATCGCCGTCTGCGCGGCCCATTTGTTGTTCTCCCAGTCGATGTTGTCGACACCGACCAGGCTCAGCATCCAGTTGATCATGCCGAAGTCGCGTTCGAAGAGCATCGTGAAGACCAGGGCCGCGGCACCCACCGACGTGGCGTACGGCGTCAGCGCGGCGACACGGAAGAACGTCGAGCCGCGCAGCCGGTAGTTGAGCAGGTGCGCCAGCCCGAGCGCCATCAGCAGCTGCGGCACGGTCGACAGGACGCCGATGGTGATGGTGTTGAGCAGCGCGTTCCAGAAGCGGGCGTCGTCCCACAGCGCCGTGTAGTTGTCGAAACCGACCCACTCCATGAAATTCAGGGTGGACAGTTCGACGCGGTGCAGGGAGATCCACGAGGTGTAGATGAGCGGGTAGAAGCTGAACGCGGCGAAGACGACGAAGAACGGTGCGATGAAGGCGTACGGCGCGCCGCGGACGTCGAGGCGGTGCAGCAGCGTTCGGCGCCGCTGACGGTCCTCGCCGGTGCCGGTCCCGGCCGGCAGGGCGGTGCCGGGCGCACCGTCTGGGGGTGTCGAGGTGGAGATGGCCACCGGAAGGCGTCCTTCCTGGGATGAGGGAGGCGGGCAGGGGCCCGGCGGCCCACATGGGCCGCGCGTGGGACGCCGGGCTGCTGCGGAGTGGGGCAACGGGGCCCGAGGTCAGCCGGCGGCCTTCTCGATGCGCGTCTCAGTGGTCTTCCACGCCTCGTTCGGGCTCTTGTTCTGCGCCTCGATCAAGGTCAGGCCCTGCGAGAAGATGTCCTTGATGGTGCCGTCCTTGCGGCCGAGTACCTGCTCGTCGGGGATCTCCTGGGCGGCGGCGCTGAAAATCTTGCCGATGGGCGCGCCACTGAAGTAGTCCGACTTGGCATCGACCACTTCGGGCAGGGACAACGCGGTCTGCGACGAGGGGAAGTTGCCGATCTCCTTGAAGAGGTAGGCCTGCTGCTCGGGGGCGGTGAGCCAGGCCACGAGCTCCTGCGCCTCCTTCTTGACAGGGCTCTTCTCCATCACGCCGAGGAACGCTCCGCCCCAGTTGGCGCCCTTGGGCGCCTTGGCGACATCCCACTTGCCCTTGTTCTTCGGGCCAGCCTTCTCGCTGATGTGCGCGAGCATCCACGCGGGGCAGACGGTGGTGGCGAAGGTGCTGTTGGCCAGGCCGGGGTCCCAACCGGGCTGGAACTGGCGGAGCTTCGCGGTCAGATCGGACGTGGCCGCCTCGGATGCCAGCTTCCACGCGTCCCTCACGACAGGGTTGGTGCCGTAGATCAGCTCGCCCTCCTTGTCGTAGAACTGCTGGGAGTTGCCGTAGATCATGGCGTTGAACAGCCCGCTGGAGCTGTCCATGAAGGCGACCTTGTCGGCCTTCGACTCCTGCTTGAACCGCTTGCCCGTGGCGACGTACTTCGACCAGTCGCCCTCCCACAGCTTGGCGACCTCGTCGCGGTCGGTGGGCAGGCCGGCCTGTTCGAAGAGGTCCTTGCGGTAGCAGACCGCCATCGGGCCGATGTCGGTGCCGAGGCCGATGACCTTCTTGTCCGCGGTGGTGACCTGGCTCTGCTTCCACGGAAGGAAGTGGCCCGTCCCGGTGACGCCGGCCAGGTCGACGAACTTGTCCTTCTGCGTGTCGGACAGTTCCTTGGCCCGACCAATCTCTATGCCCTGGATGTCCTTCAGTCCGCTGCCGGCTGCCAAGTGGGTCTGCAGGGCGGTGTAGTAGGTCTGCTCGTCGCCCGCGACGTCCGCCTTGATGACGACGTTCGGGTGTTCCTTCATGTACTGGTCCAGCAGACCGGTCTCCTTGAAGCCCATGACGCCGAAGAGCCCCATGGTGATGGTGACCTTGCCGTCCTTCTTCCCGCCACCGGTCCCCCCGTCGCTGCCCCCGCAGCTCACGACGAGACCGAGAGCCGACACGGCCGATACGGCGGCCATGACTCTCGTACGCGACTTCATTCGGAGCTTGTCCATTTCGTCCTCCTAGCGGCGGCGCTGACGCACCGGAGTTCGAGCCCCACGGTCCGCTCCGTAGGCAAGATTTGTCCGGTGGGTACGTTCCCAAACTGCGATGGGAACGTACCCACTCAGGAGCTCGAAGCCTGGCCGCCGCGAAAGGCGTCTGTCAAGAAGTCGAAACCACTTCGTTGCGGGAGGATTTCCTGCCCCCGCGCTCGGCCCCTGCGGACACGCGATGCCGTCTGACACAATGCGCGCAGGTGAGAGCCGTCCGGGCACCGAAGAAGCGAGGGAGGCGTCATGGCTGGCAGGCAACGCCCGACCATCAAAACCGTGGCAGCGCGCGCCGGTGTCGGACGCACCACGGTTTCACGAGTCATCAACGGCTCGGAGCTCGTCAGCGAGAAAGCCAGGGCCGCCGTGCTCGCCGCCATCGCCGAGCTGGACTACGTACCGAACTCGGTCGCCCGGGGGCTGGTGACGAGCAGAACGAACTCCGTGGCCCTCGTGATCCCCGAGTCGGCGAGCCGACTTGGCTCGGAGCCCTACTTCTCGGCCGTCATCCGCGGGGTCAGCACCGCCCTCGCCGAGACCCGGACACAACTGCAACTGGTGCTCGTACGCGACCAGGCCGAGCGGGACCAGCTCACCGAGTCGGTGGCGGAGCGGCGTGTCGACGGCGTGCTCCTGGTGTCGGTGCACGAGCACGATCCACTGCCGGGCCTGCTGGAGGACATGGGACTGCCCACGGTCCTCGCCGGACGCCGCTCCCCCGACGAGTCACTCAGCCACGTGCACTCCGACAACACCGGCGGGGCCGCAACGGCCGTCAGCCACCTCCTCTCCCGCGGGCGGCGGACCGTCGCCACCATCAGCGGACCGCTCGACATGGACGTGGCGCGCAGCAGGCTCCTGGGCTGGCGCGAGACCCTCGAGAAGGCGGGCCACGAGGCCACGGACCGACTCGTGGCCTCGGCCGACTTCACCGAGGAGGGCGGCGAGGCCGCGATGCGTTCACTCGTTGAACGAGTCCCCGAACTCGACGCCGTGTTCGTCGCCTCGGACGTCATGGCGGCGGGGGCGCTGGCGGAGCTGCGCAGGCAGGGCAGACGCGTCCCCGACGACGTGGCCGTGGTCGGATTCGACGACTCCATCATCGCCCGCCACAGCAACCCGCCCCTGACCACCGTGCGTCAGCCCGTCGAGGAGATCGGCAGCATGATCGCCCACATCCTTCTGGAAGAGATCGGCAACCCCGAGGAACCGCGTCGGTACGTCACGCTTCCCACCGAGCTGGTCGTCCGCGAGTCGGCCTGAGCCTGTGGGGCGGCGCCGGCAGTACGCGGTTCGTCCTGAGCCCGTGGGGCGGCGCCGGCGAGTCAGGCGGAGCGCGTCGCCACGACGCGCGTCCGCGGTAGAGCCGCGCCGAGTACTGAGCACCGAGCGCCGAGCGCCGAGCCGAAAGCGTCGGCTCGGCCGGCCTGGCCCTTCGAGCGGCCGGCCGAGTCCAGCGCCATCAGTTCCACAGCCCCACCAACCCCCCGCGACGGTCAAGGCAGTATCGGGCTGGAGACAGGCGTGCCGAGGTCCACTCTGCGGCCGGGCGGATACGGAGCGGCAGGCACTGGAGAGGTCCGCTGCGACTTCACGGGGAGCACTCACGCACGGTCAGGTGGGCAGGCGGGATCGGCTGGTGGATTCCGTTCGCAGCCACTCGTTGAGGGCGGTGAAATCGGCGTCGGTGAGGCCCCGGGCGGGATCGACGCGATGGCGCAGGGCCTGCCCTCGATGGTGCTCCGACACCCAGGCCCGATCAGTGTCGGTGATCTCGTCGTCGACCCAGATGAAGGAGCGGCCGGCTGCCCGCTGGACGAGGGTGCGGGTCTTCCAGTGCAGACCGTCTCGCTCGTCCTGGTCCTCCTGGTCGCAGGGATCGGGCCACATCACCACGGCCAACTCGGGCAGGCCGAGCCGCGGTGCGATGCTTTCGTTCGCGTCGGCCATCCATGTCGTGGCCCAGACCAACTCGCACGGCAGAGCCGTCAGCCGCGGCCCGTGCCCGGGATTGATCCTGGCCAGAAGCGGATGCCCGTCGGTCCCAGGTGACGCGGGGCCCGCCGGATACGTCGGATATCCCTCCGGATACAGCTCGGGCGCCGCCCCGAACGGAATCAGCGGTCCGTCGACATCAAGGAAGAGCAGGGGACGCTCGGCACAACCGGTCACGGCAGCAACGATAACGGCGTCAAGAGGAGCAGGAGTCTGCGCAGGTCACGCGCGCTCGTGACAGCAAAATCCACGCCAGGCAGCAGACAGGGCCTGTGAGATCAATGAGCGGCTGCGACGGCGGTTTCGGCCATGGAGGACTGACCTCCCACTTGCCTGCTTGAGGCAGTCGAACGGGAGACCTCTCAGCCGGCCCGGCGGTAGAGTCCACACGTGCGTTGATCTTCCGGGCGGCGGCCAAGCACCGCCGCAGACGGTGCCCGCGACCCCGCGACTTCGGGGCCGCCTGGCGCGGCATACCCGTCATCCCACACCGGAGATCACGCAATGACTGCTCAGCAGCCCCTCACGTACGACGCGTTCGTCGAACTCGCCACCGCTGACCCAGCTGTCGGCGGTCTTGTCCTCAAAGGGTCACAGGCCCACGAGGGCATGAGTACCGAGCACTCCGACCACGACCTCTACGTCGTCCTCGCCGATCGCGCGACAACCGCCCTCACCCGGTTCACAGGACACCGCTCCCCAGGACTCGACCTCGTCGTCCTGACCCTCGCCGAGTACCGCACCGCTGCAACCGGATTCGAGCGGTACGCCCTCGCCCGCGCCCGGATCGTGCTCGACCGGCTCGACGGAGGCGTCGCGCAGATCCTGGCCGACGCGGCACGGCTCGACGCCGATGACGCATTCCGCCAAGCGGGCCAGTGGCTCGACGCCTACGCCAACTCTCTCTACCGTTCGCTCAAGAACGACCGCGACGGACATGCGCCTGCGGCCCGACTCGACGCCGCCGACAGCATCCGGTTCTTGCTGGAGCTGCTCTTCACCCTCGACCTTCGCCCCCGTCCCTACAACAGGTACCTGCAGTGGGAGCTTGACCGCTTCCCCCTGCCCGGCTGGGACACCGGCACGCTCCTCGATGCTGTGGACCGCGTCTCACGAACGGGCGAGGTGTCCACACAGCGTCATCTCTTCGCGCACGTCGAGGCAGTCGCCCGCCGGGCCGGGCACGGCGCGGTGCTGGACGCATGGGGTGAGGACCTGCACCTGATGCGACCGCGGTGAAGCGCACCGCGCGAACTCCCGCACCGCCACCCCCGGTCCTGTGGCGCCTTCTCCAGCTCGTGGGGTTCGAAGCGACCGCTTCGGCCAGGGGCCGCGGCATGCCGCGGGAGAATCCGGGCGCATCCCGTCAACTGCGCCCCCGGGCGTTGAGCCGGGCTGCCTGGCGGGTCAGATGGCTGCGCTCGGCGAGGTTGGGTGCCTTTTGGGCCGCCTCCGCGTACAGCCGTGCCGCCGTCGCCAGGTCGCCGTCGCGCTCGTGGAGGTACGCCGCGACAGCGGTGTGGCGGGGCAGCGTGTCCTCCAGAGCCGCGAGTGCCGCAAGGCCGGCGCGCGGTCCGTCCGCCTCACCGACGGCCACCGCGCGATTGAGACGGACGACCGGGCTGTCGGTCAGGCGCGCGAGTTCGTCGTACCACTCGACGATCTGCACCCAGTCGGTCTCCTCGGCGGTGGGCGCGTCGGCGTGGAGTGCGGCGATGGCGGCCTGGGCCTGGAACTCGCCCAGCCGGTCCCGGGCGAGCGCCGCCTGCAGGATGCCGACACCCTCGGCGATCGACTCGGTGTCCCACCGGCCGCGGTCCTGCTCGGCGAGCGGCACCAGGCTGCCGTCGGGCGCGGTCCGCGCGGCGCGCCGGGCGTGGTGGAGCAGCATGAGAGCGAGCAGCCCCGCCACCTCGGGATGGTCGATCACGGCCGCGAGCTGCCGAGTGAGCCGGATGGCCTCGGCGGCGAGGTCGACGTCGCCGGAGTAGCCCTCGTTGAAGACCAGGTAGAGGACGCGCAGCACGGTGGACACGTCGCCGGGCTGCTCGAACCGCACGCCGGAGACCGTGCGCTTGGCCCGGCTGATGCGCTGCGCCATGGTCGCTTCGGGCACCAGGTAGGCCTGGGCGATCTGGCGGGTGGTCAGCCCGCCCACGGCGCGCAGCGTGAGCGCGACCGCGGACGACGGCGTCAGCGACGGGTGGGCGCACAGGAAGTACAGCTGGAGCGTGTCGTCCACCGCGGGCGCGGGCGCGGGTCCGGGCGCCGGCTCCTCGTCGACGCTCTCCTCACGCCGGCGGCGGGCGGCGTCCGCCCGAGTCGCGTCGAGGAACCGGCGCCAGGCCACGGTGACCAGCCAGCCCTTCGCATCTCGCGGCGGGCCGGCCGGCCAGACGCGGACCGCCTCGACCAGTGCCTCCTGCACGGCATCCTCAGCCGCCGCGAAGTCGGCTCCGCGGCGGACGAGGATGGCGAGCACGCTCGGCGTGAGGCTCCGGAGCAGGGCTTCGTTCATCTCGATGGTCACTCCGTGATGGTGGGCGACACACCGTAGAACGGGCGCAGTTCCAGCCACTCGTGGATCGGCTTTCCGCCCGCCCCGGGGGCGGCCGACAGTTCCCCGGCCAGCTCGACGGCGCGCGCGTAGGTGTCGACGTCGATCACCATCCAGCCGGCGATGAGGTCCTTGGTCTCGGCGAACGGGCCGTCGGTGACCGGCGGGCGCCCTTCACCGTCGTACCGGACCCACGTCCCCTCGGGGGCGAGCGCCTGGCCGTCGACGAACTCTCCGGTCTCCTCGAGCCGGGCCGCGAAGTCGTTCATGTACTGCACGTGAGCCGAGATCTCCTCCGGCGTCCACTTGTCCATGGGGACGTCGTTGGCCGGAGCCGGGGCGCCGCGGTAGTGCTTGAGCAGCAAGTACTTGGCCATGATGTTTCTCCTCGGTGCTACTGCGGCCCATTGTGGTCGCGTTCATAGCAGGGACGGAGCCGATCACGGGTTCTCGACATCACTGCCCGATTTTTTTCTGAGCTCCTGTTGATGAGCACGCGTGAGGAGGCCCTCCACATGAAGAGCCGGCACGGCCGCGGCCGACGAGGGACACGGCAACGGTCCGTGCCGCACCTACCACCGAGGAGCCAACCCGCCGGTGGCCGGCCGTCAGGGTGCGGATGTCTCACGTCTTGCGGTCTTCTTCCGGGAACCGGCCCAGGCAGCATCGGGTTGCAACCGGTACCCAGGTACGGGTCTACCGTCGGAGTGGTCCCACCTGTGGGACGTGATGGAGGGAGTGAGCGCGATGAACGATCCGGCGTGGGTGCCACAGTCCTGCACGCTGCCCACCCCAGAGCAGCCCTTGCGGGTCGCGGAGTGGGATGCGCTGTTCTCCGAGCGGCTGAGGTCGCTGTCCCGGCCCCAGCCGCTCCAGCTGCGTCTTGTGCTGGCGGGCGGGCCGGGAGTCGAGGAGCGGGTTCGTGACCTGGTCGAGCGGGAGAGCGGCTGCTGCTCGTTCTTCTCCTTCATGACCACCCCCGGTGAGGACCTGGTCCGTCTGGACATCTCGGTGAACCAGCCGCATGAGGCGGTCCTGGACGCCCTCGTCGCACGGACCGCCACCGTGAAAGGGCACCGGTGAGCGCGGGCCTGCGCAGCGGTCAGGTCGCCGAGGCCGCAGGGGTGAACATCCAGACCCTGCGCTACTACGAGCGGCGCGGCTTGCTCGCCGAACCCGACCGCAGCCCCGGCGGTCATCGCCTGTACGGCGAGGAGGCGGTGATCGCGCTGCGCGTCATCAAGGCCGCTCAACGGCTGGGGTTCACTCTGCGAGAGGTCGCCGAGCTGCTGGAGTCCGGCCGCCACCGCCACGGCCGCCCGGTGACGGGGTTGCAGGAGCGGGCGCAGGCCAAGCTCACCGAGGTGGACGCCAAGATCGCGGACCTGACCACCATTCGCACCGCCCTGGCCGCCGCCGTCGATGCGGGCTGCGACGACCTGACCGCCTGCGCCTCAAGCTCTCACTGCCCCGTCCCCTTCACCGACCTCGCCGGGCAGAGCCGCCACGCCGGCTCCCGTTGCTGACCCCCTTCCTCACCGCTTCCGAAGGCGCTCGGGGCCGGCCGGGCCCTGCCGCCCTGGCCTGTCGGGCGTGCCGCGCGCTGCCCGTCCTGCTCACGGCGGGCGCGGTCGGCGAGGCGAACCGCCTGCTGTCCGTTCCGTCATGGCGGTGCCGAGTCCGCGTCGTCGTACACAAGGAGTCCGTCACTGCGAAGGCGCACGCCCGGTGTCGGCGTGTGAGGTGTGAGGCGTCCGTCGTGCATCAGGTGGTGGACGAGCATGCCGCGGGCCAGGACAGCGAAGTCGGCGATGAGGCGCCGGTGGCATCGCCACCACACCGCTTCGCTGCACATCACCGCGGTGCGTTGCGCTGCCGCTTGCTGCACGACTTGGTTCATGGCGGCGACGAAGTCCGGACTGCGGGTATGAGCGGCGTAGCCGCGGAAGGAAGCGTTGCGCCATATCGTGTCGGGCGAGTCCGGCGGGGTCTTGCGGAAGCCGCCCAGGCGCGGCTCCCACCGGTAGGCGATGCCCTCTTCGGGCATCCAGCGGGCCAGGCGCTGCCGTGACAGATCCGGGTCCCGACGGCTGCCGGGAGCGGTCCTGACGTCCACGACGGCGACGACGTCGGCTTCCCGGAGGAGCCTGGCCAGCGTTCCCCGCTCCGCGGTGCTGTGGCCGAGTGTGATCAGTGCGGGCCGGGGTGCCGGGAACGGGTCTGCGGGGTCGGTCCGGACATGGTCCATACAGGGAGTGCAGCACCTCCTGGCCCGACCGGCACGGTCCGATCCTGTCCCGCTCGGCTGTGCGGGTCATCGGGGCAGGCCGGTCGGGGCCAGGCATTCGCTGCGGGAGCGGGCGGGGCGTCGTCGCGCAGCAGCCCGAGGAGCGTGGAGGCCATGGTCGTGGCTCCGGTGGCCTGGATGACGCGCAGGGTCATGAACTCGCCGCTGCCGGCGAGCCTCTGACACACATCGCGGGGCGCCCAGTCGGGGCCAGCTGAACCGGACGCCGAAGAGACAACCGTCGGCTTCGGCGCGAAGCTCGGCTTTCCGCGTCCCTTCCCTTCCCGATGCAGGCGGTCCGTTCGGCCGGCGGTCAGACGGGACCCGTCGCGGGGGCGGGCGGGGTCCAGCGGTGGGTGCGGGGCACGGTCGAGGAGAGGCCGTACTCATTCTTCAGCTGCTCCGGGATCGCGTAGTGCATGACGCGGCCACGGGTGAGCGAGGACAGTTCGAGGATCGTGGTGAGGTGGCCGAGGCGGTCCAGGGCCCAGGCGCCGAGCGGTGAGCGGTCCTCGACGGTCTCCAGTACGCCCAGCAGGTGGGGTACGGCTTTGACGACGGTGTCCCAGGCGGTGCGCGGCACGTCCAGCCAGTCGGCGCACGTGTCGCCGACGAGGTGGCGGATCAGGGCGGAGACGATCGGGTCGAAGAAGGTGCCGGGCACGACTTCCTCGTAGAGGTCGATCAGCTGCCGGGTGAGATGCGCGCCGTCCTCACTCGGCCCCATGTGCCGGATCATGTACAGATCGAGGAACTGGCGGGCGGACTCCATGTCCTTGGGCACCTTGCTCTGGTCGACGCCGAGCATCGCGCCGACCACCCGCCAGGCGTACAGGTAGGCCTCCGCGCCGTCGATGCTCATGTGGATGTTCAGCCGGTGCAGGGAGTCCAGGACCAGCAGTGAGAAGAACATCTGCCCGCCGATCATGTCCTCCTGACAGATCGGCACGCCCAGGCTGTCGGTGTCCCAGCGGTTGTCCCTTCTGAGGTGGTGGCGGATGGATGCGTGCAGCAGACGGACCTTCTGAGCGGCGGGGATGAAGGTGCTGCCCGCCTCGAAAGCGCCGGGCTGCATGAGGTACACGGTGAACTGCCCGGTCTCCGCCATCCGCTTGGAGGGGTACTCCAGCGCGTGCGTCGTCGCCAGCAGCTTCGCCACGTGCGGGACCAGGTAACACGCGGGCATGGAGGCGAAGGACAGCGCCGTGGAGATGTGCACGTTGTTGTCGATGAAGAACAGCCTGGCCTTCTCCATCTCGCCCCAGTCGACCCACGCCGGTGGTGCGCTGGTGGCATGCAGATACTCCCGCGCCACCTCGGGAAGGCCGTCGGGCAACGGCGCGCCGGCGGTCGACACGTAGCGCATCAGCGTGTTGAAGGTGCCCACCTCCCCGCGTTCGAAAAGGGTCGCCACCGTCGCGTCGGCGAGTTCGTCACCGCTGCTGCGCAAGGCGTCCATCGACGCCTCGGTGTAGGTCATCACAGGCTCTTCGTCTCCAGTCGGAACAGGCAGGGCAGGAACAGGAATCACACGTGGCGGCGCCCGCGTCGCATGTCAGTGCCGGCGGACTGCGGCCGCGTGCGCCAGATCGGTGAGGGCTCGTGACGCGGGTACGGGGATGTCCAGGTCGTCCAGAGTGCGGGTGGCTTCCTCGACCCGGGCGGTGATCATCGCTTCGATGCGGTCGGGCGCTTTGAGCCGGGTCATCACTTCGCGCACCGCCTCCAGGCCGTCCCGGCCCACGTCGCGCCGGCCAGACAGCGCGCGCAGGCGCTCCCGGTCGGCCCCGTCGGCCACTCTCCAGGTTTCCGCCAGCAGGGCGGTGGGCCGGTGAGCCCGCAGGTCGTCCGTGTTGGCCTTGCCGGTGAGGGCCGGATCCCCGAACAGGCCGAGCAGGTCGTCACGCAGCTGGAACGCCTCGCCCAGCGGCAGCCCGTAGCGGGAGTAGCCCTCTCTCAGCTGCTGCCCGGCGCCGGCCAGCAGGCCTCCGATCAACAGAGGCTGTTCGACGGTGTACTTAGCGGTCTTGTACCGGATCACCTGCAACGACTGTGCCGTGTCCGGATCTCCGCCCGTGCGCAGAAGCTCCAGGCACTCACCCGCGATCAGCTCCCGGGCCAGCGTCGCCCACAGGGGACGGGCCCGGGCCAGGTAGGCCGTGGGCAAGCCGCTGCCGGCGAACAGCTGGCCGGCCAGCGACATGAGCAGGTCCCCCACCAGCATCGCCAGCGCCCTGGCGGTGGGCGCGGCACGGGGACGACCACGCAGCGCGGCTTTGAGGGCGACGTGCGCGGTCGGCCGGCCCCGCCGTACCGCGCTCTCGTCGATGATGTCGTCGTGTACGACGGCGGCGGCGTGGACCAGCTCCATGGAGGCCGCCGCCCGCACCAGCGCGTCGCTGTCAGGCTGGCCCGCCGCCCGCCAGCCCCAGTAGCAGAACGCCGCCCTCAGCCGCTTGCCGCACGCCACGGCGGCCTCGACCTGGTCCGCCACCGGGCCCAGATCGGGGTCGATCGCCAGCAGGTGGTCCGCCTCCTGCGCCACGAACCGGCTCAGAACCTCGTCGACGCGCATTCTGAACACGGCCGGGTCATCCCGGTCAGCCACCGTCGACGCCCCGCCGGGCCAGGACGCTCTGAGCAAGGACCTCGAGATGGGCAGGCGGCACCACCGCGTACCGGTCCACGGCCAGCCGCCCGCGCGCCGTGAGGTCCCGCTGCGCGTCAGCCGCCAGCTCCGCCGTGTCGGAGCGGCTCAGCAGCCCCCGTACGCTGCCCACGGCCGAGCCGAGAGCGCTCACCGCCAGGTCGGCAAGCCCCGCCGCCAACAGCACCGCCTGCTCGACTGAACCCCCGCCACGCCCGGCCTCTCGCGTCATACCGTCCCCTGCCCCTTCGTCGTCCAGGCGGCACCGGTCACGCGCCACCGCCTCCAGCGTCGCGCCCCGCCGACGGACACCAGGGACGAACTCACCATCGAGTGATCGCATCGCAAATATGTACGACCCTTCACCCGCGCAGCGACAACCGTCCACGCGGCGGACCGGCGCGGTCCTCGCGGCCCGGCATCGCGTGTCAGTGGACCTCACGGGCCGCGCGTGAGGAGGGTGCCCATGGGGGCCGGACGGGACGGGACGGGGTCGGTCCGGTGCTCGAGAGGACGTGCGGGCAGTCGCTGCCGACGCTCCTCAGTCGGGCTTCTCTTCCTGGTTGGTGATGAAGTCGGCCGGCATCTCGGGGCTCCACACGGCGGCCGGGCAGTCCCAGTCGTTCGGCTTCCAGTTGTCGGTGATGCGGTCCATGTCGCCGGAGTACTCGATCCAGCTGCCCCAGGGACCCTGGATGTAGTGGAAAAGCTTCGGCCCCAGGGTGTGGCGCCCCAGACCCCAGCCCTTCGCATGGCCCGCGGCGGCCATGGTCCGCGCACCCATGGCGATCCGGTCGATGTCCGCCACCATCCAACTGGAGTGGTGCAGACCAGGGTCCGCTCCCGGAACGAACCCGAAGACGTGATGATCGCCCGGCCCCGAGTTCATGAAGGTGGCGATGCCGGGGATGCGGTCCGACAGGCGCAGCCCCAGAGTGCGGGCGTAAAAGGCCTCGGAGGCGGCCAGATCGGTACTGAATATCAGCACGTGCCCAAGGCGCTGAGGGCGGGCCTCCTCGCTCGCGGTCAGCCAACTGGCCCGGTCGACACGACGGATGCGGTCGCCGACGTTGACGTCCTGGCCGTCCGTCGTACCGAACTCACGCCACGGGGCGATCCCCTCGTCACGGAGGTTGATCAGATTCCCCTCATGATCACGCAGCCACAGCCCCCCGGGCACCTCGGCCGGCGCGTCCAGCAGCTTCAGCCCCATGCCCTCGACGTGGCGCTGCCACTCCCCCAGCGAACCCGGCTCCACCGTGAAGAAACGGCGTGGCCCCGGGGCGACGGTCTGTCGGCCCCTTCGCACCGTCTACTGGCGTGCCGACGGGCGGAACGCCCCGGCAAGTCAGCGGGGAGGGACCGGACGGTCGTAGACGTTGTTCGGGGTCACGATCTCGGTGATCGCCCGGGCGACCAGCGAGGACGGCTCCTGCCCCTCGTGGGTGATGTCGGTGTTGAGCATGACCACCAGTGTGGCCTTGTGCGAGGGCAGGTAGACGGTCACGGTCTCGTAGCCCGGGATGGAGCCGTTGTGTCCGATCCAGCCGCCGGATTCGAAGATGCCGAGGCCGTAGCTCGTGCCGGGATAGCCGGTCGGCAGTGTCCTGAGTCGCTGCGCCTGGGTCTCCGGGCTGAGCAGCGTGCCGGTGGCGACGATCTTCGCCCAGCGACGCAGATCGTGCAGGTCCGAGATCATCGCCCCGGCCGCCCAGGCCCAGCTGGGGTTCCAGTCCGTGGCGTCCTCGATCTCTCCGCTCAGCGTCTGGTTGGTGTAGCCGCGCGGGTGCGGCTCGGGAAACTCGGGGCCTTCCGGGAAGAACGTGTGGCGCAGGCGGGCCGGGCGGAGCACCCGCTTGTCGATGAAGTCGGCGAGGCGGTGACCGCTGACCGTCTCGATCACCAGGCCGAGGAGGACGAGGTTGCTGTTGGAGTACTGGAACTCCTTCCCCGGCGCGAAGGTGTTCGCGTGCTTGAAGCCGTACGCGAGCACCTCCTGCGGCGTGAACGAGCGGCTGGGGTCGCTCAGCAGATCGTGCACGAAGTCCGGGTCGGCGCTGTAGGGGAACAGACCGCTGCGCATCTCGGCCAGATGCCTCAGGGTGATCCGGTCACCATTGGGCACGCCGTCGATGTAGGCGGAGATCGGGTCGTCCAGTCCGATACGACCGTCGTCGACGAGCTTGAGCAGCGCGGTGACCGTGAAGGTCTTGGTCTCGCTGCCGATCCGGAAGAACTGGTCGGTGGCCATCGGTCTGCGGGTGGTGGTGTCGGCGACCCCCGTCGCGCGCACGTAGCTCCCCTTGCCCGGCATCCACAGTCCGACGACGACGCCGGGGATGCCGGCCTGTCGGCGGACGCCCTTGATGGCCCTGTCCAGCCGAGCGGTCAGCTCGGGATCCAGGCCGTCCGGTGGGCACTCGTCCTTGTCGTACCGGTCGGCGCCGGCGGCGTGGACGGCCGTGGCGGGACCCGCTGTCATCGGGGTCAGCACGGACGCCGCCAGCAGCGCTGCGGCGAACTGACGGCGGGACGGAGTACGTCGCATGTCGGGGTGCCTCTTCCAGGTCAGGGGTCGGTGACCACGTCACCATCCGGACCCTGGGCGCGGATCCTCGTCCGGTACGCGTTCCTGCGAGTCCACCCGTTCGGCGCCACACCGGTATCCGAGACGGCCCTGGCTCAGGCGGGCTCACCCGGTCGTTTCTCGCACCGCGTGGGGAGGTGCTCAGCGCCGGATCCCTTTCCCCGCCGACCCGTTGCCCTAAATGTCGGATATGCGCGTATAGGCGGAGTTCAACCGGATACTCGTGCCGCATGACACGGACGATAAGAAGGCATGGAAGGCACACCGAGCAGGCTGCGGCGGGCCAGGAGCAGGAGACCGAGGCCGTGCGCGCACCTAATGCCGGGCCGGACGAGCAGGTGGAGCGGCAGGCGCCGGACAGGCCGAAAGACCTGCCCAAAGGCTCCTGGGGGACGGTGCTGAAAGGCACGCTGAAGGAGTTCAAGCGGGACGAGTTGACCGACCGGGCCGCGGCGCTGACCTACTACGGGATCCTGGCGCTGTTCCCGGCGTTGCTGGCGCTCGTGTCCCTGCTGGGGATCGTCGGCCAGTCGGCGACGCAGCAGGTGCTGGACAACATCCAGACGCTGGCCCCGGGCGCGGCGCAGGATGTCCTGACCAACGCGGTGCAGCAGATGCAGGGCAACGCGGGACTCGGCTCGGTCATGGCGATCGTCGGTCTGCTGCTCGCGGTGTGGTCGGCGTCCGGCTATGTCGCCGCGTTCATCAGGAGCGCCAACGCGGTCTACGACGTCCCCGAGGGCCGTCCGGTGTGGAAGGTACTGCCGGTGCGGGTGGGCGTGACCGTGGTGCTGATGGTCATGGCCGTGATCAGCGCGCTGATCGTCGTGTTCACCGGCGGTCTCGCCAAGGAGCTCGGCACCGCCCTCGGCGTGGGTGACACAGCGCTGACGGTGTGGTCGATCGCGAAGTGGCCGGTGCTCGTGGTCCTGGTCACTCTCATGATCGCACTCCTGTACTGGGCGACCCCGAACGCGAGGATCCGCGGCTTCCGCTGGATCACGCCAGGGAGTTTCCTCGCGCTGGTGATCTGGATGATCGCCTCGGCGGGTTTCGCTTTCTATGTGGCGAACTTCGGCTCGTACAACAAGACCTACGGCGCCATCGCCGGCGTGATCATTTTCCTCGTGTGGCTGTGGATCACGAACCTGGCGATCCTGCTCGGCCTGGAATTCGATGCGGAGCTGGCCCGGCAGCGGGCTGTCGCGGGCGGCCATCCGGCCGGAGACGAGCCGTACGTCCAGCCGCGCGACACGCGGAAGTGGGACGAAGAGGACCGTCGGCGCCTTGAACGCTGAGGCCGCAAGACTGCCGACGCAGTCGCCACGCACTCCGGAAGCACTGATGAAGGACAGGTGAACACCCATGACAGCAGACGGCTCCCACCGCACCCGCCGGGCAGAGCAGGAACCGGTGAGCGACCTGGTCCAGCATGCCTCGCGGCAACTGTCAGAGCTGGTCCGGGACGAGATGCGGTTGGCGCAGGCGGAGATGACCGAGAAGGGCAAGCGGTTCGGCAAGGGCGGCGGTCTGTTCGGCGGCGCCGGCCTGATGGGTGTCCTCACCCTGCAGGCACTGGTGGCCACGGTGATCGCCGCCCTGTCACTGGTCATGGATGTGTGGGTGGCGGCGCTGATCGTCACCGGCGCCCTGGCCGCCGTGACCGCCGTGATGGCTGCGCTCGGCAAACAGCAGATCGGCAAGGCCTCTCCGCCGGTACCGGAACGGACCATGGGCAGCGTCAAGGCCGACGTGGCCGAGATCAGGGAGAAGGCACAGCGATGACCCAGGACAAGTCGCAGCCGGGCAAGGAGGCGGGACCCTCCCCGGAGGAACTGCGCGAGCAGGTCGAGGCGACGCGCGAGGAACTCGGTGAGACCGTCGAGGCGCTCGCGGCGAAGACCGACGTGAAGACCCGTGCCCACGACAAGACGACGGCCGTCAAGCAGCAGGTCTCCGAGAGGACCACCCAGGTCACACACCAACTGCGGGACAAGGCGACGCACGCGGCCCACCTGGTGCAGGACAGGACCCCGGAGCCGGTACGCACGAAAGCGGCCGCGGCCACTGTGCAGGTCCGCGACAAGGCCGTGCACGTCGGAGAGCTGGCCCGCGAGAAGGCCCCCGAACCGGTCCGTGAGAAGGCCGACCAGGGCATGCGGATGGCGCAGGCCAACCGCACACCTCTGTTCGTCGCGGCGGGCGCGGTCGTCGCGCTGCTGATCGTGCGTCGCGCCAGGAGGCGGCGATGAAAGCCTCGAAGATCGCCTACAAGCCCGTCGGCCTGGCACTTGGCGCCACCAGCGGCGTACTGGCCGGCGGAGTGTTCAAACAGGTCTGGAAGAAGCTCGGACACGAAGGGGACGCCCCCGACGCCACCGACGAGAACCGCACCTGGCGCGAGACCATGTCGGCAGCCGTCCTCCAGGGCGCGATCTTCGCCGGTGTCAAAGCCATGGTCGACCGCGGCGGCGCCGCCGCGGCCCGCCGCCTGACCGGCACCTGGCCCGGCTGACGCGTCGGTCCATACCCACCGCCGCCGCCAACTCCGTCGTCGGCAGCGGGCGTCGACGTCCGACCCGTTCCCTCCAGGAGCGGGATCCTCGGCCGCACCGGGGCAGGCGGTCCTCACAGCGACGCTCAGGCGGGCTTCAGTCTCACACGGAGGTGACGCCCGACCGCGCCCCGCGGCTGAAGTGCACCTCCTCGACACGGACGGGGCATCGAGAGCGACGTCCTTCCACCATCACGGGCTTCGGTGGCCGCGAAGGGCGGTCGCCGAAGGCGGGCCTCCGGAGTCCGCCTCCGAGCCGCGAAGGTGCTCAGCGCCTCACGCACGCCTCGATGACCGCTGCGACCTGTTCCGCGGCCGGCGAGTTCAGGCCCGCTCGGCGCGCCAGGCCCAGGCCGACGGTTTCCGTCTCGACGAGAGGCAGGTAGGTCACACCGTCGAGGCGGAGACTCTGGACGGACTCCGGGACCAGGGCGACGCCGTGCCCCGCGGCGACGAACACGACCAGCGTCGCGGTCTCGCCGACCTCGACCAGAGCAGAGGGTTCGAAGCCGGCCCGGGCGCACGCGGCGAGAACCCGGCCGTGCATGGAGGAGCGGTCCCGCGACGGGTGGACGACGAGGGGCTCGTCGGCGAGTGCCGCGAGGGGAATCTCGCTGCGGCCTGCCAACGGATGGCTGCTGGGCAGGACGGCCACCAGTCGTTCAGTCCGGAGGGTGGTGACCTCGACTGCGGCGTCCACAGGAGTGTCGGTGCGCAGGAGGGCCAGGTCGTAGCTGCCTCCGAGCAGACCGTCGACCAGTTCGGGATTCAGCAGCTCACCGCGCAGTTCGAGGGACACCCCCGGCAGTTGCGCCCGGACCGTGCGGGCGATCCGCGGCAGGACGTCGTAGGTGGCGGTGCCGACGAACCCGACGGACACCCGTCCGGCACGGCCACTGGCCAGCAGGGTCATCTGCTCCTCCGCCCGCTCCACCTCGCCCAGGATCGAGCGCGCATGGGTGATCAGCTGGCGGCCGGCCTCGGTGAGCTCCACACGCCGCGTGGACCGGGTGAAGAGGGGTGTGCCCAGCTGCCGCTCCAGCTGTTTGAGCTGCTGGGAGAGGGCCGACTGTGCCACGTGCAGGCGCTGGGCCGCGCGGCCGAAGTGACACTCCTCGGCGAGAGCGAGGAAGTATCGGACCTGCCGGAGTTCCATGACCACACCTTATCTGCCCAAGTGATTAGTCGAGCAGAACTGTGTATTGGACGAGATCAATCAGCGGACCTACGTTGAGTGCCATGGTTGCCAGCTTCGTTTACACCACAGTGAGAACCCCGTTCGGACGGTTCGGTGGAGCGCTCGCGGAGGTCCGACCCGACGACCTCGCCGCCGTCGCCGTCTCCGGAGTCCTCGCCAAGGCCCCGTCGCTCGACCCCGCGCTGATCGGCGACGTGTTCTGGGGCAACGCCAACGGCGCCGGCGAGGACAACCGGAACGTCGGCCGGATGGCCGTTCTCCTGGCAGGGCTACCTACGTCGGTGCCGGCCACGACCGTCAACCGGCTCTGCGGCTCCTCGCTCGACGCGGCGATCATGGGTTCGCGGGCCGTCGAGAGCGGGGACGCCGACATCGTCCTCACCGGCGGGGTGGAGTCGATGACGCGTGCGCCCTGGGTCCTGCCGAAGCCGTCACGCGCCTTCCCCGCCGGCCACGTGACCGCCGTGTCGACCACCCTGGGGTGGCGGCTGGTCAACGAGCGCATGCCGCAGGAGTGGACCGTCTCCCTGGGCGAGGCCAACGAGCAGCTGGCCGAGCGGTTCGGCGTCACCCGGGCACGGCAGGACGAATTCGCCGCCCGCTCGCACCGTCTCGCGGACGATGCCTGGAACTCCGGCTTCTACGACGACCTGGTGGTTCCCGTGGTGCTGGACGGCGAGGTCCGTCTCTCCCGCGACGAGGGCATCCGGCCGGGGACCTCGCCGCAGAAGCTGGCCGGCCTGAAGCCGGCGTTCCGCCCCGACGGCGTCATCACCGCCGGCAACGCCTCACCGCTCAACGACGGCGCGTCCGCCGTGCTGATCGGCTCGGAGGAGGCGTCGTCCCGCATCGGCCTCGCGCCGCTGGCTCGCATAGCGGGTCGCGGAGTGTCGGCACTCGAGCCGCAGATGTTCGGGTTCGCTCCGGTGGAGGCGGCCGAGCGGGCACTGAAGAGGGCGGGGATCTGCTGGTCGGACGTCTCGGCGGTCGAACTCAACGAGGCGTTCGCCGTTCAGTCGTTGGCCTGCGTGGATGCCTGGAAGATCGATCCGGCCATCGTCAACACCAAGGGCGGTGCGATCGCGATCGGCCATCCGCTCGGCGCTTCCGGCGGCCGGATCCTCGGCACCCTCGCCGCCCGGTTGCGCGCGTCGGGGAAGCGGTGGGGCGTCGCCGCGATCTGTATCGGTGTCGGACAGGCCCTGGCGGTCGTCCTGGAGAACGTGACGGATGGAGTCCGATGACTGTTCAGGTGTGTGCGGATGCCGATGAGGCCGTGGCCGGGATCAGGGACGGTTCGACCGTGCTGGTCGGAGGGTTCGGCATGGCCGGCATGCCGGTCGAGTTGATCGACGCGCTCATCCGGCAGGGTGCGAGCGATCTGACCGTGGTGTCGAACAACGCCGGCAACGGCGACACAGGGCTGGCCGCGCTCCTGGCCAAGGGACGGGTACGCAGGATCGTGTGTTCCTTCCCGCGCCAGTCCGACTCGTGGGTCTTCGACCAGCTCTACCGCGAGGGACGTATCGAGCTCGAAGTGGTGCCGCAGGGCACGCTCGCCGAACGGATGCGCGCGGCCGGTGCGGGCATCGGTGCCTTCTTCTCGCCCACGGGCGTCGGCACACCCCTGGCGGAAGGGAAGGAGACCCGCGAGATAGGCGGCCGCACCTACGTCCTGGAGCACCCCATCAAGGGTGACGTGGCGCTGATCGGCGCCCACATCGCCGACCGCATGGGCAACCTCGTCTATCGCAAGACCGCCCGCAACTTCGGACCGGTCATGGCCACCGCCGCGACCACGGTCGTGGCCCAGGTCCGCGAGATCGTCGAGACCGGTGCGATCGACCCCGAGGTCGTCGTGACGCCGAGCATCTACGTCGACCGCGTCGTGCAGGCGGGGGTGACCGCATGAACTCGACTACTTCACTCGTGGAGAACCTCGGCCGCGGGCCGCTGAGCAAGGACGAGATGGCCGCCTCGGTGGCGCGCGACATCCCGCACGGCTCCTACGTCAACCTGGGTATCGGGCAGCCGACGCTCGTCGCCGACCACCTCCCCGAGGGATCGGGGGTCGTGCTGCACACCGAGAACGGCATGCTCAACATGGGCCCCGCGGCCACGCCCGGTCAGGTGGACCCCGATCTCACCAACGCGGGAAAGATCCCGGTCACCGAGCTGCCGGGAGCGGCCTACTTCCATCACGCCGACTCCTTCGCGATGATGCGCGGCGGTCACCTGGACGTCTGCGTGCTCGGCGCTTTCCAGGTCTCGGCGGTCGGGGACCTGGCCAACTGGCACACGGGTGCGCCCCACGCGATCCCTGCAGTCGGGGGTGCGATGGACCTTGCGATCGGCGCCAAGAAGGTGTTCGTCATGATGACGCTCTTCGCCAAGGACGGCTCGCCCAAACTGGTGCGGGAGTGCAGCTATCCGCTCACCGGGCTGGGGTGCGTAGACCGTGTCTACACCGACCTGGCGACTTTCCGCGTCGGTCCCGAAGGGACCACCGTGCTCGAGACCTTCGGGGTCACCTATGACGAGCTCGCGGCACGTCTGGACCTGGATCTCGCCCCGGCGAGCGTGGCCGGGCAGGTGCCGCCCGGTCGGCCTTCCTGATACATACAGCCGGAGCGCGAAGGGGCACCGGGTTCCGCGTTCAACGGCACGTTCGGTGAGCTGACGGCCGTCGCGCTCACCGAGCTGGCGGGCGACGGTGCGTATGGGGTCAACGCGACGTTGGAGGCACGTTTCTCGCGCGGTGTCCCGTGGCGGATCGATGTGATCACGCACGACAGCCCTTTGCTGTCGAACGCCTCCGGCAGCATCAGCGGTCTGACCATCCCCACCCGGTTCCGCGGCGTCATGCCGCGACCATGGAGGCCACGTACGACGACGGGAGCAACGCGGGCCCGGCGAGCTGGACTCCGTACCGGCAGTGGGACACCGCATTCTCGGCGTACACAGGCGACTCCATCAAGCTGAGCTCCGAGATCGTCAACTCGCTGAAGGACGATGCCCGGGTGACGCTCACCTTCCGCTCCTGGAGCGGCGCCACGGCGACCTAGCACGTCACCAGGCCACCAACCGGCCAGATCCGTGACGGCCCGCCGACGAAACCGGCGGACCGTCATGAAGGCTCGGACTGACGGATGGCGCGAGCCGCGCTGTCGGCACTCGCCGACTCGCGGCAGCCCGACGGCCGCACCCCCAGGTCCCGGTCCTGGGCTGCGATGCAGCGACAGAACTATCCGGCATACAGTCGGTAGGTGCCCGGTGCGCAGTATCCGACGTGAATGCTGCCGTCGCCGGACCGGACCAGTATGCATTCCTGGAGTTCCCAATAGCGCAGGCTGGAAGCGAAGTTGTACTCGCCGATCGGCTCGATCTTGCCGAAGCCGCGGGTGTTCCACACCTCTTCGTAGCGCTCTCCCCCGTCGGCATACACCGCCTTGATCTTGAAGGCGGCACCCTTGCCGTCGTTTTCCCCGGTGTCCTTCAGCTCGCCCTTGAGGTGGTATCGGCCGTCCGAGCTCTTCCAGTAGCTGCCGTGCGCCCAGGCACCGCCGATATCCCCCGCGGTCGGGGTGAGGTCGTAACCGCCGTCCGCGTGGGCTGAGCCGGTGAAGGAGATGACGAGTCCGGCGGTCACCGCTGCGATCGCCAGCTTGCTCCGAACGCCTGTGAGTGTGATGCCCTTGACCATGACAGTCCTCCTGGATACCGGTGGTGTGACGGGAATACGGCGCCTCGCCTGCCGGACAGACCCAGCTGGGTGGACGACACGACAAGAGCTCACGTCCATGTCATCCGCCCGATGAGCCTGTCCCCCTCCCGGACAGGGTCGGCGCCTGCCCGAGGCACTGTTGCCCCGGTGCCTGGAAAACTAGAGGCAAAGGCCCTCCCCTCTCGCCCAACCAGGGGTTGAACCGTGCCTGCAACCAGAGTGGTTGTCGATGTACCACCAGGGGTGTAGCCGTGGGTGAAAGCCGGGTGGTGCGATCGCGCCCAGGGAGGGGAACGCGCGGGCGACTACACCGCGCCCTGGACTCGGGCGGCTGGACCGGTTGGCCCGGCGGGTCACAGCCGCGGGCGTTCCCCTCGAAGTCCGGACCGCAGGCGCCCCGTTCGCGCTACCGCCAGGCTCGACCTGTGCACCTACCGGGTCATCCGGGAAGCCCTCACCAACGTCGTGAAGTACGCGCCGGCCGCGAACGCGAGCGAGTTCCGGCCGTCATCACCGCTGAGTCCGCTGCCCATGGTTTGATCGGCATGCGCGAGCGGGCTGGTGTCCACGGACGATGTCCGCCGGCCCCGGCCCGCGAGGCGGGTTCGACGTGGAATTGACCGTTCCCGTGACCCGCGACAGGTGAGGAAGTGTCTCGGCTCCCGGCGGGGCAGCCGTGGAGGAGGGGGAAGCCACGCATGCCCAGAGTGCTCGTCGCAGACGACCAGTTCCTGATCCGCTCGGGGCTCATCGCGCTCCTGCGGGCCGCACCGGGCGTCGAGGTCGTCGGCGAGGCGCAGGACGGCGAGGAGGCGATCGAGCTGGCCGCGCGGACCAGACCGGACGTCGTCCTGATGGACATTCGGATGCCGGGCATCAGCGGGATCACCGCCACCGAGCGGATCCTCGCCCAGGCTGCGCCCCCGCTCCCCAAGATCCTCGTCCTGACCACCTTCGACCTCGACGAGTACGTCCACGGCGCGCTGAAGGTCGGCGCCTGCGGCTTCCTGCTCAAAGACACCCCGCCGGACCGGCTGCTCGCCGCCATCGACACCGTGCACGCCGGCGACATGCTGTTCAGCGCCCCGGTGATCAAAGGGCTGATCGAGACCTACACCCCCCGCCCGGCCGTACCCGAGCCGCACTGCGGACTGGACACCCTGACCCCCAGGGAGTTGGAAGTCCTCGGGCTGGTCGGGGCGGGCATGTCCAACGCCGACATCGCCCAGCGACTCGTACTGAGCACAGCGACCATCAAGACACACGTCCACCGCTGCATGAGCAAGCTCACGCTGAACAGCCGGGCCCAGGCCGTCGTGTTCGCGTACGAGACGGGACTGATCTCCCGCGGCCCCGCGGCCTGGGGTACGGACAACACCTGACTCGGCCGGCGCCAGGGTGCGCTCACCGGAACACCACGCCGGCATGGCACCGCGGATCCGCGGCCGACGGGGGGTACGGCCCACGCCCGCGGGAACGACCCTGGCCCGCCACGCACGCGACGTACTCGCCCGGACCGCCCGGCTCGAAAGCGCCGTCGCGAGCTGCACCCGGTCTCCGGTGGCCTGGGGCGTCAAGGACCACGCCGAGTCGACGGCCGTCGCGGCGCTCGCCGACCACCTGCGCCACGCGGCCCGTTCCGAGCCGCCCTCCCGCCACCCCCACGCAGCCCCCGTGGTGCAGCGCCCCTTCCCCGACAGGTGACCGGACATGGGCGCGAGGTAGCGACGCCTGTCTGCGCCCTGCCGGGCCGACAGCCGGTCTAAGACGCCTCCACCGCCGCCTTGATCCGCTGCCCGAACGCGGGCGCGTCCTTGCGTGCCGCGACCAGCGCGAAGCCCACCAGCAGCTTTCCGATGCCATGGCCTTCCAGGGCGTTGAAGATCCGCACCCTGGTCGTGGCCGGGCCGGTTGCCTCCAGGTCATAGCCACCCTGGTCAGCCGTCACGAGGTTCTTCGAGATTTCCGTCCAGCGGATCCGATGGGGCGCCTCGAACTCGGTGATCCGGAACTCGCGGCCCGTCTTCATACCGGCGTCCTTGACCGTGCTCGTGAACACCGTGCCCACTGCCGTCGGTCCCTGCGGAGTCTTGGTGATCTTCTGGACCCTGGGGCTGAACCTGGGGTCGTTCGTGCCGTCGGCGAGGAAGGCGAAGACTTCCTCGACAGGGCGGCTGATCTCGGTCGTCGCCTCGAACTGACCGGCCACGGTTCCTCCTGTGCTGCGGTCGCTGGAGCTCCGGCTGAGTGCACGCCTGATGGGCCAGGCACGCACAGCGTATCGGTCCGCAAGGCGTCGTAGTCGGTGCCGGCGTCGTGTTGTGGCGGGCGGAGGGACGGTGACCCGGTCTGTCGGAGCGGAGATGACCGGCCGCTCTCGCGCCCGGCCCGTCCCTCGGTGGATGATCTCCTTGAGCCGGTCGCATCAGCGGCCGGCTCAGGCGGGATCATGAGACACCTACGCTACGAGGGGTTCAACGATGGAATACCGGCATCTCGGCAACAGCGGCATGATCATCAGCGAGATCGCCTACGGCAACTGGCTGACCCACGGCTCGCAGGTCGAGGAGGAGGCCGCCGTCGACTGTGTGCGAGCCGCTCTCGACGCGGGCATCACGACGTTCGACACCGCTGACACCTATGCCGAGACACGCGCCGAGTCGGTGCTCGGGCGGGCGCTGAAGGGTGAGCGTCGCGAGGGGATCGAGATCTTCACCAAGGTGTACTGGCCCACCGGCCCCGGGAAGAACGACCGCGGGCTGTCGCGCAAGCACATCATGGAGTCGATCGACAACTCCCTGCGCAGGCTTGAGACTTCCTACGTGGATCTCTACCAGGCGCACCGGTTCGACCGGTTCACGCCGCTGGAGGAGACCATGGAGGCGTTCGCCGACGTCGTCCACTCCGGCAAGGCCCACTACATCGGTGTCTCCGAGTGGACGGCCGATCAGATACGGCGGGCGCACGCGCTGGCGCGGGAGCTGCGGGTCCCGCTGGTGTCGAGTCAGCCCCAGTACTCGATGCTGTGGCGGGTGATCGAGGGCGAGGTCGTGCCGACCAGCGAGGAGCTGGGCATCGGGCAGATCGTGTGGTCGCCGATCGCCCAGGGTGCGCTGACCGGCAAGTACCTTCCCGGGCAGCAGCCGCCGGCCGGCTCACGGGCGACGGACGACAAGGGCGCGGCGATGATCAGCCGCTTCCTGCGCGACGAGGTGCTGGACGCGGTGCAGCGGCTGAAGCCGCTGGCCGACGAGGCCGGCCTGACCCTGGCTCAGCTGGCGGTCGCGTGGGTGCTGCAGAACAGCAACGTGTCCGCCGCGATCGTCGGCGCCTCCCGGCCCGAGCAGGTGGCGGAGAACGCGAAGGCGGCCGGTGTGACGCTGGAGGCGGACCTGATGGCGCGCATCGACGAGATCGTGCTGCCGGTGGCGGTGACGGATCCGCATCTCGTGCATCAGAACGTGCCGGCGCAGCGTCCCTGAACCGGCTTCAGCGCAGCGCGCTGTCGGGTGCCCGGACCCCGGTACGCCCGCTGTCCGCGGTTCGGGCCGGAGATCGCTGGGGCGTAGCAGCGCCGCGCCGTGGAAGGCGGGCCACCATTGGCCTGGCCCGGCGCGAGTCCTGCCGAGCTCCGGCCCGCGCCGGGCCTACAGCGCGCTGACGGCCTGCCGCGCACTGACGGCTCGCTTCCCCTGGCGGCGCCGCGCACCAGTCGTACGGTGGCGGCGTCGCCGAAGTCCTGTGCCGGCAGGGCCTGGCGCAGGCGCTGCCGTTCCACGCCCCGCCACGGACGTGCCACGCATCGGTCTTGCTGCGGCTCCCCTGTTCCCGGCCTGCGCCCAGTCCTCAGTGCCGCGCGACGACCCGCAGCGTCCTGACCGAGGGGTCGGCCGCGTCCGGGATCAGGACGCCGTGTTCGACGCCGCTGCGCAGGTAGTCGAGGACCTCGTCGGTGATCACTTCGCCGGGCGCGATCACGGGCACGCCCGGCGGGTAGGGGCTGATCATCTCCGCGGCGATCCGTCCCGCGGCGCGCTCCGCGGGCACGTGGTCCACCTCGGCGAAGAACGCCTCGCGGGGCAGCATGGCCTGCTCCAGCTCCAGCGTCGAGGACTCCGGCAGGTGGACCGGCGGCTGGTGTTCGATGGAGTCGGCGCCGTCGACGAGGGCGCGCAGGGCGTCCAGCAGGATCTTCTCGGTCTCGTCGTCGTCGGCGTGCGTGATGGAGGCGCTGATACGGCAGGTGTCGGAGCCGCCCACGTCCACATGCCGGTGGGCCCGCAGCCACTCGGCCGCCTGCATGCCGCTGACACCCAGTTCCCGCACGTCGATCACGATCTTCAGGGGGTCGAACGAGGCGGCGAGCCCTTCGTCGACGACCTCCTGTCCCATGGGCCGCAGCCCCGGCAGCTCACCGGCAGCGACCCGGATCCGATTCGCGCGGTGCAGCGCGGCGTCCAGGAGTTCGTGCCCGTGCTGGACCATCTGGCGGCGCCAGCCGTCGAGGGTCGCGTACACCAGGGACGAGGCGCTGGTCGTGCCGAGCAGGTCCTCCCGCTGCTTGAGAGCCTCGGGCGACACCCGGTCGTACTGAAGGTGGAAGACGGAACTCTGCTCGATCGCGCTGCCCATCTTGTGGACGCTGGTGACCACGAGGTCGGCCTCGGCGTCCATGCCCCAGGCCGGCAGGTCGGGGTGGAACGGCAGGTGGGCGCCCCACGCCTCGTCGACGATGAGAGGGACGTCGAACTCGTGGCACACCCGCGCCACGCCTTGGACGTCCGCGCAGGTGCCCCAGTCGGTCGGCGTGATCAGCAGCATGCCCTTGGCGTCCGGGTGCTCCTGGAGGCGGCGGCGTACGTCGTCGGGCTCCGGTGGGTGGGCGACGTGCCGCTCCCGGTCGAACTTCGGGTGGACCCAGATCGGCTCGACCCCGTTGACGACGACGGCCGCGACCACGGCCTTGTGCGCGTTGCGCGACAGCAGCAGCTTCTCACCGGGCCCGGCCACGGCCAACATGGCGGTCTTCACCGACAGGGAACTGCCGCACGTGGAGAAGAACGCCTGGTCGGCGCCGACCGCGTCGGCCATGAGTTCCTGGGCCTGGCTGAGTACGCCCTGGGACTGGCGGCGGTCGTCCAGCCCGTTGAGGGACAGGACGTCCGAGCGGAACACGTCCAACCCGACGATCTCCAGTACCCGCGGGTCCACGCCGCGGCCCTGCTTGTGACCCGGCGGACCGTAGGCCACCTCTCCACGCCGCCGGAACTCCTGCAGCGCCTCCAGCCACCGGCACCCGCGAATGATCCATCGTTCCTCCCGAGTAGGTCCCCTGCCGACGTCCGGTCTGCTGTACGCCGATACGTGAGCCGGACGTCCCGGGCCCGGACCGGAACGGCCGGTCCGGGCCCGGAGGGGGGCGGCAGACGTGGCGCTACGACGGCCCTCGGCCTACGGGGCGGACATACCGCGTCCGGCCCGCGACGACCGCTTCTCGCCGGCAACCGCGCTGGCGGCCAGGCCCATCAGGAGGCCGATGACACCGACGATGACGTTGTTCCAGATGGTCCTGGTGGTGCTGACGTCACCGGAGACGACCCACGGCGCGATGATGGTCCACGCCCCCAGTGCGCAGGCAGCCCACGCCATGCTGTGCGTTCGCTCGTAGGCGCGGCCGAATCCCCCGCTCATCAGCAGCGCGTAGGCGATGCCGACGAGAAGGTTGTTGACCGCCAGAGCGGACAGGTTGCTGAACCCCGCGATCCACGGGGACGCCGCCAGATACACACCGGTGAGGAAGGCCATGGCTTCGATGGCCTGTGCCCTGGGTGTACTGGTGGCGCGCTCCGCCATCTCATGACGGTTGCGGATGTCGACGATGTCGGGATGGGTTTCCATCGACGACCTGGGAGAGGTTGCCACTCCCATCACCTCCTGGCAGCTCCGGGCTCCGGCCGTACACGACCGGTGTGTGGAACTCCACGAGTACCCCCCTCGCCCGACAGCCGAACCACCCCGAGTGAGGACAAAAGGCTCACACCTGGAGGTGCCGCTCCATCCAGTCCGCCGCGGCCCTGCGGAACAGTCGCCGGTTGTCCGCGCGCAGGAAGTCGTGGCCCTCGTCGCGCAGGGTGAGGAGTTGGGCGGGGATGCCGCGTTCGCGTGCGGCCCGTACGAACTGCTCGGACTCCCCCGGTGGCACGTTGGTGTCGTGTTCGCCGTGGACGGCGAGCAACGGAGCGCGCAGGGCATCGATGCGGCTCATCGGGGACAGGGCGTGCAGCAGCTCACGGTCGTACTCGGGGTGGCCGTACTTGTGCGCCGCCGACTCCGCGAGCCAGGGCTCCGTACCGGCGAAGAAGGTCAGCAGGTCGGACATGCCGCAGACGGCGACTCCGGTGCGGAACAGGTCCGGGTGCCACACGAGGGAGGCGAAGGTCAGATAGCCGCCGTAGGAACGGCCCATGACCGCCAGGCGTGTCGGGTCGGCGGGGCCCGCCGTGACCGCGTGGGCGGCGCAGTCCGCGACGTCGTTCAGGGCGGCGAAGCGGCCGGCGCCCAGGTCGGCGTCGACGAACGACCTGCCGTGTCCCGAGGAGCCGCGGACGTCGGGGGCGAAGACGTCGAGTCCACGGCCGAGCAGTTCGTGGTAGAGCGGGTTGAACACGGGGCGTTCCTGTTCCTCTGGACCGCCGTGCAGGTGGATCACGCAGGGCGCCGGCTCGCCCGCGGCGCGCCCGGGCGCCCTGTAGTACCAGCCGCTCAGGGGCAGTCCGTCGCGTGCCGTGAGGCGCAGGGCGACGGGGCGCACGGGCGGGCGGCCGGGCGGGACGGCGTCCTCGTCGTGGGAGGACCACGGGGTGCGGAGCGGGGACGCGCCGTCGTGGGCCCACACTCCCGGCCGGCGTTGGGACCCGGACAGCGCGAGCAGCAGTCGCCCCGGGCCGGCCGCCCTGATGCGCGTGACGACCTCATGGGGCAACGGAATCGGCCTGGTCGCCCCGGTGCCGTCCGGAGCCTGGTGTGCCGGGAAGGTCTCCAGCGATTCGAGTCGGCTCGCGCCCAGCACGTTCCACGCCAGCACGGCGGTGCGGCCGTCATGGGCGAAGGCGAGCAGTTCGAGGTCGCTGCCCTCGCGCTCCGCCACGACCGACCTGCCGCGCGGTTCGCCGTCGGCGCCGAGAGCGACGGCGAACAGTGCCGCGTACTCGCGGTCGGCGTTGCTGCGCAGCCACAGCGTCGTCGCGTCGGGAGAGAACCGGCCGATCCACGGATCGCCGTCGGCCACCTGAACGGTGCAGGTCGTCGTCGAGTCGGCCGTGCGCCGGAGAACCGCCTCCCGGCGACCGCGCGGTCCTCGGCGCAGCAGCACGAGTGCGCCGTCACGGCTGAGGTCGCACACGCGCAGGGTGGCGGCGTGCGTCTCCGTGGCGAGCAGGACGGGCGATGCGAGGCCGTCGGGATCGATCAGGTAGGCCGACAGGCCGCCACCGGACCGGATCGCCGGTGCCGCGGGAGCGGTGAGGTCGATCGGCGTCGCCTCCGGCCCCGTGCCCGGTCCCACGTCGTAGGTGGCTGAGCCCAGGAGGGTGGCACGGCCGTCGCGCTCGGCCCAGTCGGCCGGCAGGCGGGTGCCGTCGGGGTCGCTGTCGGCCGGGACGAGCTGTGCCGGCTGCCCCGTGCCGTCCCCGTGGGTGGGGCCGACCGGTGCGGCGACGGTGACGGCGACGGCCGAGCCGTCGTGCGCCCAGCAGCCCAGGTAGGCGGAGCCGGCCGGGTCGGCTCCGGCCAGGATGCGGCGGCCGGTGCCGTCGGGCCGTACGCACAGCACCCGGGTGTGTTCGCCGCCTCCTGGTGCGGTGGTGTACGCGATCCAGTGGCCGCCCGGTGACCAGGACACCTCTTTGACGGGATCCGGGGAGGAGTCGAGCAGGCGCACGTCGTCACCGTCGACGGGCCCGGCCCACAGCTGGGGGACGCCGCCCCGGTCGCAGACGAAGGCCACCCGGGTGCCGTCGGAGTTGGCCGAGGGATACCAGCAGCCGTGGGCGTGCAACCGGGTCACTGCATCCCGTGGGCCTCCCGCCTCGGGCAAGGGCACCGGGGCCGGGGCCGGGGCGGCGGCGGCAGAACCATGTGCGTCCGGCGGGCGGGGGTCCGGCGACGGCGCGGCCTCCCGGGCCGCGGCGGGCGTCCGGGGTTGAGGGGCGACGGGCGGCCGGGCGGGCGCCGCTTCGTGCGAGGCCCACGAGCTCGGCTCGTCGGTCACTTGATCCCGTGCGTCTGCAGCCATATCTCCAACAAAGCTACCTGCCACAGGGCGTTGGCTCCGCGCTTGGTGCGGTGCTCGTCGGGCGCCGCGAGGAGGTCGGCCACGTACGGCTCCTGGAAGACACCGCGCTTCTTCGCTTCGGGGGCCTCCAGCGCCTCGCGTACCCGGTTCAGGACGGGGCCCGCCATGTGCTTGATGGCCGGGACCGGGAAGTAGCCCTTGGGCCGTTCCACGACCTCCCGGGGCAGGACCTTGCGGCCGGCCTCCTTCAGCACGCCCTTGCCGCCGTCGGCCAGTTTGAGTTCGGGCGGGCAGGCCGCCGCCAGCTCCACCAGTTCGTGGTCGAGGAACGGCACTCGGGCCTCCAGGCCCCAGGCCATGGTCATGTTGTCGACCCGCTTCACGGGGTCGTCCACGAGCATGACGTGGGTGTCCAGCCGCAGGGCCGCGTCCAGGGCGGTCTGCGCTCCCGGGGCCGCCATGTGCTGCTTGACGAAGCGGCCCGAGATGTCGTCCTGGGGCAGCATGTGGGGCTGCAGGATCCGGGCGAGGTCGGCATGGGGCCGGTCGAAGTACGTCTCGGCGTACCGGTCCGGTTCCTCCTCGCGGGCGACCGCGGCCAGCTGTGGGTACCAGTGGTAGCCGGCGAACACCTCGTCGGCGCCCTGACCGCTCTGGACGACCTTCACGTCCTTGGACACCTGCTCGGACAGCAGATAGAAGGCGACCACGTCATGGCTGATCATCGGCTCGCTCATCGCCGCGACCGCCCCGTCCAGAGCCGTCGAGACCCGGTCGGAGGGAACCATCAGCCGCCGGTGGTCGGTGTCGAACTCACGGGCGACCAGGTCCGAGTACCGGAACTCGTCGCCCTCCTCCCCGCCCTCCGCCTCGAATCCGACACTGAACGTCATCAGGTCGCGCTGGCCCTCCTCGGCCAGCAGCGCGACGATCAGGCTGGAGTCCAGACCGCCGGAGAGCAGGACCCCGACCGGTACGTCGGAGACCATCCGACGGCGTACGGCCGTGCGCAGCGCCTCCAGGACGGCGTCCCGCCATTCGTCCGGGCCCATGCCGGCGTGCTGCGCCTGCCGCGTGTAGGGCGGCTGCCAGTAGCGGTGGTCGCGGTGGGTGCCGTCCGGCTCGATGACGCGCACGGTGGCCGGGGGGAGCTTGCGCACGCCTTGGAGGACGGTGTGCGGCGCCGCCACGGTGGCGTGCCAGCTCAGGTACTGGTGGACGGCCACCGGATCGAGCGAGGTGTCCACGTCCCCGGCGGCGAGGAGGGCCGGCAGCGAGGAGGCGAACCGGAGCCGGCCGGGTGTCCGCGCCAGGTACAGGGGCTTGATTCCGAGCCGGTCACGGCCCAGCACCAGGCGGCCGGTGCGGTGCTCGACGAGGGCGAAGGCGAACATGCCGTAGAAGTGCTCGACACAGGCGGTTCCCCACTGCTGGTAGGCCTTCACCACCACTTCGGTGTCGGACGTCGACGTGAAGCGGTGGCCGAGGCCCCGGAGCTCTTCGCGCAGCTCCTGGTAGTTGTACACGCAGCCGTTGAAGACGCCGGTGAGTTCGCCCGCGGCGTCGGTCATCGGCTGTGCTCCGCGGTCCGACAGGTCGATGATTTTCAGTCGTCGATGTCCCAGCGCCACCGCGCCCCGCGTCCAGATGCCCTCGCCGTCGGGTCCACGCGCGGCCAGCCGGTCGCTCATGCGCTCGACGGCCGCGGGATCGGGCCGTCGGCCGTCAAAGCGGATCTCCCCGCTCAAACCACACATGACGGGCCGCCTCCCTCACGCGCGTCTCGGGCCGCGTGCCGGAACGGGGGTGCCGGATCGCGCCTGCCGGTCACGACCCGGGCGATGCTGCTGGACATGACGAACGCCCTCCTGGACGGGTGGGTGAGGATGGGATGCGGTACGGCTGAGGAAGGTGGAGGCGACCGGTTCGCGGCGTCCATCGGCACCTCGCCGCGTCGGCTGCTGCCTGCGGCACGCCGACGGCCGGCTGCCGCGAGTGGACGCGGCTCACCCCCGAAGCCTTGGGGTGCGCTGCTGGGCTCATGACGTTCACCGGTGCCTCAGCTGCCGATGGCCTCCGGTGTTCCGGATCCGACAGGCGGGGCTGTCATGCCGCTGCCGGACGAGAGCCCGTTCTTACGACGGGCGGGTGCCGACCTGCGTCCCCTGCGCTCACCTCGGGTCTCGGCGATCAGCATGTCGACACAGGCGAGCAGGTCCTCCTCCCGGGCAGTCAGGCGCATACGGCGAGCGGCACTGCCGTCGGCGAGGGCCGCCTCGGTCAGCGTTCCGACGGTCTGCCAGTCCCCGTGGGCCTCGAGCGCGGGACGCAGTCGCATGAGCAGCTTCCGTACGACCTGCGGCGCAGGTGTTTCGCGGTGGGTCTCGGGGTCGACCAGGGTGCCCTCGAGGCCGGACCGGGCGGCCCGCCAGGCGGCGCCCCGCAGCCATTCGTGCCGTCCCTCGCAGGGCCGCGCCTCGCCCGTGCGAAGCCGCTCGCGGGCCTCGGTCACCAGAGCGCGGAACAGTCCGGCGATGAGCACGACGGTCTCCACACGCGGGCAGGCGTCGCAGATACGAAGTTCCAGCGTCTGCAGATGCGCGGACGGCCGTATGTCGTAGTAGATCATCCCGGCGTCGCTGATGATCCCGGCCCGGACGAGATCGCGCACGGCGGCGTCGTAGTCGGCCGCGCTCGCGAAGCAGCCGACCGGGCCCGCGGTCGGCCAGCGCTGCCACAGCAGCGTGCGCCAGCTGGCGTAGCCGGTGTCGGATCCCTGCCAGAACGGTGAGCTGGCCGACATCGCCAGGAGCACGGGCAGCCAGGGAGAGACCGCGCACATCACCCGTACCGCCGTGTCCCGGTCGGGGATGTCGACGTGGACCTGGGCGCCGCAGATGAGCTGCTCGTCGGCGACCTTGCCGTACTCCTCGACCATGTGGAGGTACCGCGCGTCGGCGGTGGGGTGCGCGGAGGCCCCGGGCGCCAGCGGCGCCGTACCCGCGGCCACCACCGCGAGCCCCAGTGAGGAGGCGGCGTCATCGAGCCGCCGTCTGGTTCTGGTGAGGTCGGCGTACAGGTCGTGCAAGGACGCGTGCACTCCGCTGTTCGACTCCACGGTGGACTGGTGGAGTTCGGTCGTGAAGTTCCGCTGGGGAAGCCGTCGCAGTACGGGGTCGGCGCGCGGCACGAGCAGCCCGCTCTCCACCTCCAGGATGTGGAACTCCTCCTCCACTCCGATACGAATGCTCACGGTCGCTCCTTGGGATGCCTGAACGCCTTCCCACCCGGGGTACGGTCCCTCACCGGGGGATACGGCGGCGTGTGGTGACCTCCAAGTGCCCAGGACGGCGAAGCGTAAGCGCAGCGACGAGCGTCTGTCGCAGGCGCATCACAGATGAGCGGCCATCCCTTTCGTGCCGGAACGTCCACCGAGAGAAGTGCCGGCTGTCACCCGCCTGCGGCCGGGCGCGACAATGGGGGATACGGGATGTTGCCCGGGACGCGGAGGGTGGCCGTCGTTTTTCCCGTTCGGGGAATGAACTCCCGGTTGCGGGAGACTCGGCGTATCCCCTCTCGTGGTACGTGGCCAGGGCGGTGATCATGACCGGCGACGGCACAGCCCGGATGCTGGGCGGTCTTCTGGACGCCGCGCACCTGGCCGCGCTGGAGGACCTGCCTGATCTGCTGACTGAGCACGCGTCCGCCGCCGGCCTCGACGATGCCCGGCTCTACGTGGCCGACCTGCGCCAGGTGACGCTGCGGGAGCTGACCGGGCGGGGCCTGGACGCGTGGGAAGGCGGCCAGGAGTACCCGATCGATTCCTCCGTGCCGGGGCGGGCCTTCCGGTCCACGCGCACCCTGACCGGCCCGGCATCCGCCGGTGGGCGCCACGTGTACTGGGTGCCGGTGCTGGACGGCACGGAACGCCTGGCCGTTCTCCGCGTGGAGGCCGCCGCCGGATCGGACACGGCGATACGCCACCTCGCGTCACTGATGGGTCACCTACTCGTCAGCAAGCGCCCCTTCAGCGACTCCTACGCGCGCCTGGTGCGAAGCCGTCCCATGAACATCGCCGCCGAGATGCAGTGGAAGCTGACTCCTCCCCTGACCCACGCCAACCGTCATGTGGTGATCGCGGCCGCGATGGAACCCGCGTACGACATCGCCGGCGACGCCTTCGACTACGCCGTGGCCGGCGACACCGTCCATCTGGCGATCTTCGACGCGATGGGCCACGACACCGCCGCCGGCCTGACCGCGAACCTGGCGGTCGCCTCCTGCCGCGCGGAGCGCCGCCAGGGCACCGGCCTGGCCACCATCAGCGAACGCATCGAGCAGGTCATGCTGCAGGAGTTCGGCATCCACCGCTACGTGACCGGGATCCTCGCCGACCTCGATGCCGCCACCGGCTCCCTCACCTGGGTCAACCGCGGTCACCATCCCCCCGTGCTGATCCGTGACGGCCGCTGGACGACGACCCTGCGGTGCCCGCCCGCACACCCCATGGGCACCCGTCTCGGACTCGATGTCACGCTGTGCACCGAACAACTGCAGCCCGGTGACCGGCTGCTGCTCTACACCGACGGCATCACCGAAGCCCGCGACCTGCGCGGCCGTGAATTCGGCCTGGCCCGGTTCACCGACTTCATCATCCGACACCACGCCGACGGGCTACCCGTCCCCGAAACACTGCGCCGTCTCATGCAGGCCGTCCTCGACCACCACCACGGCCATCTCTCCGACGACGCCACCGTCCTCTTCCTCGAATGGCACGGGCCCGCGCGAAACACGCAGTTGGCCTCCCCGACCGTGCCCTGAGTCGTGGGTTATTCGGTTGCCCGGCCACGCGTCACGGGATAGGAAGCCGTGATGACGTTGTTCGAGTGCCGGGAATGCGGCAGAAAACTCACCGGCACGCTGCATGTGCTGTCTGCGGTCCCCGAGGCACCCGCCCCGAATCCGGACCCGGTGACCGCGGAAGGCCGGCGTGCCCCGGCGACCATGCCCAGGGGCCGCTATGCGGTCGAGACGGAGCCGTGGGGGCCGCCCTTCGTCCCGGCGGAGACGGAGGGACCCGCATACCCGCGCGGTCCATGGATGGACGACGAACGTGGTCCGCTCACCTCGGCGGGCCCACGGGGCGATTTCGTCCTCCACCCGGAGGACGCCCGTGATCTCGTCACGCGTCCGAGCAGCGGGATGGCATGCTGCGGTCCCAGCGCGGACGGTGGGATGAACCTGGCCTGCACCTGCGGGGTGCTGGTCGCGACCCTTGCCGCTGACTGCTGGGGGCCGTACGAGCTCCATCTGGCAGCGGGCCGGGTCCGAGCGCTGCACCCGGACTGAGCGAAACGGTCACCGATGGCAGGGCGGACGGCCGGGTGGCAGAGGTGGCAGATGTGGCAGATGTGGCAGAGCAACTGCCTGCCGGGGTGCGCGGTGGCGGGGCTCGGTGGACCCTGAGAAACATGCAGCACAAGAGCGGCCGGGGCGGCGCGGGGCACGACGTGGAGGCCGCTCTGGACGAGCTGTACGCCACGGCGCCGTCCGACTTCGTGGCCCGCCGGGAGGTCCTGGCCGCCGCGGCCAGGACCGGCGGCCACGTGGAGGATGCCCGCCTCATCCATGCCGCCCGCCGCCCCACCCTCGCGGCCTGGGCGGCCAACCTGCTGCTGCGCTCCAAGCCGGACGAGAGCCGGCGCTTCCTCGAGCTGGGGCAGGCGCTGCGCGACGCCTACCAGACCCTGGACCCCGACGGGGTCAAAGAGCTTTCGGAGCAGCGCCGCAGTATCGTCTCCGCCCTGTCCCGGCAGACCGCCCAGCTCGCCCGGGACGCCGGTCACCGGCTGTCGGACACCGCTCAGCAGGACGTCGAATCCACCCTGCGCGCCGTACTCGCCGACCAGGGCGCGGCCGGTCAGTGGGCCACCGGCCGCCTGACATCCGCTCTCGTCCCGCCATCGACGTTTCCCCCCGCCACTCCCGCGTCAGCCGGCCCGTCGTCCAGGCCTCCCGAGCCGTCCCGGCGGTCCCGGGGAAAGGCCGCGCAGTCGTCGGCGCGGCCCAAGGCGAAGGACGAACTCGCCGACCGGCGGCGCCGCCGACAGGAGGAACTGACCCGAGCGCGAAAGGCGGCCAAAGCGGCCGAGCACCATCTGCGTAGTCAACGCACAGCCGAGTCGGACGCGGATGCGCAGCTGGAACGTGCGCGGGACCGTCAGGTTCAGGCCCGTCGACAAGTGGCCGCGGCCGAACAACAACTGCAACAGGCACGCGAAACCCTCCAGCGAGCCGAGCAGGAGCAACAGGAAGCCGAGGAACGGCGGCAGGCGGCGGCCGACGCCGTGGCCCGCGCCGAACGGCAGGCACGCGAGGCCGCCCAGGAGGTGGACCGCCTCGACGCACCCGGCACCTGAGCGCCGTACCGCGAACGCATGTCGCCGCGACGGTCGCCCCGGCGCACGGCTCGGTCATGCTCCCCCGCTCGCATGCCCCGAGCGTGCGAACTGGACCGGCGTGATCACTTCGGGCCGCTCACTCCGTGAGCCCGGCCGGTAGGCGTGTCGGCCGGGCTCAGGCGTCACACAACAGGGCCATGCCCGGGTGCTTTGGGGGCCGGCCTCTTCGTTGTGTGCGGGCGGCGGCGTCTGCGCCCCCGAGCACATCCTCGGTCAAGGGGAGAGTGCGGCCCGGTGTTATGCCTGGGTGTCCGCCGGGTCGACGATCTCGTCCTGAGACGGGGGCTGCACCGAGACCTTCTCGCCGTAGTCGTCAAAAGTCAGGGTGCTGTCCTCGGAGCCCGCGGTCGCGGCCTTCAGGATGTAGGGCTCCCCCTCGGTGGCGACATGCATGCTGATGCGGTTGCCCTCCTGCTCCTTCTCCAGGGTGAGGGCATCCTCGCCATCGACCTCGGTCTCTGTCCCGCGTTTCATCCCCTGCCGTTCGGTCTTGTCCTGGTCCATGGAGGCCAAGAACCGCTTCTTGTCGCAGAAGGCGGCGTCCGGTCCGTCCGCGGGAGCGGTGACCCACTTGCCCGCCAACCTGCCGGCAAGTTGCTCCCCCTGCTTGGCGTCACTGCCGCTCGCGCGCGCCGAGTTGGTCCAGAAGGCGCGGTCGCCCTTGATCAGGACGTCGCCGCCCTTACTGCGTAACAACTGGGCCCGGGCGCCGTCGCCGCTGATGCTTCCTGTGCAGTTGCCCTGGTCGTCCACTCGGATGTCGAGTTCGACGGTGCTTGCCCCCTTGACCTGCGCGGTTCCCTTCATGTGGACAGAGGACGCCTTGTCTGTGGCAGCAACCGCCTTGGCCGCGATGTCATCGGCCTTCTGCCCCGAGAAGGCCTCGTCGGGGGAATCGTCGCCGCACCCGGAGACAAGGAGCGCGCCCCCGAGGAGCGCACCGAGCACACAAGTGGTCCGTGTCCTGACTACCACCATGTTTCCGCCCTTCCGGCCGGTCCTCGCGCCGGCCATGCCGTGTCGTGTGACGCCCGTGAAGTCCGGACGCATGTCCCCGGATACCCCCAAGTCCCGCGTCTTCACTGCCACTTCACAGGAAGTCCGGGCCGACTCGAGCCGGCTGTGGCCGGGTGCTCGTTCCGGGGCTCACACACTGACCGAGGTTGCGGCTTAGTCGATCAGCTGACCTGGGCGGCGATGGTCCGTGCACACATCAGGGATTCGGTGTGCGTCGTGTCGACCTCCACGTCATAGGCCACTCCCTGGTGAACCACATCCGCCTGCAAAGCGGCCATTCCCTGGACGCGGTCTCCACGTGCGACCTCACGGCCTGCGGCGACAGCACTCTCGCACCTGACGCCGACCCACAGCACGTCCAGTCCGCCGAGAGCCTTCTGCCACCGTTCCCGGGATGCCGCGCCGCCGAGGAACACGTCATCGACGATGACCCTGGCGCCGGCACGGGCCATGGCCGCGATGCCCTCGATCCAGGCCGCGTCGAGCGCCCGGAAGTCCGCTCCGACGCTCACTCGGCCGTCCGGGGCGAACGTGATCCCCTCGTCCGACGCCCGCATCCGCGCGGGCATCGCGTCGACGAACGAATCGACCCCGAACGCCAGCCACGGATGGGGCAGTACGGCCTGCAGACACCGGACGATCCCGGACTTGCCCGAGCTGGAACCACCGTTGAGAAGGATCACCTGAGTCGTCACCGCGCCACAATAGGGCGTCTTCGACACGGCACCCATCGAATTGCGGCAGCACTTCGGGGCCGGCACACCCGCCCCGCGCGATCCCGAAGTGCCACCGCATGACGTCCGACTCGTCAGTCGCCCGTCAGTAGCCGACGAAGAAGGTGGCGTCGGCCTTCTCGGTGGTGGTGGAGACCGGGTCGATGCGCAGGACGTAGTCGGTGTGCCGGATGTAGCGGGTCGGGAAGTTGTACGAGCGGAAGGACGACCAGGAGGCGTCGGCCAGGCCGGAGGTCTTGTAGAACGTGGCGTCGGCGGCGAACGTCGAGGTTCCGTCGTTCTCGTCCAGTCGCAGGTTGTAGCTGTAGTGGCGCAGATAGCGGGTGGGGTAGTTGACCGACTGGAAGGACACACCCGCACTGTCGGCCAGGCCGGGCACGAGCTTCCACTGCGAGTCGGGATACGGGTCGAACGGGTAGGCATCGATACGGCCGACGGAGTTGGCGTGGCGGACGTAGCGGGCCGGGTAGTTGTAGGACTTCAGCCGGTTCCAGGCGGGAGAGCCCCACTTCGCCACGAGGTTGTTGTACTCGGTCGTGGTGATCGTCTCGATGGCGCAGTGCTTGGAGTTGAGGGGCTGGGTGTAAGCCCGCTGGTCCAGCGCGGTCCACGTGCCGGCGGCGAGGTCGTTGCTCTGCCAGGCGTAGAAGACACCGTTGGGCGTGTACGTGTCGCCCCACAGGTACCAGGTGCTGGAGGTCAGGGACTTGACCAGGGTCGGGGCCTCGGTGCCGCCTTGGGCAACGGGGGTGCTGAAGGGCGTGAAGCTGCCTGGCGCGAGGGTGGTGGAGCGCGCGCCGACGAGCTTCTGGTCCCTCTTGTAGTACAGGTAGTTGACGCCGTTCACGCCCACGGCGAGGTCGCCGTCGATGATGTCGTAGCCGGGGTCGAAGAAGACCTGCGGGGAGGTGACCGTCCGGAAGTCGGTGGTGTAGTTGACCATGATCACGTTGTGTCCGCTGGAGTTGACGGACGAGTAGATGATTCCGTACTGGCCGCGGCCGGCGTCCCAGAATGCCTCCGGTGCCCAGCTGTGGGTGACCATGTCGTGCAGCTTCACTCGGCGGTAGCCGGTGAAGGTGCGCAGGTCCGCGGAGTCCCAGACGTGGATGTACTGGCTGTTGTAGTTCCAGTCGGTGCCTTTGAGGTCCGTTGCGAGCACGACGAAGGTGCCGTCCTGCTTGCGCATGATGAACGGGTCGCGCAGACCGCCCGCGCCCTCGGTGGGTGTGACCACGGGGTTGTTCTGGTTCAGCGGCATCCAGCGCAGTCCGTCGGTGCTCACCGCCAGGTGCAGGCCGTAGTTGGCCTCGAGCATGGTGGTCGACTCGGTGAAGTAGCCCATGACGTAGGCCGAGTCCGCGGCGTAGGCGGGCAGTGCGCCGACGGTCAGCGTTCCGGTCACGGCCAGCGGCACGGTCGCGGCCATGCCGAGGAACAGTCGGCGCGACGGGCGGGAACCAGGGCTGGGACTTGCGCTCATGTGCTCTCCAGAGTGCGTGCGGGGGCGAGTGAGTGGCCGCGCCGAGCGGGAGGACCGGCGGGTGGGAGGACCTCTACGTACAACACCATGTGATCGATATTTCGAACCGAGTTCGGTGAATCGGTCAGAAGGTAGAGGTGAGGCGAGTGCGCGTCAACGGTTCTGACGTTCCTCCCCAATTCACGTGCGCGTCGCGGAGTGGGTGAAGCTCGAGCCCGCTCGGGGCACGGCCGCGTCGGGCAACGACCAACGGCTCCCCGCCCGACCTCGCCCCGTCAGCCGGCCGTACCGGCCGTACCGGCCGCAGGAGCCGAGCCGGACACCCTGAAGCACTCCCGGGGGCCCTGCCGTCGCGACACCAGGGCCCCCTTCGCGTGACTTCGCACGGCGCGCGGCCGTCACCGCCACGTCCGGGTCGTCTCGTGAACCGGTCCGCTGGACAACCATCGGGCAGGCGACTTAGACTCATTTTCCAGAGTTGGACGATTTATCCAATCGCGGCCGCCCGGTCGCTGAGCAGGGCGGACAAGGAGGAACTCGTACTCGCACGACAGCCGCACCAGGACGGCCACTTCGACTCGCGCGATGCCGCGATGCCTCGCCTCGATGCCTCGATGAACCATCGCGGACCTGCTCGGCGTGTCCCGGGGCGACCGCCTGCACCCCACCAAGTGAAGGACACCCTTCGTGACCGCCGCCGGACCGACCACCGACCCCGTACCCGCTTCCTCGTCCGGCTCCGGCCGGCCACCGGCTGCGCGCCGCCTGTTGCACATCACCGAGGAGCGGACCGCCGCGCTCGTGGACGAAGAACTGGCCTTTGAAGCGGCCCGCGCCGCCTTCGCCGCGACGGTCGACGGCACGCACTTTCCCGGCCTCGCCGTGCACGGGTCCGACTCCCGCAACCGGTTCACCCTGAAGCCGTCCGCCTCCGCGACGCACGCCGGGGTGAAGATCGGTACCTACTGGCCGGGCAACGCGGAGCACGGGCTGCCGCGTCACCACTCCACCCTGCTGCTTTTCGACCAGACGATCGGCAGAATCGCCGCCGTCCTGGAGGTCGGTACCGCGAACGCCTACCGGACCGCCGCGGCCGACGCTCTCGCGGTCGACCTGCTGGCCCGCGCCGGTGCCACCACCCTGGCGGTCTTCGGCACCGGGCACCAGGCGGCCCACGAGGTGCGGGCCGTCAGCCGCGTCCGGCCCATCGGCAAGGTCCTGGTCGTGGGACGCACCGCCGAGCGTGCCGAGCGGATGACCGCGGCCCTGGGTGCGGAAGGACACGCCGCCCGTAGCGTCGGCGCCGAGGAAGCCTGCGCCCAAGCCGATGTGATCGTCACCGCCACGACCGCCACGACCGCCACCCCACCGCTGTTCGAGGCCGCGTGGGTCCGCCCCGGTACGCACATCTCCTGCATGGGCTCCGACGCCCCCGGCAAGCGGGAACTCCCGACCGAACTGTTCAGCCGTGCCCGCGTCTTCTGCGACCTTCCCGAGCAGGCCCGCCGCCTGGGCGAAGGCCAGCACGCCCCTGCGGAGACGGTCCTCACCCCACTCGGCGAGGTCCTCACCCACCGGGCCACGGGACGCACCGCCGACAGCGACATCACGCTCTTCGACAGCTCCGGAATCGGAGTGCAGGACCTTTTCCTGGGTCTGGCCCTCCTGAAGAAGATGGACATCACCCTGTGAACACCCCCGCAAGCGCCAACAGCCCTGACCTCGCCGGGACTCTGGCCGACCCCGACACCCCTTTCGCCGTCGTCGACGTCCACAGGACCCGGCGCAACGTCGAGCGTCTGGCTGCCAGGGCCGACCGGCTCGGGGTCGCCCTGCGCCCCCACGTGAAGACGGCCAAGAGCCTCGACGTCGCCCGTCTCCTGCACGACGACACACCCTGCCCGGTCACCGTCTCCACCCTTGCCGAGGCCGAGACGTTCGCCGACGGCGGTTACACGGACATCACCTACGCCGTCGGTATCGACCCCCACAAACTCCCGCGCGTCCTCGCGCTGCTGCGCCGCGGCGTCACCCTGCGCGTCCTGCTGGACAGCACCGAGCAGGCGGCGTTCGTCGCCGAAGCCTCCCGCCAGGCCGGCCTTCCCATCCCCACTCAGGTCGAGATCGACTGCGACGGGCACCGCGGGGGCGTCAGGCCCGACGACCCCGCGCTCCCGGAGATCGGCCGCATCCTGCACGCCGCGGGCTGCCTGGACGGCGTGCTGACCCACGCGGGCGAGTCCTACTTCGCCTACGCCGCCGAAGAACAGCGCCTGGCGGCGAAGAACGAACGCGACACCGCAGTCGCGGCGGCCGTTCGCCTGCGCGCGGCCGGCCTTCCCGTGGCGACCGTCAGCGTCGGCTCCACCCCCACCGCCCACGCGGCCGACGACCTCACGGGCGTCACAGAACTGCGCGCGGGAAACTACGTCTTCTTCGACCTGGTGATGGCCGGCCTCGGCGTCTGCCATATCGAGGACCTCGCGCTGTCGGTCGTCGTCACCGTCATCGGCCACCGTCCCGAACACGGGTGGATCATCACCGACGGCGGCTGGATGGCCATGTCCCGCGACCGTGGCACCGCAGCCCAGGCGCAGGACCAGGGCTACGGCCTGGTGACCGACCTGGACGGCAACCTCATCCCGGGTCTGGTCATGACGGCCGCAAGCCAGGAACACGGCACCCTCACCGCCCGCGGCGGCGCCCACCTTCCCGACCTGCGGATCGGCACCCGCCTGCGCATCCTGCCCAACCACGCCTGCGCCACCGCCGCCCAGCACCACGGCTACCACGTCATCGACGGCACGCGGACCACGAACACCGCGCCGGCGATCCAGGCCTACTGGGAACGCGTCACCGGCTGGTGACCGAACGGGGCCGCGGGGTGCGGACGTGATGTGATGCGAACCTCGCGGTGTCCGGTGGGCCGGCGATCGTGGCGAGCCGCAGCTTGGTCTCGTCCGCACTGCCGGGCACCGCAGCATGATCAGGATCCGGAAGTACCGGGGAACTGCGCGCGACGCTCAGCCGCTTCCCGCAGTCACAGCGCGGACGGACCGTCATCAGCGCGCGGACCGGCGCTTCGGCATAGTCGCCGACGCGGACCGACTGATGTCGGGCACAGGCGGGACGGTCGAAGCGTCGGCACGGCATCGCGATCGGCTGCGGCTCGGCTAGGGCTACGGCCACGGCCACGGCCACGGCCACGGCCACGGCTACGGTGACCAACGCGGGAGCCGAGATGTCCGGGGCCGCCTCCACCTCGCCGTAGCGCTCGCGGGACAGCTCGATGCAGCCGTCCACGTCCACGTCCACGTCGACGAAGCCGGCGGGCCCGCCCGTGGGTCCAGCCACACGAGCGGGCCCGTCGCCAGCCACCGCACGCGGCCACCGGCGTGACCGGTGGCCGGCTCGCTACAGAGGCGGGCGGGTCTACGGCCGCGGAACGTTGCGCAGGTTGGCCCGGGCCAGATCGAGCATCTTCCCGACGCCCCCGTTGAGCACCGTGCGGCCTGCCGAGAAGGCGAACCCCTTGACCTGTTCGCCGGAGATGTGCGGCGGGATCGACAGGGCGTTGGGGTCGGTGACCAGATCCACCAGGCAGGGTCCGTCGTACGACAGCGCCTCCCGCAGGCCTTCGCGGATCTGCCCGGGCTTCTCGATGCGGATCGAGTGGATTCCGACGCCCGCGGCGATGGCGGCGTAGTCCACGGCCTCGTGGTCGGTCTGGTAGTCGGGCAGGCCGTCGACCATCATCTCCAGCTTGACCATGCCGAGGGAGGAGTTGTTGAAGACGATCGTCTTCACCGGCAGGTTGTGCAGCTTCACCGTGAGCAACTCGCCCATGAGCATGCCCAGTCCACCGTCTCCCGACATCGAGATCACCTGACGGTCGGGGTAGGCGAACTGGGCGCCGATGGCGTGCGGGAGCGCGTTGGCCATGGTGCCGTGCAGGAAGGAACCGATGACACGGCGGCGGCCGTTGGGCGTGATGTAACGGGCCGCCCACACGTTGCACATGCCGGTGTCGACGGTGAACACCGCGTCGTCGTCGGCGAGTTCGTCGAGAACAGCGGCCGGGTATTCGGGGTGGATCGGTACGTGGTGCTCGACGTTGCGGGTGTAGGCGGAGACCACGTTCTCGAGGGACTTGGCGTGGTGGCGCAGTGTCCGGTCCAGATATGAGCGGTCGCGCTTGGCCTCGACCAGCGGCAGCACCGCGCGTACCGTCTCGCCCACGTCGCCGTGCACGCCCAGCTCGAGCGCGGTCCGCCGCCCGATCCGCCCCGCGTCGTGGTCGATCTGTACGGTGCGGGCCTGGGGCAGGAAGTCGTCGTACGGGAAGTCGGTGCCGAGCAGCACCACGAGGTCGGCCTCGTGCATGGCGTCGTAACAGGCGCCGTAGCCGAGCAGTCCGCTCATGCCGACGTCATAGGGGTTGTCGTACTGGATCCACTCCTTGCCGCGCAGTGTGTGCCCGACCGGCGCGTTCACCCGGCTCGCGAGCTCCATCACCTCGGCGTGCGCGTCCCGGACGCCGGCGCCGCAGAAGAACATCACCTTCTCGGCCGCGTCGAGCCTCGCCGCTAGTTCCCGCACCTGTTCGGCCGGGGGGACGACCCGGCCGCGGGCGGTGACGAAGTTGCTCGAGCCGGTGGGGTTGGTGGCGGGCGCGTGGGACAGGTCGCCGGGCATGACAAGCACCGACACTCCGTTGTCGGACAGCGCGCGCTGTACGGCGATGCGCACCATCCGCGGCATCTGCGACGGCTGGCTCACCATCTCGCAGTACCGGCTGCACTCGATGAACAGCCGTTCCGGGTGCGTCTCCTGGAAGAACCCGGTGCCGATCTGCTTCGACGGGATGTGTGAGGCGATCGCGAGCACCGGAGCGCCGGAGCGGTTCGCGTCGTACAGGCCCTGGATCAGGTGGGTGTTGCCCGGGCCGCAACTGCCCGCGCACACCGCGAGCCGTCCGGTCACCTGGGCCTCGGCCGCAGCGGCCAACGCCGCCGCCTCCTCGTTGCGCACATGGATCCACTCGATGCCGTCGGTACGCCGGATCGCGTCCACGACGGGATTGAGGCTGTCGCCGACGACGCCATAGATCCGCTCCACCCCTGCCTGTCGCAGGACGTCGATCAGTTGCTGTGCCACGGTCGGGTTACGCACCAGGGTCCTCCTCGAACGGTTTCTCGACAGTTCCGTCCCCCATTGGCTCGTGGAAGCGGGAGGGGCGACGAGCCCGCTTGCCGGGTGAACGTCACCCAGTCCATCGTCACCCGCACCTTCGACCAACTCGACGTCGTGGGTGCACGACCCCCTCCCTTCCAGGAGGGTGGCCTCGGCCGCGATGCCGATCGGCCGGCCAAGTCGCTGCTCGGCCGCGGGAATGGCGGGCAGGGACAGCATTGCACGCAGTCGGCGAGGACGACGGCATCGGCATCCACCCCCGGGCGTCGCGGACGCCGCACGTGGCCCACACCGGACGAGCAGGACCGTCGGTCAAGGCAGGGAGTGGCACCCTGCCGGTCGTCGCCGCGGGTCAGGCGGACCGGCGCCGTACCAGCCATCCCTCGCCACAGATGATGCATCAACAAATCGCATACACTGCCACGTATGACTGAGACGACGCACTGGCTCACCGAGCCGGAGCAGCATGCCTGGCGCAGCTTCGTGCGGATGCAGCACAAGCTCCTGGGCCGACTGGGCCGCGAAATGCAGGCCGAGTCCGGTCTGTCCACCGCGGACTACGGAGCACTCGTCCACCTCACCGAAGCCCCCGGGGGGCGGCTACGCGTCCTGGAGCCGGCCAGGGCGGTGGAGTGGGAAAAGAGCCGGATGTCCCACCACATCAACCGGATGACCAAGCGCGGTCTGGTCGTACGGGAGGACTGCCCCACCGACGCACGCGTGGCGTTCGTCGTCGTCACCCCCGCCGGCCGCGAAGCCCTCGCGGCGGCCGCCCCCCGTCATGTCGAAGCAGTCCGCCGCCTGTTCATCGACGCGCTCAGCCCGGCGGAGCTCGCGATGCTCGCCCAGATCTCCGGCCTCGTCCTCGACGGGCTGGCGAAGGACTGCGGGTGAGCAAGTGACGCGATATGCGGCACTCCCCACTCGCCAGCTGCTGACCGCGCCGAGTAAGGACGGCACCCACGGGACGGCAGGGCCGCCGCAGGGCGAGGGGAGAAGGGAGCCAAAAAAATCGCGTTGCCTCGGATCTCGGATAGGCATAGTCGGCGTTGACACATCAAACCGCACTGGGTATTTTGTTGACACATCAACTCAGGAGGAAAAAGTGACCGTCAAGGTGATCGACGTACCTGAAGCCCGCCGCTACGAGGCCATCGTGGACGGTGGAACCGAGGTCGCGGGCTTCTCGCAGTACATCCGCACATCGGAACTGATCGCCTTCCTGCACACGGAGGTGGATCCGGCGTTCGAGGGCAAGGGGGTTGGCTCCGCGCTGGCTCGGACCTCCCTGGACGAGGCACGCGCCGCAGGTCTGCGCGTGCTGGCCACCTGCCCCTTCTACGCAGCATGGATCGGCCGCCACCCCGAGTACGCCGATCTGCTGTACCAGTCCCGTAGCAAGGTCAGCGACTGACCCGGCCGCCGGCCGCCGAAGCAGTGAGGAGATCGGTATGAGCGGCAAACCCGAGAAGAAGGCCTACAAGGCGCCGGAGATCACCGTCACCTTCGAGGCGAGGCGCTGTCTGCACGCCACCGAGTGCATCAGGGGCCTGCCCGAGGTCTTCGACGCGAACAGGCGTCCGTGGATTCAGCCCGGTGCCGCCCCGGCCGATCGGCTGGCCGAGGTGGTACGCCGCTGCCCGTCGGGGGCGCTGCGGTACGAACTGGCGGAGGGCGGGAGAGAGACACCGGACCGGCCCACCCGGATCACCCGGACCCCTGCCGGACAACTGCTCGTACGCGGCGAACTGTCGCTGGACACGGAGGAGGGGACACACGCGGAGACCAGGGCCGTGCTGTGCGGTTGCGGAAGCAGCCGGCTCCAGCCGCACTGCGATCACTCCGGCCCCTGCGGCCGATGACACCGGCGGTGACCTCCGCCTCCACCCGTTTGCCCGAACCGTTGGCCCAGGCAAGACACGGAGTTGAACAAGGATGTCCCTTGCTCTGCAGTTCTCCGAATACCGCACCAGCGAAGTGCTGCGCATCGTGGACGTTCCGGCGCTCGCCCCGGGCCCTGGGCAAGTCCGGCTCGCGGTACGGGCGGCGGGCGTCAATCCGTTCGACTGGAAGGTCATGCAGGGGTTCATGAGGCAGATGATGCCCATCGATCTTCCAGCGGGCCTCGGTTCGGACATAGCCGGAGTGGTCGACCAGGTCGGGGACGGAGTGACCGTCTTCGCCGTCGGCGACGAGGCCCTCGGGACCTCGCTGACTCCGGCCTACGCCCAGACCGCCGTCGCCGACACCGGCGCGCTGGTCGCCAAGCCGGCCGCGATTCCCTGGGAGATCGCCGGAGCTCTTGCGGGTTCAGGCGGAACCGCGTGGACGGTCCTCGAACGTCTCAAGGTCGTCCAGGGCGAGACGCTGCTGGTCCATGCCGCTTCCGGTGGCGTCGGCACGTTCGCCGCCCAGCTGGCCGTGGCCCGCGGTGCGCGCGTGATCGGCACCGCGAGCCAGGCCAACCACGAACGTCTGCGCGCGCTCGGCGTGTTGACGGTCGGCCACGGCGAGGACCTCGCCGGCCAGGTACGGGCGATCGCCCCCGAGGGGGTCGACGCCGTACTCGACGCCTCCGGCCGCGGCGAGATCCCGCTGTCCATCGAGCTCGCGGGAGGCCCCGACCGCGTCCTCACCCTCATGGCCTTCGACGCCGCACCCCTGGGCATCCAGGTCCACACGGACGGCGCGAGCGGCAACGGCGTCCGGGCCTTGCACGACATCCTTCCCCTCATCGGAGAAGGCCGGCTGCAAGTCCCCGTCTGGCGCACCTACCCCCTCGAGGAGGCAGCCGCCGCACTCGACCTGAGCCGTACGGGACACGTCGGCGGCAAGATCGTGCTGTTGCCCTGGTCGCATGCCCCAGTCGCGTCACGGAGCCGCACCGCCCGGCCTGACGACGCGCAGGAACGTCACGGCAGGTCGGCAGGCCGGCAAGCCGACTCACCGCGGGAACGGCGCAGCTCTCGGTCAGATCAGCCGGATGCCTGTGGATCCGCTCGTCCCAGCATGTCGGCGAGCGGAGTACCGGTTCGTGCCGCCGTGACGCGACGTGCACGCACCTGCGCTCGGGTGCGGGGGCGGAACTTGGGTTCCTTGCCGCAGCCGCAGGGTTCACGGCCCTCGTAACGCAGTCCGGCGTCGAGCACCGCAGCGACGACGGTCCATGCCTGGGTGTCTCGGCGCCGTGGTGCCGCGAAGTCGTGGCCGGCGCAGGCCATCGGCTCCGCGCAGCGGGGGCACCGGTGCTCGCCGTGCCTGGGGTGCCGCTTGAACGCGACACGGCAGGGCACGCACGCGTAATGCAGCTTGTAGAGCTTCTCGGCGTAGTGGCACACGAGGTGAACGTACCCGGCGGGGTCGCGGCCGACGAGATGCTTTTCGTGGCGAGGACGGGACGGGACAGGCTGGGTGAAGTGCGGTCCACCGATGACCAGGCCGGCAATTCGGGCCTGCGCAGCCGGGGCCGGGGCCGACCTCAGGACTGCCCGGTTGCGGAAAGGAAGGGCGACCTCAGGCTGCCTGATCTCCTCGTTGTCCGCCTGCTTCTGACTGGACGAAGCTATGGCGACGGGTCTGCAACGCCACTTCGGCGGAGGGCCTTCCAGGGCGGCCAGGAGAGGTGAGTGATGACAGTGCCGAGCACGGACGGCACCCACGGGACGGCAGGGCCGCCGCTGCCTCCGCCAGGCGCTGGCCTGCACCCGCCCGCCCCACGGTCACCGGGCAGGCCGCGGCTCATGGGCGCGGCATTGATCATGTTGTCCCTGATCCCTGCACTGGGCTGCTATCTCGTGTTCACCGCGTGGCTGCCCTCCGAAACGAAGCGATACCAGGACTACGTGGCGGCCGAGCCGTGCCCTGACCGCGCGCCGGCGGAAGCGTGGGAGGACTGCCTGCACACGGTCTCTTTCACCGTCGAGAACACGAAGATCAAGCGGAGCAGAAGCGGCAGCTACCAGGCGGCCTTGTCCGGCACGCCCTTCTGGAACGGAACCGTGACCTTCGGCGATCAAGGACCGCTGCTGGAGCGACTTCGGTCGGCAGACCGGGTCACCGCCACCGTGTGGCGCGGGCAGGTCATGACGGTCAGCAAGGGAGACGTCCGGCAGAGTACCTCCGAAGAACCACGCGACGAGCCTCAGATGACAGTCGCCATCGGCACGTTCCTAGGTCTCCTCACGGTGACGGGGCTCTGGTTCGGCGGGGTGCGGATGGCCCGGCCCCTTGGCCATGAGCCCTTCACCTGGCGCCCGTACGGCAAACCGCTGCTCATCACCATGGGGATCACCTGTGCCGGCCTGGGGTTGCCCGCCGTATGGCTCGGCGTCCCGTCGTGGATCGTGCCCACCGTCGCCGTACCGGTCGTGGCGTGCACGGCCCGGCTGCTCCACCAGCACCGGAGGGCGAGTGCCGCCCGTAGTGCGTGATGACAGGCAGGCCCCTTTGGCAGGGCACACCCCATGACCTTCCTAGACTCGCGGACCGGTGTAGCGAGCCGCGAGTGTGGGCTGGTTGCCGCCCGTGACAAACGCGGTCTCCGCCGTGAGCAAGGCCTGAAGGGCGGAGTCCTGTCCCTCCAGACCAGGGGCACAGACGGTCTCCCCGAGGCGTAGCCCGGCAAGGCTCGCCGACGCGACGTCCTCGGGCGTCATCGCCCAGGGGATGCTGTGGCCCGCGCCGCTGTTCCACTCCGTTGCCACAACGCCGGGGCACAGCACCTGGACGCGAACCGGGGTGTCGGCGAGCTCAAGGGCGAGCGTGCGGGTGAACCCCAGAGTGGCGGCCTTCGCGGCGACGTACAAAGTGCGCCGAGGTGCTCGCGAGTCCGTGAAGCCCGCGCTGAAGGCGAGGAGCGAGGCGACCGTGACGATGGTGCCTTCGCCCGCCGCGAGCATGGCGGGAAGTGCGGCGTGGACCAGCCGGACAGGGGCGACGGCGTTGAGGGTGAGCAGGCGGTCGATGTCGGCCGACTCGACTTCGGTGAGCGGGGCGTAGCCGCCTGCGCCGGCGTTGCTGATCAGCGTGCGGACGTCCCCGGCGGCCAGGCGGTCGGTGACAGCGGCGATGCCGTCGTGGGTCATGAGGTCGGCGGGCAGCACCTCGACGGCGGCCCCCTCGGCGCGGAGCTCTTCGGCGAGCTCGGTGAGCCGGTCGGCGCGTCGCGCCACCAGGATGAGGTCGTGATCGTCTGCCAGGAGCCGGGCGTATGCGGCGCCGATACCGGAGGAGGCGCCAGTGACGAGAGCAGTGGTGCGTGTCATGCGAAACAGTGTCATCAAACGCTGGGTTTCTGTCAAACGTTTGATGCTCGTGAAGTACCGTACTCTTCTCGCGTGATGGGAAACAATGAGGAGTCCCTCGGCCCAGACGCTCTCGACCACGAGGAGCCCGTCGGGCTCGACGCCCTTGACCGGGTGACGTGGGCCTTGCGTCGCGCGGAGTTGGCCGTGCAGACACTCAAGGAGCAGCGACTGCGCCCACTGGGCCTGGCGGCCCCGCACTACACGCTCCTGATCTCCGTGCACGCCGACCCGGGGCTGACCGGCGCCGAGCTGGCCCGCCGCCTCAACGTCACCCCCCAGGCCGTCGCCTCACTGGTGGCGCGCCTGGAGAGCCGTGGACAGTTGGAGAGACGCGAGCACCCGCGCCACCGTCATGTGCAGGAGCTGCACCTCACCGACGCCGGACGCGAGGTGCTGCGCGCGGCCGACAAAGTGATCGCCGGCATCGAGCTGCAGATCACCGGTGGTCTCGGCCCGAAGGAGACCACGCACCTGCGGGCGCTGCTCGACCAGGTGGCCGAGACGGTTCGCGAGGAGCGGCCCAGCGGCCCTGTCGTCTGAACGGCACCCGCAAGCGGGACCGGCGGGCGTAGGAGCCCAGGAGGCGTTCCTCGCGCCGGGGGCGACCACCGCGTGGTCGACGGGACGTACACCGCGAACATCGTCGTCTCCGCCCACTCCACAAACGTTCGATCACGGCGAGCGACGGCGAGCGTCACCCCAAGGTCGCTGCCGTCGACAGCGGCGTACTGCGGTCGTGGTACGGACAGTGACCGCCGTGGGGCGACGCAGGAACCCGCCGCCGTGCACGAACCTTGAGGCCTCAACCCGGAGGTGGATTGTGATCGAGGTGAACAACCTCAGTAAGAGGTACGGCGACAAGCTCGCGGTCGACGCGCTGAGTTTCACCGTGCGTCCTGGAGTGGTGACCGGGTTTCTCGGACCCAACGGGGCGGGCAAGTCGACGACGATGCGGATGGTCATGGGGCTGGACCGGCCGTCGTCCGGAACGGTCCGCGTCAACGGTCGGCCCTACGAGCAGCACAAGGCCCCACTGCAGGAGATCGGGGCGCTGCTGGAGGCGAAGGCGATCCACCCCGGGCGCTCGGCATATCAGCACCTGCTCGCGTTGGCCGCGAGCAACGGCATCCGCAAGCAGCGGGTGCTGGAAGTGATCGACATGGTCGGCCTGACGGAGGTGGCCCGCAAGCGGGCGGGCGGCTTCTCGCTGGGCATGGGGCAGCGGCTGGGCATCGCCTCGGCACTGCTCGGCGACCCGCACATCGTCATGCTGGACGAGCCGGTCAACGGCCTCGATCCCGAAGGCGTGCTGTGGATCCGCAACCTGCTGAAGGATCTCGCGGACCAGGGGCGGACCGTCTTCGTCTCCTCTCACCTGATGACCGAGATGGCGTTGATCGCCGAGGACCTCATCGTGATCGGGCGCGGCCGACTGCTGTCGGCGGGCCGGCTCGCCGACTTCGTCGCCCAGTCCTCCGGTCGGAGCGTACGGGTGCAGTCGCCGCAGGCCGCGTCCCTGCGTGACCTGCTGGTGGGTGACGGTGTCTCGGTCACCAGCAGCCGGCCGGGCGTGCTGGACGTCCAGGGACTCGAGGCCCCCGAGATCGGCGAGCGCGCAGCGGCGGCCGGGCTGGTGCTGCACGAGCTGTTCGCTCAGGAGGCGTCGCTGGAGGAGGCGTTCATGGAACTGACCCGCGACGCCGTCGAATACCACGCCACCACCTCCGAGTTCGCCGCAGCCGGAAGGACGAACCGATGAGCACCACCGCCCTCGACACACACGACACGCAGGACACGCAGAAGACGACCGGGACCGCCGGTGGGCATGCGGGCGGTCAGCGGGTGACCTTCGTGCGGGTCGTCCACATGGAATGGATCAAGCTGCGGTCGCTGCGCTCGACGCTCTACACGCTGGCGATCACCGTGGCGATGGTCGTCGGCCTCGGGTTGCTGTTCAGCAGTGTGGTCGGCTCGGGAGACGGTCCTGGAGAGGATGATTTCGGTGACCCGACCTCGATCAGCCTGGGCGGGGTGATGCTCGCCTCGCTCGCCGTCGCGGTGCTCGGGGTACTGATGAGTGCCGGCGAATACGCCACCGGGTCCATCCGCGCCACGCTGGCCGCGGTCCCCTCACGCCTGCCGGTGTTGTGGGGCAAGGTGATCGTCTTCGCCGTGGTGAGCTTCGTCCTCATGTCGGTCGCGGTCCTGGGGGCCTTCCTGGCCGGTCAGTCGGTCCTGTCCTCACGCGGTCTGGACACCACCGCGCTGTCCGATCCGGGGGTGTTGCGGGCGCTTTTCGGCGCGGCGGTCTACCTGACCGGTGCCGGGCTGATCGGCCTGGCGGTCGGCGTCCTGCTGCGCAACACCGCCGGTTCCATCACGCTCGTGGTGGGGGCGCTGTTCGTCGTGCCCGGTCTGATCCAGCTACTGCCGAGCACCTGGAACGACGCCATCGGCCCGTACTTGCCGTCGAACGCGGCGAACGCGGTCATGACGGTGCGGACGGCCAGTGACTCGCTGTCACCCGGGGCCGGGCTCGCGGTGTTCGCCGGTTACATCGTGGTGCTCCTGGCCGGTGCGGCCGTACTGTTCAAGCGACGCGACGCGTGACTCCGGTCTGCCGCGGGCACACCGCCACCCCACTCGTACACCCGCAGGCGTGAAGACAGGCGGCCACATGTGTCCGCAACCGAGGATCTGTCCCAAGGAACGGTGAAGCCGTGATCGGACCGGCGTCGCTGCGACGGATGACCGGCGCTCACCCGCGCCTGCTGGATGCCGCCCTCGCCACCCTCGTGGGCGTCGCCGGCCTGCTGCCCCTGCTGTTCGGACGGTGGCCCGACGGTGTACGACCGTCGGGCGCCGACGCCGTCGCCGCGGCGGCCGCGTTCCTGCTGGTGCTGGCCCGCCGCAGGGCACCACTGCCCGTCCTGACGCTGGCAGTGCTCGGGGAAGTGGCCTTCACCGTCCTCGCGTCATATCCGTCGCGCATGCTGAAGTTCGCCGCCTTGATCGCGGTCTACACCGTGGCCCGGACGGTCCGTCGGCGGATCGCCCTGATCGCCGTCTCGGGGACGGCCCTCTCCCTGTACGCCGTCATCACCCACGCGACGGATTCGGCCGCCGGCCCGGAGAGCGTCGCCGTGTTCGCCTGGACCGGGATGTTCGCCGCCGTCGGGGTCACCGTACGCACCTGGCACGAGTACGCCGCCGCGATGGAGGAGCGAGCACTGCGGGCGGAGGCGACCAAGGAGGAAGAAGCCCGCCGTCGGGTCGCCGAAGAGCGGCTGCGCATCGCGCGGGAACTCCACGACGTGATCGCCCACCACATCGCCCTGATCACCATTCAGGCAGGGGTCGCCGGTCACTTCCTGCGCGGCCGACCGGATCAGGCCGAGGTGGCGCTCGGGCACATCCGTGACGCCGGCCGTACCGTCCTGGACGAACTGGGCCCCCTGTTGCACGTACTACGACAGTCCGGCGACGAGACGGACGAGACGCAGCCGACCGAACCGGTGCCCGGTCTGTCCCGCCTCGGCGGGCTCCTCGAATCCTTGACCGCCGCCGGGCTGAGCGTGCGTCACCGGCAGGCCGGCCACCCTCGCCCCCTGCCGACCGCCATCGACCTGGCCGCCTATCGCGTCATCCAGGAAGGGCTGACCAACGCACACAAGCACGGCGCGACCGCCGAGGCGGACCTGTTCGTCGACCACGGGCCCGACGAACTGCGCATCCGGATCACCAACCCGCTGCACTCCGGCCCCCGCCCGGGGTCGGCCACAGGCACCGGACACGGGCTGACGGGCATGCGCGAGCGCGCCCACGCGGTCGGCGGCAGCCTCCACGCCGGAGCGGACGCCGACGGTCGGTTTCATCTCGCTGTGCATCTCCCCCTGCCCGCGGCCGGACCACCGACCGCCACCCGCGCGTCGGACGGGTCCGGCACGGCCCTGCGCGCGACCGCCGTCAAGGGGAGGCAGGGATGAGCATCCGCGTTCTGCTCGCCGACGACCAGGCCCTCGTGCGCGCCAGCTTCCGCATGCTCATCGAGTCGGAGCCGGACCTGGAGGTCGTCGGAGAGGCGTCGACAGGCGAAGAGGCGGTCGCACTGGCCCGCAGCACCCGAGCCGATGTGGTGCTGATGGACATCCGGATGCCCGACATGGACGGCCTCGCCGCCACGCACGCCATCTCGGCGGACGAAGACCTCGCGGGCGTACGGGTACTGATCCTGACGACCTTCGAAGCCGACGAGCACGTCTTCCAGGCGCTGCGTGCCGGGGCCAGCGGGTTCCTCGGGAAGGGCGTGGAGCTGTCCCACCTCCTCGACGCCATCCGGCTGGTCGCCCGCGGAGAGGAGCTGCTGTCACCCCGGGCCACCAGGGCACTCATCGCCCACTACCTCGCCACACCCGACAGGACGAGCGCTCCGACCCCGGAGTTGACGACCCTGACCGAGCGCGAGCGCCAGGTGCTCCTCCTGGTGGCCGCCGGCCTCTCCAACGACGACATCGCCGAACAGCTCCACGTCTCGCCCTGGACTGCCAAGACCCACGTGAACCGCATCATGACCAAGCTGGGCGTCCGCGACCGCGCCCAACTCGTCGTCATCGCCTACCAGACCGGCTACGCCCACCCGGGCGCTTGATCAACCCCTCGCCATGAACGCCTGGGAGCGGGGGCGCTGTCCATTCCCAGCACGCCCCGGCTCACGCCGCTCCGGAACCCGCATCTTGCCGGTCCAGGGCTGACGGCGGGCGGGATTCCGGCCATCCGGTGGTTCGTCCACGCCGCCAAGCGGCCGCCCGGGGTCAGGGCGGCAGTGACCGCGGTCGCCGACCGGAGTGCGCGGCGACGGGCTGTCCCCGTTCCCGTCCCCGCGCACGTCCCTCGATCAGTCCACGATCAGCACGTTGCGGGCAGCCGGTGCCGGAGCGGCAGGCGCGGTACCGAAGTTGCCCTCGACCTCCGCCTTCTCGGCGGCGTTCGGGTACGGGTTCGTACAGGCGACGCCGGCGCTGGAGCCCGACATCAGGCTGGTGCAGGGGCCGGGTTTGCGGTCCGGCAGGCCGAGGATGTGGCCGAGTTCGTGCGCCGAGATCCGGACCGTGTCGTAGCCCTCGTTGACGGCCTGTCGTCCGATGTAGACGGTTCCGTTGCCGAGCGAGGTCGTCTGTGCCCGGGGCCAGCCGTTGTCGGCCAGGATCCGGATGTTGGCGCGCTGCCCGGCGGCCGCCGGGCGCAGCTCGACGGTGTCCACGCTCTCGTTCCAGATCGCTGCGCCCCGTTCGACGGCGGTCCTGAACTCGGCCGACGCGCCGGCGTCGTAGGTGACGACACGGGCCGCGAGGAGCTGATCGCCGGAGCCCGGCTTGGCCGCGTAGGCCTGGCCACCGGCCAGGGTGAGAGCCGCCGTCAAGGCAGCGGTGAAGCCGTGGACGAACGCGCGCGAGTACATGGTCGGCCTCCTGTGGGGGGAGTTGAGGAAGTCATGTTCATGCCACACACTGCCAGCTCCCTGCCCACACCGCACAGGCCTCAATCCGTCAAACCGCACCTCCACCGACTCGCCGAGCCGCGGCTCCACGCCATGTGTTCACGGCCGCGGACCGGGCAGACGCGCAGGGAGTATGTGACGGTTGAGGGTGCGGAAGGGGCAAGAGGGCGCGAGTTGCACAGTCGAAAGGAGTCCCGGTGACCACCTATGTCATCACCGTCCCTGGCACGTTCCTCCGAGGAGTTCCGGGCGACGTCCGCTCAGAGATCGAGCGCAGGCTTCGACCTCAGGACCCCAGGAACACCGATCTCGGGGAGAGCGAGGAGTTGCGTCTGCTGACGGTGGAGGAGGACGGCATGTTCGCCGCCCGGGTCGAGGTCGAGGCCGCCGATCAGTCGGGAGCCGAGGACGAAGCGGTGCGGCTGGTCTCCCGGGCCCTGCGGGACAGCGGTTTCGCAGAGGGGGACGCCGCGTTGGGCTCGGCGATCGTGACCGGCATCGACCGCGAGTTCTGAAGCGGTGTCCTGAAGGGAGGTTCCGGGCCGTCCCGAACAACGTGAGACCCCCGAGGCTCGCTGCCCCTCAGGCCCGGCCATGACGGAGCGGTGCCGTCCGGTTCACGGCTCGTTCACGGGGTGGCGCCGCACGGACCCACGGGCGAGGATGCTCCTTCGCGGAGTGCCTCCCCGCGCGGTTCCGGGCCGTACCCCGGAGCCCATTGATCTTGCGGGGCACGGGACGACGGACGACGGCCGGCAGCTGAACCTCGAGGGAGCCTGGGGATGGGTTCACACGCAGCGCCACACCCTCACAGCAAGCGAATTCTGTTGATGTCCGTGGGGCTCATGCTCGTGGCCACGGTCCTCGGGTTCCCACGGGCCGACGCGGCGCCCGCCGCGGCCGATGCCTGCCGCGGTACGGGCGCGAGTCTGCCCCGCGGTGACTGCGGTCCCTTCTGGCAGGTCCTCGCGGAGGACTTCAACGGCGACCGGGTGCCGCTGGGCGCGTTCAGCGACTGCGATCACCACGTCGACACCTCCGCCGCCTACTGCGGCGGGCTGAGCGGGGAGTTCCGCGACAACTGGTGGGCCTATCCGACGGGCTGGCGTGACACGGCCAACAGTCGGGGCCGGGATGTGGTGGGTGTCTACCACCCGGAAGACACCGTGAGCGTCGGTCCTGCGGCGAACGGCGACGGGAGGATGTTCATACGGATGTGGCGACCCGGCAACGGAGGCCCGGTGCATGCCGCCGCGGTGGTGCCACGTGCGGTCATGCAGATGAAGTACGGCAAGTACAGCGCCCGCATCAAGGTGACGACACTGGCTCCGGGCTACAAGTCCGCCTGGCTGCACTACGGCCGGGGCTGCGAGATGGACCATCCCGAAGGCGAGTGGACCGGCCCCCTCACCGCCTTTCACCATCCGTGCGGTGGCGGCAAGCAGGGGTACTTCCCGGGAAGCGACGACTGGACCGAGTGGCACACCGTGTCCACCGAGTGGACCCCGGGCAACGTGCGGTTCTTCGTCGACGGCCGGCAGACGGGGCACGACACCCGCAACGTGCCGAATCACCCGCTGTCCTGGGTGCTGCAGAACGAAAGCGCGCTGCAGGGGCCCGGGGCGGCTCCGGGCAGCAGCGCGCAGCTCGACATCACCTGGGTCGCGGCCTACGCGTACGACTGGAAGTGAGGTGCCGGGCACCGGGTGGGCGACGCCGGGTGCACGTCGTCGTCGAGCACCCCTGCGCCGGCTGCGTACACGTGGCCGCTGCGGCTGGTGCCTGAGGAGCGGTGGGTGTGGCTGACGCCGGGCGGGGGCGCCGGCGCGTTCCGCTGCGCCGTCGCCCGCAATCCCGCCCGCGTCCGGGCGGTCAGCCGCCGAGGGCCGCCATCACCACGTCCTTGGCCTCCTCCTGGACCCGGCGCAGGTGGTCGGGTCCCTGGAACGACTCGGCGTAGATCTTGTAGACGTCCTCGGTGCCCGAGGGGCGGGCGGCGAACCACGCGTTCTCGGTGGTCACCTTGATGCCGCCGATGGCCGCCCCGTTGCCGGGAGCCTCGGTGAGGACGCCGGTGACCGCCTCACCGGCGAGAGTGTCCGCGGTGACCTGCGCGGGCGAGAGCCTGGCGAGCAGCGCCTTCTCCTCGCGGGTCGCCGGGGCGTCGATGCGGGCGTAGGCGGGATCGCCGAAGCGGGCCGTCAGGGCGGCGTAGTGCTCCGACGGGGTCTTCCCGGTGACGGCGGTGATCTCGGAGGCCAGCAGCGCCAGGATGATGCCGTCCTTGTCGGTGGTCCACACCGAGCCGTCGCGGCGCAGGAACGACGCGCCGGCCGACTCCTCGCCGCCGAACCCGAGCGAGCCGTCGACCAGACCGTCCACGAACCACTTGAAGCCGACGGGCACCTCGACGAGGCGCCGGCCGAGGTCGGCGGCGACACGGTCGATCATGGAGGACGACACCAGGGTCTTGCCGATGCCGGTGTGGGCGGGCCACTGCTCCCGGTGGGCGTACAGGTAGGCGATGGCGGCGGCCAGGTAGTGGTTGGGGTTCATCAGGCCCGCGTCCGGGGTGACGATGCCGTGCCGGTCGGCGTCGGCGTCGTTGCCGGTGGCGATCTGGAAGCGGTCGCGCTGCTCGATGAGGGAGGCCATCGCGTACGGCGACGAGCAGTCCATACGGATCTTGCCGTCCCAGTCCAGCGTCATGAAGCGCCAGGTGGGGTCGGCGAGCGGGTTGACCACGGTCAGGTCGAGCCGGTGCTCCTCGGCGATCCGGCCCCAGTAGGCGACGGAGGCCCCGCCGAGCGGGTCGGCGCCGATACGGACGCCGGCGGACCGGATCGCGTCCAGGTCCAGGACGGCGGGCAGGTCGGCGACGTAACTGCCGAGGAAGTCGTGGCGGCCGGTGCCGGCGGCGCTGACGGCCCGGGCGTAGGGGATACGGCGTATGTCCTTCATTCCCGCCGCGATGATCTCGTTGGCGCGGTCCTGGATCCAGGAGGTCGCCTCGGAGCCGGCGGGGCCGCCGCTGGGCGGGTTGTACTTGAAGCCGCCGTCGGCGGGCGGGTTGTGCGAGGGGGTGACGACCACGCCGTCGGCGAGGCCGGTGCTGCGGCCGCGGTTGTGGGTGAGGATGGCGTGCGACACGGCCGGGGTGGGCGTGTAGCCGTCGGTGACGTCGATGAGCACGGTCACGTCGTTGGCGGCGAACACCTCCAGCGCGGTGACCCGGGCGGGCTCGGACAGGGCGTGGGTGTCGGCGCCGAGGAAGAGCGGCCCGTCGGTGCCCTGCGCGCTGCGGTACTCGCAGATGGCCTGGCTGGTCGCGGCGATGTGGTCCTCGTTGAACGCCGTGTTCAGGGACGACCCGCGGTGTCCTGACGTACCGAACGCCACCCGCTGCCCCGGATCGGCAGGATCAGGGTGCAGCGAGTAGTACGCGGTGACCAGCCGCGCGATGTCGACGAGGTCCTCCGGACCGGCCGGCCGACCCGCTCGTTCATGCTGCATGTCCGTTCCTCCGCATAACTTGCTCCGACGCTCGACGTCCCATCTTTCCTCGTCACGGCACAGGTATGCGAGAGGGCTCGGCGTCCAGGGGCGGCGAGCGGGCCTCTGCCCGGCAACGGGTGGGCGCGAGGGGCCCGCCGCCCTGGCGAGAACCACGCGGCGGACGGCATGCGGGGCCACTCCTCGACCGACCGACCGGCGCAGGCCCGCCGCTGCGCACACGGTGCGCGCATCTGGCCCCCGGCCCGTCGGCCTGGGACGCGAACCCCGGTCCGGGCGGTGACGACCGCCGACCTCCGTTTCCGGACCGTACGAGGCGGGCGGCGAGCATCCCGGCCCGGCCGTACAGCCCATCCGGCGGCTCGGAACCCTGACAGACGTCAGGCGTCCTCGACCGCCGCGGTGACGGGCGTGCCGATCTCCACCGTGCGGCTGACCGTGCAGAGCCGGTCGTGCGAGGTCTTGACCGCCCGCGGGAGGATCGCTCGGGCACGATCCGCGCCGTCGACGTCCGGGAAGGCGACGGAGAAGGTGACCGCGAGGTCGGTCATCCGGTTGCCGGACTCGTCACTGGTCTTGTTGCCGGTGACCGCGACGGAGAACCTGAGGGGCTCCGCGTGCCGGCTGGTGGCCACATCGACGTCCACCGCCGTGCAGCCTCCGAGCGCGGCGAGCAACAGCTCGACCGGGGTGAACTCGGCGTCCGCGTGAGGATCGGAGCCGGTGCCGAAGCTGATCGTGCCGCCGCGAGCGTTCGTCGCGGTGAAGTGGCCGGTGCTGGTTCGCTCGATGGTGACGGAGCGCAGAGAGTCGTCGGTCATGCCGCCGACACTAGAGGGCGAGTCAGCCGAGCGCTGGACGATCGCGTCTGCGTACCGCGCCTGCGGATCGAGAGGCGGCGAACTCGGCGCAGGCCTCGCCGGCTGTCAGCGGGTACGGCGGCCGCGAGGCCGTTCCCTGGCGTCGTACTCCTGGCGGGCCTGCTCCACCTCGCCCAGGTTGACCGACCAGTCGGCGAGGGCCGCGAAGAGCGGAGCCAGGCCGCGGCCCAGTTCGCTGATCTCGTACTCCACCCGCGGTGGAACCTCGGGGTGGTAGGTGCGCACGACAAGCCCGTCGCGTTCCAACTGCCGTAACCGGTCCGTCAGCACCTTGGGTGTGATGGTGGTGATGCGGCGCTCCAACTCCACGAACCGATGCCGCCCGTAGGTGTGGAGCGCCCACAGGATCGGAGTGGTCCACCGGCTGAAGACGATGTCGACCACGGGGGCGATCGGACATGCCTGTTCGGGGGCGACGTCGACAACGTCCATACCAGCCGCCGGAGTTGTGTTGTGGGTCACAACGAGCCCTTCTCTCCATTACTTTCCTGTAGGTACCTACTATCCCCGCGTTGCTAGCTTCCGTGTGTCCACAGAAGCACCGACAACGGGGGCGAACATGATTGTGGTGACCGGAGCCACGGGCAACGTCGGGCGGCCGCTGGTGCGGGCGCTCGTGACGGCTGGTGAACAGGTGACCGCGGTGTCCCGAGGGATCTCCGCGCGGGACACGCCTCCGGGGGTACGGCACCATCAGGCCGACCTGGCCGAGCCGGCCGGCCTCGCGCCCGCTCTCGCAGGTGCTGACACGCTGTTCCTGCTCACCTCGGGCGACTTCGTATCCGCCGGCGGCAGTGTCAGCGGCGTCCTCGATGTCGCGCGGGCCGGGGGGATCCGCCGCGTTGTGCTGCTGTCCTCCCAGGGTGTCGCCACGGGTAGCCACCCTTCGATGCTTGAGGACGCGGTGACGCAGTCGGATCTGGACTGGACCCTGCTGCGGCCGGGAGGGTTCGACTCCAACACCTTGCAGTGGGCCGACATGGTCCGCACCCAACGGGTGGCCCGCGCACCGTTCGGTGATGTCGCGCTGCCGACCATCGACCCGGCCGACATCGCCGAGGTCGCCGCCGTGACGTTGCTGGACGGCGGTCATGCCGGCGGGTCATACGAGCTGACCGGGCCGGCACCGGTCTCACCTCGGCAGCAGGCCATGGCCATCTCCGAGGCGCTGGGGGAACCGGTGCGGTTCGTCGAGCAGAGCCGAGCGGAAGCCCGGGCGCAGATGCTGCGGTTCATGCCCGAGCCGGCTGTGGAAGCCACCCTTGACATCCTGGGCACGCCGAAAGCCGCGGAGCAGCGGGTGAGCCCCGACGTCGAGCGAATCCTCGGCCGCCCGCCCCGCACGTTCACCGAGTGGGCTGCCCGCAACATCGCGGCCTTCAAGTAGGTGCTGTGCGACCCGGGCGGTCGTAGGGAGTGAGCGTGAGCGTCGGCTGGTGGTCCAGACATGGCGGACGGGGCCACGTACAAATCTGCTGAACCGTGCCGTCCCGGGGGGGTGCACCTGCACTCCCCCGTCACCTGACCCGGCCACGACTGACACGGCCATCTCTCGGCATGCTGACGGCGCCCATCGGTGATGTTCCCGTATCGAGGTTCCGTCCACACGTTCGTCTCTGTCAATTCACGGCATCCGCTGTCACCCCCGTCGTGGCGCCCACCCCGACACCAGGCCCACATCCGCCACCACCAACGGTTCACCGTCAACTTCCGCTCTTTGTAGGGTTGTTGGGCATCGCAGGCACAGTCATGGCACCGTCCCTCAGGAGCACACATGGCTCGCCTACCGCAGGCTTGAGGCGGTCCACGGTGAGGGGTCAACTCGTCTCAGACTGTTCAAGGGAGGACACCCGGCTTCCGGTTGTCCGTACTATCGCTACGGCAGGGCACTGTGCATGGGGTTTGACTGCCGTCTGCAGACATACTCCAGGACAACAGCACACGCTTGTGTCAGGCCCGTCGACTTCGGCCTTCGGCCGAGGAAAGGTTGTGCGTCCCATGTCTGAGAACGCTTCCGCCACCGAACTGTCATCGCAGTACACCGCTCAGGTCAGTGCCGACCTCGAGCGCAACACCAAGGAGCAGGACCGAGTCGGCGCGGAGATCGCCGCCCTGCAGGAGCAGTTGACCGCCCTGCAGCGCGACCACGAGGTGCTGGTCAGCATCCAGCGCGCCATCGGCACCGAGCCGCCTTCGGCCAAGGGTGTGGCCAAGCCTGCCCCGTCGGACAGTGTCGCGGTGCCCGCTCCCCGGAAGAAGTCCACCGCCAAGAAGACCGCCGCCAAGTCCGGCCCGGGCAAGCGCGCCCGGACGACGAAGACCGCCTCCAAGCCTCGCGCCGCCGCGACGGACAAGCCGGCCGCCGAGAAGCGCGCAGACACGACCGAAGCCGCCAAGACCGCACAGCCGACCCTGGTCGACCTGGTCCGCGGCCACCTCGCCGAACAGAGCGAACCCCGCTCGGCGGCCGAGATCGCCACGGCCCTCGGCCAGAGCCATCCCGACCGCAACATCAAGACGACCGTGGTGCGTACCACCCTCGAAGGGCTGGTCGCCAGGACCCAGGCGCAGCGCAGCAAGCAGGGTGCGTCCGTCTACTACACCGCACCCGACGCGGCGGCGCAGGCGGCATCGCCGAAGGACGAGAAGCAGTCCGCCTCAGCCGACGCCTGAGCCGACACCGCCGATCCGCGCAGGCGGTCGGGGATCCGCCTGGTCCTGACCGCCGCCGCGTCTCATCACCATGCTGTCCGGACGACCTCCGGGACGTTGTGCGCATGCTCCGTCCGGACACCGACGCAGCTTCGTAGCGTGTCGTGTCGCCGGGAGGGCCGGATCTCACGTGGACCTGGCCTGCCCTCTCCGTCACTGTCGCGCCGCATGCCGTTCGGTGGCATCGATGTAGGCGTGGAGGACCTGAGGCGAGCGGACGAGCATGTCGATCTGTTTCGTCCAGCCCGGTTCGAGGTCAGGGGCCGTGCCGGTGATTGCGACCATCGGCACCCACCTCGCCTCACCTCGCCTTGCCAGGAGCAGTCGGCGTCAACCGCGGCTGACCCGGCCGGTCTCAGGTCAGTCCGGGAGCAGCAGTCGGCATGTCTCCCCCGGCTGCACCGAGACCGAGCGGTCGGGCAGCCGGACGTCGATGGGTGACCGGTCGGAGGACGGGACCGCGATCTCCAGGCTCCCTCGCTCCATGCGCAGTCGCACGCCCCAGTGCCCCTGGTACTGGAGGGCGAATCCGTAGGAGGACAGCTCCGGCAGCGGCACCGGGTCCAGCCACAGGGCGCCCCGGCGGGTCTCCAGCCCGGTCAGTCCGCGCTGGACGAGGTCGAGGGTGCCGGCCATGGCGCCCAGGTGGACGCCCTCGCCTGTGGTGCCGCCCTGGAGATCGGCGATGTCACCCTTGAGTGCTTCCTGGCAGAACGTCCACGCCTCGGCCCGCCGGGCCCGGGCCAGCACCCAGCCGTGCACCAGCCCGCTGAGTGTGGAGCCGTGGCTCGTGCGGGCCAGGTAGTAGTCGACGGTGCGCCGCCAGGTGTCCTCGTCGAGCCGGTGGCCCAGTCTGTGGAACAGGCCCTGCAGTTCTGCCGGTGAGAAGAGATAGCCGAGCATCAGCACGTCCGCCTGCTTGGACGCCTGGTAGCGGTTGACGGTGTCCCCCTCCGCCTCCAGGATCCGGTCCAGGCGGCGGATGTCTCCGTACCGCTCGCGGTAACCGTCCCAGTCGAGCTCGGCGAGGTCGCCGTAACCGGCGAACTGGCTGATGACGTCATCGTGGAAGGGCACGTGGAGCGTGCGGGAGACGTCCTGCCACAGTTCGAGTTCACCACCGTCCAGCCCCGTCCGCTCGACGAGTTCGCGTCGGCGCGGTTCGGGCAGGTCGTCCAGTACGTCGAGGGTGCGGGTGAGGACCCAGGCCGCCGTGACGTTCGTGTAGGCGTTGTCGTCCAGGCCGGGCTCCGACGCGCCGGGACAGGCATCGTGGTACTCGTCCGGGCCGACGACGCCCCGGATGCGGTGCCGCCCGAGACGGTCGTCGTAGGTGGCCGAGTCGGCCCAGAAGCGGGCGATCTGCAGCAGCATCTCGGCGCCCTTGGTGTGCAGGAACTCGGCGTCCCCGCTCGCCTCGCAGTACTGCCACACGTTGTACGCGATCGCCGACCCGACGTGGTGCTGCAGGTGGGAGTGGTCGGGCAGCCAGCGTCCCGAGCGTGGGTTGAGATGGAGCTGCTGGGTCTCCTCACGGCCGTCGCTGCCGCTCTGCCAGGGGTAGAGCGCGCCTTGGCGGCCGATGCGCCCGGCGGCTGCGCGGGCCTGCCCGAGGCGCCGGTGACGGTAGTGCAGCAGGGCGCGGGACACCTCGGGGAAGTGCAGGTTGAGATACGGCAGGACGAACAGCTCGTCCCAGAAGACGTGTCCGCGATAGGCCTCGCCGTGCAGTCCCCTCGCCGGTACCCCCGCGTCGAGGTCGGCGGTGTGCGGGGAGAGTGTCTGCAGCACGTGGAAGAGGTGCAGCCGCAGAATGGCACCCGCGGCGCCGGGCACGTCGAGTTCGGCCCGGCGCCACAGCTGGTCCCAGGCCGTGAGATGCGACTCCAGCAGGTCGTCGAAGCCCGGGGCGCCGCTCACCCGGTCGATCGCGGAACGCAGCGGGTCGCTGATCGCCGGGTCGCGCGAGGTGTGCAGGGCGACGGTCTTGTCGACGGTGGCCGTACGGTCCGGTGTCAGACGCAGGTGTACCCGCTGGACGGCGCGCTCGGATGCGTGACTGTTCGATACGGGCTCGTCCGTGGTCAGGCGGGCTGCCATGCCGACGCGGATGTCCGACGTACGCGTACGGCAGCGCAGCCACACGGTGTCCGGGGTGGCGGTGCCGGTGTGCACGTGGGTCAGGTGGCGGCCGTCCAGCTCCCGGTAGCGCGCCACTCCCGCGTTGGTGACGGCTCCGTCGAGGGCCGCCTCGACGTCGACCTCTCCGGAGAAGTCCTCGGCGGTGAACTCGGTGCGCAGCGCGGCCAGGTGGGGGTCCGCCATGTGCACGATGCGCAGTTGGCGCACGGCCAGGGTGCGGCCCTGCCCTAGGTCGTACCGCGTCACGCGTTCCAGCATCCCCGACGACAGGTGGACCAGCTGGCGGTGCTCGAGTACGGCCGCCGTGTCGGGGACGAGCCACTGCTCGCCGCGGACGCGGAAGCGCAGTGGCAGCCAGTTGGGCAGGTTGACCATGTCCTCGTTCTCGACCTGGCGGCCCGCGACCTCGGAGGTGAGTCGGTTGTAACAGCCGGCCGCGTACGTCCCCGGGTAGTGCACGTCGTCCGCGTCGCATTCGGGCAGCGCTCCGCGGGTGGCGAAGTAACCGTTGCCCAAGGTGCACAGGGATTCCCGCAGCCTCTCCTCCGCGGGGAGGTAGCCGTCGTACTCCCAGATCCAGTCCGTCACTTCGGCGTACCTCCCGCGAGCGGGCTCGCTCAGATCCCGTACCACGATGTCGGCACCGTGCCGCAGCAGTCTCTCTCGTGCCGGAGCCGGCGGCGCGGTCCACGCCGACGAGGAGAGCCGAGCCACCACTACGGCCCGCTGCCCGCCGGCCGCACCTCCCCGGTGCCCATGGATCAGTCCCGTTGCGGCACGATCGCCACCGGGCAGTGCGCGTGATGCGGCAGGGTGTGGCCGACTCGGCCCAGCTGGAGACCGAAGTGGCCATGCCTGCGCCTGGCCCCGATGATCACCAGGTCCGCGGCGGCCGACCGGTGCAGCAGGACCTTGCGGGCCGGGCCCTCGACCGTGGTCCTCCGTACCTCGACACCCGGGTACTCCGTCTCCGCGTCCTGGAGTGCCGCGTCGAGCAGGGCCGATGCCCGCTCCTCGTGGTAGCGCTCCGCTTCGCCGGCGGGCGGAGGACGGTCCGTCCTCTCGTGTGCTGGGCAACGCCAGGCGCGCACGGCATCGAGAGTGCACTTGCGGGCCGCGGCCTCCCGGAAGGCGAACCGCACCGTCTCACCGCACGTGTCGGCGCCTCCCACACCGAACAGAATGCGCTCGTGGGTTCCCTGCAAGGCCGCCTTGTCCCCGCGGACCACGATCACCGGGCAGGTGGCACGGGCCGCCACTCCGAGGCCGACCGAACCGAGGAGGACTCCTTTCAGCCCGCCACGGCCGCGTGACCCCGTCACCAGGGCGGATGCGTTGTGGCCCGCGCGCAGTAGTGCGTCCACGGCCTCGTCCGCCGGCAGCTCGGCCGACACCGGCACGCCCGGGTTGCGGCGCCTGGCACGTTCGGCGGCGGATCCGACGATGTTCTGCGCCATCGCCTGCGCGGAGGGACGATCCACGGTGCCCGGCGAAACGGCACCTTCGTAGCGCTCCCACTTGGAGGCATGGACGAGCCGCAGCGGCAGACCGAGCCGGGCCGCTTCGTCCACCGCCCAGTCGACCGCCAGGAGGCTGGAGTCCGATCCGTCGACGCCCACGATCAGGGGCAGCTCCATCGTCCCCACCGCCTTTCGTACGGCTGCGTGGATCTCACGGCCAAGGGGCTCTACCGTCAGCGTCGCACCGCGACCGGGCGGGAGGGAGGGGTGACCCGGCACTCTTCCGGCGAATGAGCTGCCTGAGCCGGACCCGCTGCGGGAAGCCGCTCCCGGGTACGTAATACTCTCCCAATGAATTCGAGCGTTACGCCTGGGAGCGGGCCGATCACGGTACGGCGGGCCGTCGCGCGGGACGCCAAACGGCTCACACGCCTCGTGCGTGGCTCGCGCGCCTACGAAGGGCAGTACGCGGCCATGGTGGCGGCCTACCGGGTGGGTCCCGACTACATCGAGACCCACCGTGTCTTCGTAGCCGTCGCCGCCGACGAGCACGAAAGCCGTGTCCTCGGGTTCTACTCGCTCGTCCTCCTCCCGCCGGAGCTCGACCTGATGTTCGTCGCCGACGGAGCACAGGGACGTGGCATCGGACGGCGGCTCGTCGCGCACATGAAGGCCGAGGCCCGCACCGCCGGGCTCGACCACGTCCGAGTGGTGTCGCATCCCCCCGCCGAGGGCTTCTACCGCAGCGTGGGTGCGGTGCGCACCGGGACGGCGGCCGCAAACCCACCCGCCGTGGTGTGGGACCGTCCCGAGCTGGAGTTCCGCATTCCGTCCGACCCGGCGAAGGCGCCTGGCAGGGTCCTCGAGGGCAGTCCGACGGTGCCGACCGGTCCGGGTCTTGGCGGAACGGCGTAGGCAGTCGTCCAGGGCGGGCCCACGGCCGGACGACGACACCGCGACGGCATGCGCGGTAAGCGGGATCAGAGGCTTCAAGGGGCTGACCCGGAGCCATACTTGACAGTGCGGGGGAATCGTCCCGTGGTGGCATGGCGGAGAGAGGAAGCGGCCAGTGGGCAGCGTCAGCAGGGGACTCGGCAAGGCCGAAGTGAAACTCAAGTGGGACCCGAGCGCCTGGAACCAGCCGCCTCATCATCTCGACATCATCGCCACGACGTACTCATCGGACGAGCCCTACGGACAGCCGGTGTACGTCGTCCACTTCGACAGCCGCTCACCGGACGGCACCATCAACATGAGCCGGCACAGCCAGACCGGCCAGGGCTTCGGCTTCGTCGAGGCGATGATGCTGGAGTTCCACCGCCTGGCAGCCTCCTTCGCCCGGGTGGTCGTGGGGGTGGCCATCCATCAGAACAGCGGCCCCAAGACGTTCGGTGACATATCGAATGCGGGAGTTCTGGTCCTCGACGGCTATACGGAGCTTCTGAAGGACGACTTCGCGCACGTCGCCGGATCCACCGCCACGACGGTCGCGGAGTTCACCAAGGATGACTCCGACAGGTGGGAGTTCCACGAAATGATCCGCGGTTTCGACTGCGACCCGACGGTCTTCGCCGTCGAGATGGGCAACGCCCCGAGGCTGTGAGCAGGTGGCCTTCAGGGGCGTCCGCAGACGCGCAAGGCAGGCATAAAAAACGCGTAAAGGCTGCCGGAATCCGGCAATGACCGGTGCAGTGGGCACATGGGACCATCCCCACGGCGTGTCGGCAAGGACCGCGAGGGGGGAAGATCAGTGACTCTGTTTCTGGGTCTCGGCGTCGCAGGTCTCGTGCTGCTGGTGCTCGCGCTCGTCTTCGACGGTGTCCTCGAAGGGCTCTTCGACGGCGTCGGCGCGCTGGAGGGGCTCTTCGACGGGCTGCTGTCGCTCCCGGTCATCGCCGGGTTCGTCTCGATGCTCGGCTTCGGCGGGGCGATCGTGCTCGGCACCACCGGTCTCGGGGCGGGGGCCGCGGCGGCGGTGGGGACGGGCGCGGGAGCCGGGGCGGGCTGGCTGACCTGGCGGCTCAGCCGGGCCCTGATGCGGGAGGAACCCGGCACGAGCCCGCGGGGCACGGACCTGGTGGGTACGTCCGGCTCCGTGGTCACGCCGATCCCGGCCGACGGCTATGGCGAGGTGCTGCTGTACCGGGCGGGCCAGCCGGTGAAGTACGCCGCCAAGAGCGCTGCCGCTGTCGAGCGCGGTACCGAGGTGTGGGTCGAACAAGCCCTGTCGGCCACCTCCGTGGCAGTACGCCCGGTCGACCGCTGAGCTCTCGTCCGTTTGTCGTTGTCGTTCATTCGTTCCGCCCCTCATACAGGGGTTCGGGTTCACAAAGGGGCACTGTCATGAGTCCTGTCCTCGTCGCGGTCGTGGGAGTCGTCGTACTCCTGGTCCTGCTGGCTCTCGTCGTGGTCACGCGTTACAAGGTGGCCGGTCCCAGTCAGGCGTTCATCGTCACCGGGCGGCGCGGCAAGAAGGCCACCGATCCGGAGACCGGCCGGATCTTCACCGACAACAGCGGGCAGAAGGTCGTGGTCGGTGGCGGCGTGTTCGTCGTTCCGTTCGTGCAGCAGAAGTTCACCCTCGACCTCTCCTCGCGGCACATCCCGGTAGCCGTCCGCGGTGCCGTCACCCTGCGCGGGGTCAAGGCCCACCTCGAAGGCGTCGCCATCGTCAAGGTCGGGGGCAGCGAGGACTCCATCCGCGCCGCCGCCCAGCGGTTTTTGATGCAGCAGGACGGCATCGTCGGCTTCACCCAGGAAGTGCTCTCCGGCGCTTTGCGCGCCATCGTCGGCCGGATGTCGGTGGAGGACATCATCCGGGACCGGGCGGTGTTCGCGGGGCAGGTCGCCGAGGAGGCCGAGGCCAGCCTGTCCGGGCAGGGCCTGGTGCTGGACGCCTTCCAGATCCAGGACATCACCACCGAGGGCTCCTACCTGGAGGACCTCGGCCGCCCGGAGGCCGCCCGCGCCAAGCAGGAAGCCGACATCGCCGAGGCTGTCGCCCGGCGGGCCGCCGAGCAGGCGCGGCTGAAGGCGGAGGAGGAGATCGCCATCGCCCAGCGGACGTTCGCGCTGAAGCAGGCCGAGATCAAGGCGGAGACCGACGAGGCCGCCGCCCGGGCCGCGGCCGCGGGTCCGCTGGCCGAGGCCGCGCGGTCGCAGGAGGTCCTTGCCGAGCAGGAGAAGGTCGCCGAGCGGCAGGCCGCTCTGACCGACCGCGAGCTGGACACGAAGGTCCGCAAGCCCGCCGACGCCGCCCGCTACCAAGCCGAGCAGGAGGCCGAGGCCCGCCGCATCGCCCTGGTCAAGCAGGCCGAGGCGGACGCCCAGCGGTCCAGGCTGACCGGTGAGGGCGAGAAGGCGCACCGCGCCGCGCTCGCCGACGCGGTACGCCTCGAGGGTGAGGCCGAGGCCGCCGCGATCGGCGCGAAGGGTGCCGCCGAAGCCGCGGCGATGCAGAAGAAGGCCGACGCCTTCGCCCAGTACGGCGACGCGGCCGTGCTCCAGATGCTCGTCGAGGTGTTGCCGCAGGTCGTCGCCAAGGCGTCCGAGCCGCTGAGCGCCATCGACAAGATGACGGTGATCTCGACGGACGGCGCGAGCCAGCTGTCGCGGACCGTCGCCGACAACGTCGCCCAGGGCGTCGAACTCCTCAGCTCCACCACGGGAGTCGACCTCGCCGAACTGCTGAAGAACATCACCCGGCGGACCGGCGGCGCGCAGGGCGCGACCACGGCATCCGCCGCCGCCAACGGAAAGATCGAGGTCACCGGCTGACGTCGACGTCGAGTGGCGCAGCGGGTCCGGACGGTCCTCCGACCGCCCGGGCCCGCCCCACGACCGGGCGGCGCGGGCCGGCTGGGCGGTTGCCCGCCGGCTCGACGGCGGCCACGCGGTCGGCGAGTGGGCCGGGGGTGACGACAGCACCCGGGCCGCCGTCGTCGTACGGCGCGCCCTTGAAGGGATCCTGGCCCTCGTGATCGGCACCCGTCGGCACACCGGCCTCGCCGCCGCGGGCCTCGGAGAGCGGGTCCGGGCCGGGACCGGCGGGGAAGAGGCGGTGCAGGGGCCGTACGAGCAGGCTGGTCAGTCGCCAGGCGACGAGCAGCGCGGCGAACGGCACGGTCATGCGCAGCAGTTCGGTGCCGGCTCCTGGGGACATGAACACGGTCGCGACGACGGCCACTGCGACACTCAAGGACCAGGCGAGCACCGTCAGCACCGAGAAGGCGACCGACACAGGGACTTTGCCCATGCCCCACGCCCGGAGATCCGCGTCCGCGTCGAAGGTGTCGGCGGCGGCGACGCCCACGGCGACCAGCAGCCAGAAGCACACGGCCACGACGAGAGCGGCGGTGAGCAGGATCGTCGGCAGGCCCGTGGCAGCTGTCAGAAAGACCCGCATGCCCCACCCCCGCGCCTTCCGTCCACGGCCCTCATGAGACTCGTCCCGCGGCGCACGAACTGGTCTCGATTCCCGGTGCCGGCACCTGCCGGTGTCCGGCACCGGGAATCATCCGTGCTCCCCGCGGACCATGCTGCCCGACCGGATCCCCACCACGCATTGCCGGATCCCGGCAGCGTTCCATAAGGTCTGCATGCCGGTCGCGGTCAATGAACCGTCACCGGCACGTCAGCGATCCGGGGGGACGACGTGGTGGCAGGGGAAATTCCCGAGCAGTATCTCGAGGGCTACGACCGCATTCTGGCCGACGTGGCGGCCACCGGCCGGCGCCTCACCCGTGACGAGATCGCCTCACGTCGCGCCCTGGGTGAACAGGCCGCGGAGGCCGGTCACGGGCTGCGCACCCTGGTCAGCGCCCATCTGACCGCCGCCCGCACGGCCTGGCCGAGCACGTCGGGCACGGCCGACAGCGCGTTTGCCGCCGTACAGCAGGTCATCGACGCCTTCGCCGAAGGATACGAACGCGCCCAGCGCCTCGCCGTGCGTCAAGAGGAGGCCGCCCGCCGCGAGTTCATCGACGACCTCCTGTACGGTCGCAGCGATCTGGGCCGCCTCGCGGAGCGCGCGGAGCGCTTCGGCCTGCGTTTCTCCCACGCCCACGCCGTCGCCGTCGCGCAGGGCCCGGCCGCCTACGACGAGGGCGACCCGGTGCCCCGACAGGTGGAACGCACCCTCATCGCCCGTTTCGGCGACCGCAGCGTCCTGCTCACCACCAAGGACGGCCGTCTGCTGTGCATCGCCCCTGGCCACCAGGACGAGGTCCTCACGTACTTCGCCGAGCAGGCGCACGCCGCCACCGGCGGCGGCCGGGTCGCCGTCGGCCGCCCCCAGCCCGGCCCCGGCGGCGTCGTCCACTCCTACGAGGAGGCACTCAACGCCCTCGAACTTGCCGAGCGGCTCGATCTCGACGACCCGGTCCTGCGCGCCGCCGACCTGCTGGTCTACCCCGTCCTCACCCGCGACCGGCAGGCCATGGCCGACCTCGTCGTGAACGCCCTGGGCCCGCTCACGACGGCCCGCGGCGGCGCCCAGCCCCTCCTCGACACGCTCACGGCGTACTTCGACTCCGGCTGCGTGGCCGCGGAGGCCGCCCGCCGTCTCACCCTCAGCGTGCGCGCGCTGACGTACCGCCTGGAACGCATCCACACACTCACCGGCGCCAACCCGGCCGACGCCGCCCACCGTTACATGCTCCAGACGGCGGTCATCGGTGCTCGCCTGCTGGACTGGCCCGCCAAGGACCTCTGACCCTTCGGCCGGCCCCGTGCCCGCGGCTCGCCCGGCACGCCTGGCCGGACCGGTGTGGCCTGCGGGGTTACGGTCGGCGGCATGAACGGTGATCGCCGAGGGTGGCACCAGTGTCTGCTCAGCGGGGCGGTGTTCGCCGTGTGCATGGCCGGCACCACGCTGCCGACTCCGCTCTACGGCCTGTACCAGGAGAAGTTCGGGTTCTCCGAGCTGACGGTGACCATCGTGTACGCCGTGTACGCCTTCGGGGTCATCGGCGTGCTGCTGCTGGCGGGCAACGCCTCGGACGCCCTGGGCAGACGGCCCGTGTTGCTGTGGGGCCTGGGTTTCGCGGCGGCGAGCGCCGTCTGCTTCCTGTGCGCGGAAGGGCTGGGCTGGCTCTATGCGGGTCGGCTGCTGTCGGGGCTGTCGGCCGGTCTGTTCACCGGGGCCGCCACGGCGTACGTCATGGAGTCGGCACCGTACGGCGGCGCCTCCCGGGCCACGTTCGTGGCGACCGCCGCCAACATGGGCGGGCTGGGCTGCGGTCCACTGCTCGCCGGAGTACTCGCTCAGTACGCCGCCTGGCCGCTGCATCTGCCGTTCGCCGTACACCTGGCCCTGGTGGCGTGCTCGGCCGCCGTTCTGCTGCGGCTGTCGGAGACCGTACGGGAGCGGCGGCCACTGAGCACCGTACGGCCGCAAAGGCCGGGCCTGCCCGCGGAGGTGCGGGCGGTGTTCGGGCCGGCGGCGATCGCCTCCTTCGTGGGGTTCGCGTTGTTCGGCGTGTTCACGTCGGTGAGCCCGGCGTTCCTGGCCCAGTCCCTGAACGTGCACAACCATGCCGTGAGCGGGCTGATCGTCGCCCTGGCCTTCTTCTCCTCGACCGCCGGGCAGTCGGCCGTCGGCCGGGTCGGGGTGGGGCGGTCGCTGCCGCTGGGCTGCGCCGGGCTCTTCGTGGGGCTGGCACTGCTCGCCGGTGCGCTGTGGTGGAACCTGCTGCCGCTGGTGGTGCTGAGCGCGGTCGTCGGCGGCGCGGGACAGGGGCTGGCGTTTCGCGGTGCGTTGTCCGCAGTCGCCGAGGCGTCTCCCGAGGACCGGCGCGCGGCAGTGATCTCGACGCTGTTCGTCGTGGCCTACGCGGGTATCTCGGTGCCGGTGATCGGTGTGGGGGTACTGACGGGTCCGATCGGTCTGGAGGGCGCCGGGCTGGTGTTCATCGCGTGTATGGCCGTCCTGGTCTCGGTCGCGGCCCTCTACCTGCTCCGGCGGCCGGTGCCGGCGAGGACGTGAGCGCGCCCCGGGGGCGCGACGCCCCCGGGGCGGCTGGCAGGAGCCGGCGGTGAACGCACCGGCTCACGCCGGGTCCTGAGGTCACCTCGACTGTCCGCGTGCCTGCTTCAGTTCGCGGTCGAGGGCCCAGGCGTCGGCGACCGGCCCGAGGTGGCCGAGCTTGTCGGGGTTGATCACCGAGCGGATGGTCTGGATCTGCCCGTCGAGTACGTCGAGGACCATGGTGTTGAGCACCTTGCCGTCCCGGTCTCGGAAGATCGCTCCGGGTTGGCCGTTGACCTCGTGCGGCTCGAAGGTCACGTCGATCCGGGCCATCCAGGGGAACACGGAGGCGAGCAGCCGTGCCACGTTCTCGGCGCCGGTGACGGCCCTGGCCAGCTGCGGGGCCTTGCCGCCGCCGTCCCCGACGATCGACACGTCGGCGGCGAGCAGGTCCCGCAGGCCGGTGACATCGCCTTCGCGTAGGGCGTCGAAGAACCGTGTGGCCAGCTCCTGCCGTTCCTGACGGTTCGCTTCGAACCGTGGCCGTCCGGCCTGCATGTGCCGCCGGGCGCGGACGAGCAGTTGCCGGCACGCCGCCTCCGACCGCCCCACCGCCGAGGCGATCTCGTCGAAGCCAAAGCCGAACACCTCCCGCAGCACGAACACCGACCGCTCCAGCGGGCTGAGCCGTTCCAGGAGCAGCAGCGCCGCCATCGACACCGAGTCGGCCAGTTCCGCCGAGCGTGCCGGATCCTGATAGGGGTCGGTGAGCAGCGGCTCGGGGAACCACGGCCCGACGTACTCCTCCCGCCTCACCCGTGCGGAGCGCAGTACGTCGATCGCGATCCGCGTCACCGTGGCGGAAAGGAATGCCTTGGTCGATGTCGGCCGGGTCGCCGAGGCGTCGGAGCGCAGCCAGGTCTCCTGGACCGCGTCCTCGGCCTCACCCACACTGCCCAGAATCCGGTAGGCGATCGAGAACAGCAGCGGCCGCAGCTCTTCGAACTCCTCGACCTTGCTCACGTCGCCTCCCCCTTGCGGTCCTCCCGCCCGGCGCGCTCGCCGACGCGGGCTTGTTCTGTGATCCTCCGGTCCACCCGCGGCGCGGAGCAAGGCGCCCGGGCCGGTTGCCGACGGTCGTTCAGTGGAACTGCCCGACCTTGTAGTCGCCGGCCGGCTGCCGGGTGATGATGTTCAGCCGGTTCGCCGTGTTCATGAAGGAGACCAGGATCACCAGGGCGGTGAGCTGCTCCTCGTCGTAGTGCTCGGCGGCACGCGCCCAGACGTCCTCGCTCACCCCCTCGGCCGCGTCCGCGACCCGGGTCCCCTGCTCCGCCAGCTCCAGCGCGACACGTTCGGCCTCGGTGAAGACCGTGGCCTCCCGCCACGCCGCCACCAGGTTCAGCCGCACCGGGTCCTCCCCGGCGGCGACGGCCTCCTTGGTGTGCATGTCGATACAGACGGCGCAGCCGTTGATCTGGCTCACGCGAAGCGCCACCAGTTCCTGGGTCGCGGCCGGCAGTGGCAGTTCCTTGAGCGCCTGGCCCGCCGACATGAAGTACTTGAGGACCTTGCCGGCGGCCGGGTTGGCGAAGAAGTTCAGTCGCGCGTCCATCGTGTGCTCCTCCGTGGTCGTCAGTGGCTACACCTCTGAGACGAGGTGGCCCGACGCCCTGTGACACGGACGCTTGTGACCCACGTCATCCCCTGCTGGGGGTTGCGTCACCGCACAGGAAGCTCCCTTGCGGGACGGTGGCTCCGCTCTACCGGTGCGGAGCGGGCGCGGTCCCGGTGCGCAGGCGGGCGCCCTGGCGCAGCAGTTCGTCCTGGACGAGGGGATGAGCCACCTCGCGCGGGGGGCACCCTTGGCGCGCCGCCAGGGCCGCGCACACGCCGGCCGCCTGACCGGTGGCCATGGCGATGGGCATCACGCGGTAGGAGGAGTGCGCCACGTGTGTGCCCGAGATGCAGCGCCCGGCGACCAGGAGCCGGTCCGTGTCCCGTGGCAGCAGACAGCGCAGCGGGATGTCGTAGAAGCGGCCGGCGGGTACGCGCTTGAGGAGGGTGCCGGTGCCCTCGGGATTGTGGATGTCGATCGGGTAGGCGCCGTGCGCGACGGCGTCCGGGAAGGGACGGGCGGCCAGGATGTCGTCGCCGGTGAGCTTGTAGTCGCCCAGGATGCGGCGGGTCTCCCGGACACCGATGTGGGAGCCGCTCTGCACGACGCACGACTCCTCGAAGCCGGGGACGTGGGTGCGCAGGAAGTGGTCGATCTGCGCGAGTTGGCGGCGGGCCGCGAACTCGGCACGGCTCAGATCCCACACGTTGACCCCCAGTGCCTTGGTGACACGGGTGGTGTTGACGCTGACCTCGCCGGGGTGCGGGGTGGCGAAGAACAGCATGTCCTCGCGCGGCAGCCGGAGTTCACCGTTTGCGGTGGCCTCCTGGATCAGGTCCCACAGGCCGTGCACGCCGCGCCACTGGTCGGGGTGTGTGCGGACGTACTCGGCGAACCGCGGGCGTACGAAGTCCGCCACCCGGAACATGAGTGTCATCGGCTGCACGAGTTGGTCCTCGTCGCGGCCGATCTCGTACGGGGCTCCGCAGGAGGCCGCGACATCGCCGTCGCCGGTGCCGTCCACGACGACACCGGCGTCGATCGCCACCGGTCCCGACTTGGTCTCGAACACCACCCGCCAGCCGTCGTCGAGCGGCAGCGCCGAGGAGGCGAAGGAGTGGAACAGCATCCGTACTCCGGCCTCGTCGAGCAGATCGAGCAGCACCAGTTTGAAGATCTCGGGATCGAACGGCACGGTGTAGCCGGTCTCGACGGAGGGCGGGACGCAACCGCCGCGTTCGGTCAGCCGGTCGAGCAGCCGCCACAGCACCCCGGCGACGACCGGTTCGCCCTCGCCGTGGTCGGTGGGCAGCAGCCGGGTGGCGTCCCCGTCCCCGAAGACGGCCTGTTTGTGCTCGTTGTGGAAGGACATCAGCGGCATGACGAGCGCCGCGGTCGCGTTGCCGCCCAGGAATCCGTAACGCTCGACGAGCACCACCTCGGCGCCGGCCTCGGACGCCGCGAGCGCGGCGCCGCAGCCGGCGGGGCCACCGCCGACCACGAGGACGTCGGTGCGGCCCCCGTACCGGGCGTGCCGGGGCGGCAGCGTGACCGTGCGGTGTTCTCGGGGTTCTTCCAGGATCGGCATGTGAGGCTCCTGTCGGCGGCCTTCCCGATGCGGACAGAGGCGGCCGGGCCCGGGCCGGTCAGGCCCGCGCGCTCTCGACGGTCCTGAGGCCGTCGGGGCTGCCCGGATCGTCGATGGTGTCGAGCAGAACCCCACAGCGGGCGGAGGTCTCCCGGGCCAGCCCGCACAGCTCGCCGACGCGGGAACGCAGCTCGTCGTGGCGCTGGGGGTACTCGTCCCACAGCCGGTCCACTTCCGCCAGCAGCAGTCCGGCCTGCTCGCGCGCCACCCCGACCAGCGCCGGCGCGCCCATCCGGCGGGCGAAGTCGAAGACCTTGCCCGCGTAGGGCAGCGGCAGGAACGGCAGCCCGGACAGGGCGGCGAAGATCAGGAAGTGCAGGCGCATGCCGACGGCCAGGTCCAGATGGCGCATGAAGCCGAGGACCTGCCCGGGGCTGTAGGTGCCGTTGAGGATGCGCCCGTGCTCCGGGGCGGTCATGTGGGACAGCACGGCGTGCGCGTGACGCACGTCGTGGCGTTCCATCGGGAGGAACACCACGTGGACGTCCAGGCGCCGGACCAGGAAGTCCGCCACGTCGGCGAGCAGCGCGTGATAGTCGGCCTCGTCGAGCTTCTCGGCGGCCCGGCCCGGTTCCCGGACCGACATGCCCACCAGCCGGGTGCCGGTCGGGACGCCCTCGTTCCGCATCATCCGGTCGGTGAACGGCTCCGCGGTCAGCAGCAGCGCCGGATCGGCGGTGACGGTGACCTCCCGCTCGATCCCGACCTCCTCCAGGACCAGCCGGGACTCCTCGTCGCGCACCACGAGGTCGTCCATCCTCGGCAGCACGTCACGCACCGCCTCGCGGTCCTCGGCCTCCCGCAGCGGCCCCGCGCCGACGGCGTACGCGAACGTCCGCACGCCGCGGGACTGCGCCGCGCGGACCACCCGCAGGTACCGGCGCGCCTCACCGTCGTAGAGGATCCCCCCACCGCCGAGCACCAGCAGGTCCAGCCCCGACACCGCGTCCATCACCTGGCTCTGCGCGACCCCCTCCCAGCTCACGACCTCGTCGACACCGCGGTGGTGGAGACGGGTGTGCTCGGCGTCGCGGCTGAAGACGACGAGTCGGGCGTCCGGGCGGTGGGTGCGCAGAGCGCTCAGGACGCAGGTCAGGATCGATTCGTCGCCGATGTTGAAGCCGCCGTAGGACCCGAGCACGCCGATGCGTGGGCCCGGTGCGCCGGTGATCGGGTGCAGATGCTCGTGGGGAAGGGGCATCTGTGGCTCCCGTCGCGTCGGAGTCGGTCACGGTACGGCCGTCGGTCCAGAGGTCGGGACCGGGTACCGGTCCCGACGGTATGCGAGGTCGGGGCACGTCGCCGCCGCGGCGGACGCATCTGCTCCACCGGCTGGGTTGCCGTGGACCCGGACGGCAAACCCTCCGGGCGGGCGGTGGAGCGGGATCCGACGGTGTCCCGCACGTCCGGCCCGGTAACCGTCCCGCCCTTCTCGGGCGCCCGCAAGTGGGCGAACGGCTTCCCTTCCCGGCCCGGCGTGCCCGCTCGCGGATCAGGCCCGCACCGCGGGCGCGGGCGGGCGAGCGGTGGGCGCCGTCGCGTGGCCCGTCGCTGTTCCGACGGGGCTCACCCCTGTGCCGGCCGGACGTCGAATCCTCCGCGCCCGTCGCATCGAACATCGAACACCGCGTCGAAGCCCTCGTCGCGAGAAGGCCGGCGCAACCGTTTCCTCGTGGTGAGGACGCCGACCTCGGGGACCCTCGCCCGCCCCACGCGGGCGGCGTTACGGCGCAGGGACTCCGCCAGGTCGGGAGGGAACCAGTACGCGGTGACGGTGGCACCGTGGGCGTGCCCGGCGTCCACCAGTGGCCGCCAGTCCTCGGGTGACGGATTGGTGTTGTCGACGGCCACGGACAGCCCGGCGGCCAGGGCCTCCCCGACCAGCCGCATCTGGCGGTCCTGCTTCCGGCGGGCGCCCCGCGGGAAGAGGTCCTTGCTCACCAGGGCGTACCGGCCCTTCAGGCACCGCTCGTAGAACGTGGTCTTCCCCGAAGCCTGCAGCCCGACCAGCACCACCACTTCGGCCACGGCGCTCATCCCTCCTCAGCTGCGGCAGGTCGCGGCCAGGCCTTGCCGTCCACCCGTCTGCGTCCATCGTCCTCACCGTCGCGCGGTGTGGTCATAGAACCCCTGGCCGCTCTTCCGGCCCAGGCGGCCCGCGGCGACCATGCGGCGCAGGAGCGCGGGAGGCGCGTACAGGGGTTCCTTGAACTCCTCGTACATCGACTCCGCGACCGCCTGTGCGGTGTCGAGGCCGATGAGGTCGAGCAGACGCAGGGGGCCCATGGGATGGGCGCAGCCCAGTTCCATGCCGCGGTCGATGTCCTCCGGGGTCGCGGAGCCGGACTCCACCATGCGTACCGCCGCGAGGAGGTAGGGCACGAGAAGTGCGTTGACCACGAAGCCGGAGCGGTCGGTCGCCTCGACGACCTCCTTGCCGAGGGCTTCGGAGGCGAAGGCCCGGGCCCGTGCCAGGGTGTCGGGACTTGTCGTGAGGGCCGGGATGATCTCGACGAGGGACTGCACGGGGACGGGGTTGAAGAAGTGGATGCCCAGGACATGTGCGGGCCGCTGGGTCGCCACCGCCAGGTCGACTATGGGGATCGACGAGGTGTTGGTGGCCAGGATGGCTTCGGGGTCGGTGACGACCTGGTCGAGGGTTGTGAGGACGCCGGTCTTCAGTTCGCGGTTCTCGGCGACGGCCTCGATCACGAACTGGCGGTCGGCCATGGCCTTGAGGTCGTCCGTGAAGGTCAGGCGGGAGCGTGCGCCGTCCCGTGCCGCCTCGGTGATCTTGCCGTGGCGCAGGCCGCGGTCGAGTGAGGCCTCGACGCGTCGGCGGCCGGCCTCGGCGGCCTCCGCGGACGACTCGGCGACCAGTACGTCGATGCCGCTGCCGCTGAGGGCGGCGACCTCGGCGATGCCGGAGCCCATGAGACCGCAGCCGACGACACCGAGACGCGAGACAGTTTCCATGCGGGTGGCCTTTGCTTGGGACGAAGAGACGAGTGCTGGGGACTGCTTGGGGCGCAGAGAGACGAAGAGTGAACCGGCCTGCGGACAGGCCTGGTTCAGACGTTGCGGCGGTATTCGCCGCCCACTTCGAAGAACGCCTCGGTGATCTGCTGGAGTGAGCAGACCCGGGCGGCGTCCATCAGTACGGCGAAGGCGTTCTCGCCGCTGGTGGCGGCACGCTTGAGTTCGGCGAGGGCGGCCTCCGCCTCGGCGCGATGCCGGCCGCGGAAGTCCTCGACGCGGGCGAGCTGCGACTGCTTCTCCCCCTCGGTGGCGCGGGCCAGTTCCACCACGACGTGCTCGCTGTCGCCGCCGGGCTTGCGGAAGGTGTTGACGCCGATGATCGGCAGCGTGCCGTCGTGCTTGCGCTGCTCGTAGAGCATCGACTCGTCCTGGATGCGGCCGCGCTGGTAGCCGGTCTCCATGGCACCGAGGACTCCGCCGCGCTCGCTGATCCGCTCGAACTCGGTCAGTACGGCCTCTTCGACGAGGTCGGTGAGTTCGTCGATGATGTACGAGCCCTGGAGCGGGTTCTCGTTCATCGCCAGGCCCCACTCGCGGTTGATGATGAGCTGGATGGCGAGGGCCCGGCGGACGGAGTCCTCGGTGGGGGTGGTGACGGCCTCGTCGTAGGCGTTGGTGTGCAGGCTGTTGCAGTTGTCGTAGATCGCGATGAGCGCCTGCAGGGTGGTGCGGATGTCGTTGAAGTCCATCTCCTGGGCGTGCAGGGAGCGGCCCGAGGTCTGGACGTGGTACTTGAGTTTCTGGCTGCGCTCCCCCGCCCCGTACTTCTCGCGCATGGCGACCGCCCAGATGCGGCGGGCGACCCGGCCGAGGACGGTGTACTCGGGGTCCATGCCGTTGGAGAAGAAGAAGGACAGGTTGGGCGCGAAGTCGTCGACGGACATGCCGCGGGCGAGGTAGGCCTCGACGTAGGTGAAGCCGTTGGTGAGGGTGAAGGCGAGCTGGCTGATGGGGTTCGCGCCGGCCTCGGCGATGTGGTAGCCGGAGATGGACACCGAGTAGAAGTTGCGCACTCCCTGCTCGATGAACCACTCCTGGATGTCGGCCATCATCCGCAGGCTGAACTCGGTGGAGAACAGGCAGGTGTTCTGGCCCTGGTCCTCCTTGAGGATGTCGGCCTGGACCGTGCCCCGGGTGTTCTGCAGGACGTAGGACCGGATCTCCCGGCTCTCCTCGGCGGTCGGTTCGCGGCCGTGTTCGGCGGTGAAGGCGTCGAGCCGCTGGTCGATGGCCGTGTTGAGGAAGAAGGCCAGGACGGTGGGGGCCGGGCCGTTGATGGTCATGGAGACCGAGGTGGTGGGGGACGTGAGGTCGAAGCCCGCGTAGAGCGCCTTCATGTCGTCGAGGGTGGCCACGGAGACGCCCGAGGTGCCGACCTTGCCGTAGATGTCGGGGCGCAGCGCCGGGTCGTGGCCGTAGAGGGTGACCGAGTCGAAGGCGGTGGACAGCCGGGTGGCCTCGCTGTCCTTGGACAGGTAGCGGAAGCGGCGGTTGGTGCGCTGGGGGTCGCCCTCGCCGGCGAACATCCGGGCCGGGTCCTCGCCCTCGCGCTTGAACGGGAACACACCGGCGGTGAAGGGGAAGCGGCCGGGCAGGTTCTCCGCGCGCAGGAAGCGCAGCAGTTCGCCGTGGTCCACATAGCGCGGCAGGGCGACCCGGGGGACGAGGTTGCCGGAGAGGGACTCGCGGACCAGGGCGGTGCGCTGCTCGCGGCCGCGGGTGACGGTGACCAGTTCCTCGCCCGAGTACGCCTGCACCGTCTCCGGCCAGTCCGCCAGGAGGTTCCGCGCTGACGCGTCGAGACCGTCCTCGGCGTCGGCGAGCAGTTTCTCGACGTCCGCGGTGGGTGCTTCGACGGCGGCCAGTTCGTCCCGTACGGCGGTCAGCCGCTGGACGCGCCGGGCGGCGTCGGCCTGCGTGGCCGTGTCGGCGTGGTAGCCGCGTACGGTCTCGGCGATCTCGGCGAGGTAGCGCACCCGGGTGGTGGGCACGATCTGCGCCGCGCCGCTGGAGTGCCGCACGGTGGACACCGGGAGGGTGCCGGGGCCGGCCGGCAGGCCGTGTTCGGTGAGCAGGCCGAGGAGGTGCTGGTACAGGGCGGTGACGCCGTCGTCGTTGAAGGTGGCGGCGCTGGTGCCGTAGACCGGCATGTCCTCGGGACGTGAGCCGAACGCCTCGCGGTTGCGCACCAGTTGGCGGCCCACGTCGCGCATCGCGTCCGCCGCGCCGCGCCGTTCGAACTTGTTGATGGCGACGACGTCGGCGAAGTCCAGCATGTCGATCTTCTCGAGCTGGGAGGCGGCGCCGAACTCGGGTGTCATGACGTACAGCGAGACGTCGGAGTACGGGGCGATGGCGGCGTCGCCCTGGCCGATGCCGGGGGTCTCCACGATCACCAGGTCGTATCCGGCGGCCTTGCAGGCGGCGATGGAGTCGGTGAGGCCTTCGGGGAGTTCGTGGTGGCCGCGGGTGGCCAGGGACCGGAAGAAGACCCGGTCGCCGTCGAGGCTGTTCATCCGGATCCGGTCGCCGAGCAGGGCGCCGCCGCCGCGCCGCCGGGTGGGGTCGACGGCGAGCACGGCCACGCGCAGCTTGTCCTGCTGGTCGAGGCGCAGCCGCCGTACGAGTTCGTCGGTGAGGGAGGACTTGCCCGCGCCGCCGGTGCCGGTGATGCCGAGGACGGGTACGGAGCGGGCGGCCGCGGCGCGGCGGAGCGCGGCGAGGTCCTCGTCCGGGACGGTGGCCGTCTGCAGGGCGCTGAGCAGCCGGGCGAGGGCGGGGCGTTCGCCGGCGAGTACGGCGGTGAGCTGGGCGGGGGCATCCTGCCAGGGAGCCGAGTCGCACTCCCTGATGATGGTGTTGATCATGCCGGTGAGGCCGAGGCGCTGCCCGTCCTCCGGGGAGAAGATGCGCACTCCGGCGTCGGAGAGCCGCTGGATCTCCTCGGGGACGATCACCCCTCCCCCGCCGCCGAAGACCTTCACATGACCGGCCCCGCGTTCGCGGAGGAGTTCGGCGAGGTATTCGAAGTACTCGACATGGCCGCCCTGGTACGAGCTGACGGCCACGCCCTGGACGTCCTCCTCCAGGGCGGCGTCGACGACCTCGCCCACCGAGCGGTTGTGGCCGAGGTGGATGACCTCGGCCCCCTGCGCCTGGAGGATGCGCCGCATGATGTTGATCGAGGCGTCGTGGCCGTCGAAGAGGCTGGACGCGGTGACGAGGCGCACCGGGTGCTGCGCTTGGTGGAGCTGCGGTGTGCTGGTGCCATCGCTCACGGTGTGTTCTCCGGACGGCCTGCCCGTGGGGACGGGCGACGGGTGGGGGGCTCAGATTACTAGGACGTCCTAGTAAATTACTAGGACGTCCTAGTAAATCGGAGGTTTTCTCATCGACTGGCTGTAGTAAATGACAAGAAACCAGGGTGGGACCGACCATCGACGCTCCGTCAGGAGCCGGCGGCTTAGTGAAAGGACCCCTTAGGCCGGGCGCGGCCGACGGTACGGCTTCACCGCACGGCGCGCGATGGCGAAGCGATGGGTCTCGGACGGGCCGTCATAAATCCGGAACGGCCGCACCTCCCGGATCAGTCGCGCCAGCGGGGCGTCCTCGGCCGAGATGCCCAGCGCGCCGCAGATCTGCACCGCGCGGTCGACGATCCGGCCCACCGCCTCCGCCACGAAGACCTTCGACACCGAGGAGAACTGCGCGGCACTCGCCGAGCCGTTGTCCAGCTCCCAGGCGGTACGCAGGATCAACGCGCGGCTCGCCTCGATGTCGATCTCGGAGTCGGCCACCATCTGCTGCACCATGCCGAGATCCCCGAGCAGCGAACCGAACGCCTCGCGAGTCCCGGCGCGCTCCAGGGCGACGTCGCGGGCGCGGGTCGCGGCGCCGAGCCAGCGCATGCAGTGCGTCAGCCGGGCGGGACCGAGGCGGACCTGCGCGTTCTCGAAGCCCCGGTGCACCTGGCCGAGGACCTGGTCCTCGCCCACCACGCATTCCTCGAACACGATCTCGCTGTGCCCGGCGAAGAGACTCTCGTCCAGGGTGTCGATGTTCCGGACGATACGCATGCCCGGATTGCCGGCGTCGACGAGGAACATGGTCGCACCGCCCGAGCCGCCGGGGCTGCCGTCGGTGCGGGCCATCACGATGACGAAGTCGGCGCCGTTGGCCCCGGTGATGAACCACTTGCGCCCGTCGATGCGCCAGCCGCCGGGGACGCGTACCGCAGTGGTCCGCAGGGCGCGGGGATCGGAACCGGCGCCCGGCGCGGGTTCGGTCATCGCGAAGCACGAGCGGTACTCGCCGGCCGCCAGCGGGCGCAGATAGCGGGCCTGCTGCTCCTCGGTGGCCACCTTCTCGAGCAGGTGCATGTTGCCCTCGTCCGGGGACGCGCAGTTCAGGGCCAGCGGGCCGAGCACGGAGTACCCGGCGGCTTCGAACACCACCGCCTGCCCGCGCAGGTCGAGCCCGTGACCGCCCCACCGCTTCGGAACGTGCGGCGCGAACACACCCGCCTCACGGGCCCCCTTCTGCAGGGTCTCCCGCAGGGCCTGCGGTGCGTCATGGACGGACCCGCCGCACTCACGCTCGGCCGGGATCACCACCTCGCGGACGAACTCGGCCGTGGCCTCGGCGAGCCGGGCGACTGTCGGATCGACATCGAACTGGATCGGCATGGTTCCTCCGGCCGACAGGCGTACGGGCGCCAGTGCCCGTCGCATCGCCGAAACTGTACAACGGGTCAAGTATCTAGCCCACCGGGTGAGCGAAGAATGCTGTGCGGCATGGGTCACTCGACGAGAGCGAAGAGCACCCCATTGCCGAAACTGTAGAGCGGGCCCAGTATGTGAGCCCCTTCCCCAGCAGTTCTCCACGACAGGAGAAGACCTCCGATGAGCACCCAGCCGGTCCGGGTCGTCCGCCACTCCGACGGAGTCGTCGAGCTGTTCCTGGACGACCCGGGCCGTGGAAACGCCCTGGATCTCCCGACCGCCGAGGCCCTGCGCGACGCGGCCGCCGGCATCGCCACGGATCCGGGCGGCGCCGTGCTGCTGCGGGCGGCGGGCGGGAACTTCTGCGTGGGCGGTGACCTGCGCGCCTTCGCCGGACGAGGGGCGGACACCGCCTCCTACGTGCACGCGGTCGCCTCCGCCGCGCACGAGGCCGTGCTGGCCTTGCACGAGCTCCCCGTACCCGTGGTGTCGGCCGTGCGCGGCGCGGCCGCGGGCGGCGGAATCGGGCTGGCCCTCGCGGGCGATCTCGTGGTGGCGTCCCGGTCGGCACGTTTCCGGCTGGCGTACACGGCGATCGGGCTCACCCCGGACTGCGGCGCCTCGTGGATCCTCCAGCGGCTGCTGGGCCCGCGGCGGGCCGCGGACCTGATCCTCACCAACCGGGTCCTGACCGGCGAGGACGCCGAGCGGTGGGGGCTGGTGTCCCGGGTCGTGGAGGATGCCGAGCTGGACGACACGGCGTACCGGACCGCCGCCGAACTGGCCGCCGGCTCCGGTGCCGCACTGCGCGCCGCGAAGGCGTTGCTGCGGGCGGGCGCCGAGGCGCCGCTGGAGAAGCAGCTCGCGGAGGAGGCCCGCTCGATCGCCGCTCTGGCGGGCGGCGCGCAGGCCCAGAGCGCGATGGAGTCGTTCCTGGCCGCCCGGTCTCGCGGCAGGGCACCGTCCCCGCGGCCGGCACCGGAGAACTCGCAAAGTGTTTCTTGAGTACCTCTTCACTAACAGGGCCGCTCGGGCGTAACCTCCGGGCAACACAGATCGCGGTTCCCTGCGACGTCCCACCCATCGCAGTCCCTGCGACCCGGCAACTGTCGCCGCGCGGCTTGAGCCCGCGCCCCACAAGAAGGTGTGGAGATGCATTCTGCTGCCGCGGAGCGGACAGACACGCTCGACAAGTCCCTCACCGACGCCGTCATCGACCTCGTCCTGCGCGGCATGTGGCGCGGTGTGCCGGAGGACCGGTACCGCCCCCTGGTCGACGCCGGGCTCGCCATGGTGAAGGGCCCGATGGTCCTGCCCACCGAGTACGCCAAGAACTCCGCGGCCAAGATGCTGCGGATCCCGGCGGGCTCCGAGCTCCAGGACCAGATCAACGCGGTCTACGAGGCGTTCCTGCCGGTCAACCGGAAGGTGCGCGAGGTCTGCACGGCCTGGCAGTGCCGCCCGGACGGCAGCGTCAACGACCACACCGACAGCGTCTACGACGCCGAGGTGCGCGAGATGCTGGAGGACGTGCACGAGGCCATCCAGCCGGTGCTGCGCAGGCTGGAACGGCTGCTCGCGGGCAGCGGCCGGTACTTCACCGGCCTGGAGGAGGCGCTCGACCGGTTCGACGACGGCGGCGCCCAGTGGCTGGCCTCTCCCCTGTGCGACTCGTACCACACCGTGTGGATGCGGCTGCACCAGGAACTGCTGCTGGTCCTCGGGATCAGCCGGGCCGACGACGAGGCCCTCGAGGAAAAGCTGGTTCGAAGGAGCCGAGGTTGAGCGTCACTGACCGCCCCGCGGGCACTGTCGCTCAGCCGCAGGCCGAGCCCCAGCCGACGCAGGCCCCCGGCCTCACCCTGGTGCCGTACGGCCAGGGAAGGATCCGGGGACTGGACGCCGATGAGCTGGGCGCGCACGGCCTCGCGATGGACCGGCTGGTGGCCCTCGGGCTGCCGGTGGTCCCGGGACTGACCGTGCCCGCGGGCTCCGCGCAGGCTCTGGGCGAGCCCGGCACCGCGCGGGCGGCCGTCGAACTCGTCGAGCAGTTGTCGGGACGCCGGGTCGGCGACGCCGCCCGGCCGCTGCTGCTACGGCTGTCGGCGAGCGCGCCCGGTGAGGTCGCCGGGCTGCCGCCCGACCTCGCCTGCCTCGGCGCCACCCCGGACAACGCCGGCGATCTGTGCGCCGTCATCGGCCGCGCGGAGGGACTGTACGAGGCGTGGGCCGCCACGGTCCGGATGATCGCGGAGTACGCCCTCGACATCCCCGCCGCCGTGCTGGACGACGCGCTCCTCGACGCCCCGGAGCCCCGCGACCGCGTCGAGGCCCTGCTGTCCCTGGTGGCACGGCACGCCGAGCGGCCCTTCCCCGACGACCCGGCCGAGCAGCTCGCGCTCGCCGCCCGGGCGGTCCTCGCCCGCTGGGACTCACCGCGCGCCAGAAGGTCGCGCAGGGCCCAGAAGCTCCCGGCCGACCTGGGCGTCGCCCTGCACGTACAGGCGCTGCGCATCGGCCCCTCGGACCGCTCCGGCTACGGCACCGCGGTCAGCCGCCACCCCGAGACCGGCCGTTTCGCGGCCGAAGGACTGTTCTTCCGAGGCGTACGGCGCAGCGCACCGCCCCCGCACACCGGCGAACCACTCAGGAAACTGACGGCGGGCACCACCCTCCTCGAACATTCACTGCTCACCCTCGAGCGCCATCTGCACGCACCGGTGTCCGTGGACTTCGAGGTGCGTGACGGCGAGATCTCCCTGCTCGCCGCCTCCGTGCAGAGCCGTCCGCCGCTGCGCGCCTCGGTGTGCCTCGCCGCGGACCTGGCCCGGGACGGGGCGCTGGAGAAAGAGGACGCGGTACGGCGGATCTCCCCCGCGCAGGTGCAGGAACTGCTGCACCCGCAGCTGAAGCTGACCGGCGACGAGGACCTTCTGGTCCGCGGCCTGCCCGCGTCCCCCGGCGCCGCGACCGGTGTCGTCGCGCTCTCCAGCGAACGCGCCCTGGAGCTGGCCGCCGAAGGCACCCGGGCCGTCCTGGTGATGCACGAGACCACGCCGGCCGACGTCCCCGGCATGCTGGCCGCCACCGCGGTGCTCACCGGCAGCGGCGGCATCGCCTCGCACGCGGCCGTCGTGGCACGGGGCGCCGGCACACCGGCGGTGTGCGGTGCCGAGGGCCTGCGGGTCGACCGGGCGGCGGGCACGGTACGGATCGGGGACCGGCTGCTGCGCGAGGGCGACCCGGTGTCGCTCGACGGCCGCACCGGCGCCGTCTACGCCGGAACGCTGAGCATCAGCGTCGCCGGACCGCCGCCGGAACTGTCCACCCTGCTGGAGTGGGCCGACGACGTACGGCGGCTCGGAGTACGGGTCAACGCCGACACCGCGGCGGAGGTGAACACCGCCGTCGCCCTCGGCGCGGAGGGTGTGGGCCTGTGCCGTACGGAGCACCAGTTCCTCGGCGAGCGACTGCCGCTGATCCGCAGTGTCATCCTTGCCGCCGACCCGGAGGCCCGCGACGAGGCGCTGCTCGCCCTGGAGCACGCGCAGCACGAGGACTTCAAGGCGCTGCTTGCCGCGGTCGGCGACCGCCCGGTCACCGTGCGCCTGCTGGACGCGCCGCTGCACGAGTTCCTGCCCGCACCCGGCGAGGCCGAGGCCGCCGGTGACACGGCGGCGGAGCAGCGGGCGGCGGCACTGCGGGAGGCCAACCCCATGCTCGGGCTGCGCGGCGTACGTCTGGCGCTGCTGCACGAGCGGCTGTACCCGGCGCAGGCCGAGGCCCTCTTCTCCGCCTGGGCCGATGTCGCCGCGACCGGCGTCCGGCCCCAGCTGGAGGTGATGATCCCGCTGGTCAGCATGCCCGAGGAGCTGGAGGCGGCGGCCGCCTTCGTCCGTGACGCCGCCGCGACGGTGGCCGCCCGCACGGGCATCGAGGTGCCGTACCGGCTGGGCACGATGATCGAGACTCCGCGGGCCGCCCTCATGGCCGCCGAACTCGCCGAGCACGCCGAGTTCTTCTCCTTCGGCACGAACGACCTCACCCAGCTCACCTACGGCTTCTCCCGGGACGACGTGGAACGCCAGGTGCTCGCCTCGTACCAGGAGCGCGGGTTCCTCACCGCGAGCCCGTTCGCCCGGCTCGATCCGCACGGGGTCGGCGCGCTGATCGCGCTGGCCGTGGAGCGGGCGAGGCGGGTACGGCCGGACATCAAGCTCGGTGTGTGCGGTGAGCACGGCGGGGATCCCGAGTCGATCGCGTTCTGCGACGACCTGGGACTGGACTACGTCTCCTGCTCCGCGCACCGCGTGCCGGTCGCCCGCATGGCGGCGGCGCACAGCGTGCTGCGCGGGCGTGGGAGCGAGCGGAACAGGACAGCGACATGACCACAGTGACCGGCCCCGCCGGCGAAGTGACCGAGACCTCCGAGTCCGAACTGGAGGACCTGCGCGAGACCGTACGGTCGGTGTGCGCGGACGCGGGCGGCATCGCGGCGGTGCGCTCGCTCGACGAGCACTCCCCCGGCACCCACGCCGGCCTGTGGGACACCCTCGGCCGGCAGGTGGGCCTCGCGGCCCTGGGCCTGCCGGAGGACGCCGGCGGCATCGGCGGCCTCGCGGAGATCGCCGTGGTCTGCGAGGAACTCGGCAGGACCCTGGCGCCGGTGCCGCTGCTGTCCTCCACCGTGCTGGCCGGGCAGGTACTGGCCGGCTGCGGCACCGCCGCACAGCCGCTGACGGAACTGGCCGAAGGCCGCGAGCACGCACTCGCGGTGGTCGCGCCCGACGGCGTCTGGCGGCCGGGCGCCGTACCGGTGGGGGTCACCTGGCGGGGCGGCGTCGCGGTGCTGGACGGCACCGCGCCGTTCGTCCTGTCCGGGGCCGACGCCGAGGTCCTGGTGGTCGCGGCCGCCGGTCCCGACGGCGTGGACCTGTTCCTCGTCGACCCGCTCGAGCCGGGCGTGACCGTGCGCCGGGTGCCCACCCTGGACCTCAGCCGCGGCCAGGCGGTGGTCACCTTCACCGGTGCCCGGGCTCGCGCGCTGACCGCCGGGGGCGAGGGGACGGAGGTCGTCACCCGCGCCCTGGACACCGCCCTGGTCGCGCTGGCCGCCGAGCAGCTCGGCGGTGCGCAGGCGGCGTTGGACATGACCGTGGCGCATGTGCGGGACCGTACCCAGTTCGGCCGGGCGCTCGGCAGCTTCCAGGCGGTCAAGCACACCTGCGCGGACATGCTGCTCCAGGTGGAGTCCGCACGGTCTTCGGTTGTCCGGGCGGTCCGTGCGGCCGGGTCGTCCCCGGAAGCGCTCGCGGAGGCCGCCGCGGTGGCTCAGGCCTGGTGCGGCGAGGCGTTCACCTTCGTCGCGGCGGAATGCGTCCAGCTGCACGGCGGCATGGGCTTCACCTGGGAGCACGACGCGCACCTGTACTTCCGGCGCGCGCAGTCCGACGCCGTACTGCTGGGTGGTGCCGCGCACCACCGGGAACGGCTCGCCGGACTGCTGGCCTGGTAGCCCGCAACCAGTAGCCGGATGCCCGTAGCCCGTAGCCCAGTTGCCCGCTGCCCGTCGGCGACAAGAGGACAGGACGTCAGCGTGACCACCAGACTCATCGGCGAAGGCCTCTTCGACGGCGCCGATCCCCCGCGCCTCGTGGGGGCGCGCTGCTCCGGATGCGGCACCGTCGTCTTTCCCCGGCAGGACTCCTGCCCCAGGTGCTCGGACGGGACCATGTCCGCGCACCCCCTGCCGACAAGGGGGCGCGTGTGGTCGTGGACGCTGCAGGCGTTCCCGCCCAAGCCGCCGTACCGGCAGCCGGCCGGTGGCCACGAGCCTTATCACGTCGGCTATGTGGACCTCGGCGAGGTGCTGGTCGAGGCGCGGCTGGAGGTGTCCCGCCCGGAGGTACGGATCGGGCTCCCGGTCCGGCTCACCACGGTGCCCGCGTACAGGGACGAGGACGGGACCGACGTGCTGACGTTCGCGTTCCGCCCGGATGTGCGGTCGGGAGGACAGCGATGAGCCGGGACGACGACATCTACGTGGTCGGATGCGGGATGCACCCCTTCGGCCGGGACGAGTCCGTCACCGGGATGGACATGGCGGTACGGGCGGTACGGGAGGCGCTGGCCGACGCCGGTGTCGCCTGGGAGGACATCGGCTACGCGGCGGGCGGCTCCGACGTGTCCGGCAAACCCGACACGCTGGTGGGCCGACTGGGGCTGACCGGTGTGCCGTTCGTCAACGTGCAGAACGGCTGCGCGACCGGCGCCTCGACGGTGCTCGCGGTGGCCAACGCGCTGCGGGCGGGCGAGGCGTCGCTGGGGCTGGCCGTGGGCTTCGACAAGCACGAGCGGGGCGCGTTCCATGTGTCGGCGGCCCGCTACGGTCTCCCGGACTGGTACGCGGAGACCGGGATGATGCTGACGACCCAGTTCTTCGCCCTGAAGACGCAGCGCTACCTGCACGAGCACGGGATTCCGGAGCGCGCGCTGGCGATGGTCGCCGCGCGTGCCTTCCGCAACGGCTCCCGCCATCCCCTGGCCTGGCGGCGCAAGGAGCTCACGGAGGAGGAGATCCTCCACTCCGCCGAGGTGAGCCCGCCGCTCACCCAGTACATGTTCTGCTCCCCGGGTCAGGGCGCTGCCGCGCTGGTGCTCGCGCGCGGCGACCGCGCCTTCGACTTCTGCGAACGGCCCGTCAAACTCGCCTCGTTGGCCTTTCGGACCAGGCGGTTCGGCTCGTTCGAGGTGTTCTCGCCCTGGCTTCCGCCGGGACCGCACCGCAGCCCCAGCGTGGACGCCGCGGAGGCGGTCTTCCGGGGGGCCGGTCTGCGGCCCGCCGATGTGCAGGTGGCCCAGCTGCAGGACACCGACAGCGGCTCGGAGTTGATCCACCTGGCGGAGACCGGGCTGTGCGGTCACGGCGAGCAGGAGCGGCTGCTGGCCGCCGGAGACACCGACCCCACGGGCCGGATCCCGGTCAACACCGACGGCGGGTGCCTGGCGGGCGGCGAACCCGTCGGCGCCTCGGGGCTGCGCCAGTTCCATGAGGTCGTACAGCAGTTGCAGGGCCGCGCACCGGGAGTGCAGGTGCCGGGCGGTCCCCGGGTGGGCTTCACCCACGTGTACGGGGCGCCCGGGATCAGCGCGTGCGCGGTGCTGACGGTCTGAGCGGCGCGGCTGCGCCAACCGAGGAGAACTGCCATGAGTGAGCCCAGAACCGCCCTGGTCACCGGTGGGGCGCGCGGGATCGGCGCGGAGATCTGCCGGCAGCTCGCCGACCGGGGGCTGCGGGTCCTGGTCGGGGCCCGGAACCGGGAGGCCGCCGAGGAGGTGTGCCGGTCCATCGGCCCGGCGGCCCTGCCGCTCGTCCTGGACGTGGGTTCCGCCCGGAGTGTCGGCGAAGCGGTGCGCGAGGCCGGGGAACTGGTCGGCGGCGGGGGCGGAATCGACGTACTGGTGAACAACGCCGGGGTGTCCCTGGACGGCGACCTGCGGCCGCCGTACCTCGACGAGGACGTCCTGCGCGCCACGCTGGACATCAACCTCGTGGGCGCCTGGCGCATGGCCGAGGCGGTGGTCCCGGGCATGGTGCGGGCCGGCTACGGGCGGGTGGTCAACCTCACCAGCTCGTACGGCTCGCTGGCGCTGATGGACTCCGGCCGGCGCCCGGCCTACCGCGTCTCCAAGACCGCGCTCAACGCCCTGACCCGGATGCTCGCGGGCGAGTTGGCCGGCACGGGCGTCCTGGTCAACGCGGCCGACCCGGGCTGGACCCGCAGCGGCATGGGCGGCCCGGCCGCCCCGCGCGGGCCGGAGGAGGGCGCGGACACGCCCGTCTGGCTGGCGACGCTGCCGGAGGGCGACGGGACGACGGGCGGGCTGTTCGCGGAACGCAGGCCACTGCCCTGGTGAACCGGGACACTGAGCCCGGTCCGCTCGCGTCAGGCCGGTGTGGCCGCCGACTCGGTCTTCTGGTCGGCCGCGACGATGCGCAGTGCCAGCGACCTGACCGCCTCCTGGACGGACCCGGACGGCATCCGGGACAGCGGCCCGCCCTCGGCGCGCAGCGCGGTCACGAGGATGGTCGCACTGATGAAGGTGCGGACCGCGAGCGCCTGCGAGGCGTGCCGTGCCTTGGCCGCCCGCGGACTTCGGGCGGTGCTCTCGGGCAGATAGTCGTACGCACGCTGGATGTGCCGCTGCTCGAACTCGTCGCGCAACAGCTTGATGGTGCCGTTGGCGGAGGCCATCTGGACCTGGTAGAGCCGGGCCTCGTCCGGGTTTCCCTCCACCCAGTCCCACACGGCGTCGATGGTGCGGATCAGGCCCTCGGCGTCTCCCGGCTCGGTGTCCGGACGGGCCGTCTCCACGACGGTGTTCAGCTGGTCGAAGACCCGCCGCATGGCGAGTTCGAGCAGCTCCTCCTTGCCCGCGAAGTGGTAGTAGACGGCCGTGGGAACCACCTGTGCCTCGTCCGCGATGTCCTGCACACTGGTCTCCGCGAAGCCGTTGCGGCCGAACACCCGGACGGCGGCGCTGATGATGTGCTGACGTCGTGAGGGACGGTGGGCGGGCTGCTTGCCGTTCGTGATGGCCATCATGCTCCCTGGCGGTTGCCGCGACCGGTGCCTGTGAGCCCCGGTGTACTGACCATGCTATCCAGTTACTCCCGCAGGTCGAGCCCGTAAACCCTGCTACCCGCGTGGCTCCGGAGTACCAAGGTCACGGCATACTTGACACCATGACTACATCCGGAACCCGCGCTGCTCACCGCCCTTCGCGCAGGCAGTGGGTGATCGAGGCAGCCACGGAGCTCTTCGCCACCCAGCCTCCGGACGAGGTGACCGTGGCGGACATCGCGGCTCGGGCGGAGATGACGTCGGCCGCGGTGTACTACCACTTCTCCTCCAAGGACCAGGTTCTGGTGGAGGGTATGCGGGTGTTCGCCGCCGCGCTGCGCGAGCAGGTGGAGACGCTCACCGAGGCGCACGAACCCGGCGCGGACATCGGCCCGACCGTCACGGCGCTGGTGGTCTGGCTGGGTGAGCACCGGTCCGCCGCGACCGTCTTCTTCGTCTCCTCGGCCGGCATGAGCCAGGAGGCGGAGACGCTGCGGCACGAGATCCGGACGCAGTTGCTGGAGGAACTGGTACGGCTGATCCGCAAGGGCCGTGAACCGGTCACGGACGCGGAGGCGGCGGTGATCGGCCTGGGGGTGCTGGCGCTGCTCGAAACCGCGGCGGTCTCGCAGGTCCGCGGGGACGACGTCTACCGCTCCCTCGGACACCGTTCGTTCCTCCGCGAGGTCGGCCGTCTCGCCGAGCGGATCGCCGATCCGGCTGCCGAGTAGCCGACGCGGACCGGGCCCGGACACAGCGGGCCGCGCCCGCCGACCGGATGGGTGGGAACGGTCGACGGGCGCGGAGGCGGGGTCGGGAAGGTCGTCAGACCAGAAGCCGCAGCGGTTTTCGCAGCAGCTCACCGACCGTGCGCAGATACTCGGCCGCCGGCGCCCCGTCCACGGCGCGGTGGTCGAAGGTGAGGCTGAGGGTGAGCACCTGGGTGCGTCGCGGCTGGTCGTCCACCCACTCGACGCCGTCCCTGAGCCGGCCCACGCCGAGGATGGCGACATTGCCGGGGTTGATCACCGGAGTGAAGAAGTCGACGCCGTAGCCGCCCAGCGAGGTGACGGTGAACGTGGCGCCTTCCAGCAGCGCCGGGGAGATCCGGCCGGATCGGGCGCTCTCCGCCAACTCCCTTGATCTCCGGGCCATTTCGGGCAGCGGCAGCTCCACCGCGTCCTCGATCACCGGAACGAGCAGGCCGTTCGGCACCGCTACGGCGAACCCGAGGTGGATGCCCTCGTAGAGGTGCACGCCGTCCTCGAACACCCCCGCGTTGAGCAGCGGGTGTTCACGCAGCGCCAGCGCGGCGGCCTTCATCAGGAAGTCGCCCAGGCTCGGCACCGGCAGGTCGCTGCCGGCCCACTCCTGCTTCAACTGGGCCCGCAGGGCCACGACGGCGTCCATCCGCACCTCGTAGCCGTGCGTCAGCTGCGCCATCTCCTGCAGGCTGGCGTGCATCCGGCGGGCGATGACGCCGCGCATCCCGGTGAGCGGGACGACGTCCCCGGGCCGTGGCGACGCGGTGGCCTGGCGGGCCGCCGCCGGAGTCGGTGCCGGTGCTTCGGCCGGGGTGACGGCGTCGAGGTCGGCCCGCCTGATCCGCCCGCCCGCACCTGTGGGGCGTACGTCCGCGAGGTCGATGCCCCGTTCCTTCGCCAGCCGGCGTACCAGCGGGGAGGTGGGAGTCACCGGGTCCGCCCCGAGGACGGCAGGCGGCTGTGCCGCCTGCCGTAGCAGGTACTCCTCCACGTCCTCGGAGACGATCCGGCCGCCGGGCCCGGTGCCGCGTACGGCGGTGAGGTCGACGTCGGTCTCGGCCGCCACCCGTCGGGCGTTCGGGGAGGCCAGGAGCCTGCCCCCCGGGCCGGTGGGAGCAGCGGTGCCGACCGGCGACGGCGCCAGGGAGGCGACACCCTCGGCGGCCGGCACCGCCTCCGAGCCGGGGGATCCGGGCCCGGCGGGCATCGGCGCGCCCCCCGGGCCCGGCGGCTGCTCGCCTTCGGCCAGCAGCCAGCCGATCAGCGCCCCGGCCGGAAGCGTCGCCCCGGCCTGGACGGCGGGGTGGAACAGTCCCCCGGCCTCCGCCTCGACATCCACGTCGACCTTGTCGGTCGCCAGCCGCAGCAGCGCTTCGCCCTCCGCGACGAAGCCGCCGGTCGGCACGAGCCACTCGTCGATCGTGCCTTCCTGCATGGTCAGGCCGATCTTCGGCAGCAGAACCTCGACCGCCACTACGTCACGACCTTTCCAGGAGACGACGGCAGCCCCGCACGATGCGGGCCTGGTCGGGCACGTAGGCCTTCTCCAGCACCGGGGAGAACGGCACCGGGGAGAAGGGCGCGCCGATGCGCAGGACAGGAGCGTCCAGGTAGTCGAAGGCCGCGTCCTGGATCTGGGCGGCGATCTCCCCGCCGAGCCCGCCGAAGGTGACGGCCTCGTGGACGACGAGGACCCGGTTGGTGCGGCGCACGGAGGCGATCATCGTCTCGGTGTCCAGCGGCTGCACGGTGCGCGGGTCGATGACCTCGACCTCGATGCCTTCGGCTGCCAGTTCCTCGGCCGCCGCGAGCGCCTCGCCCACCATGCGGCCCAGGGCGATGACGGTGACGTCGGATCCCTGCCGCGCGGTGTGGGCCTGGCCGAGCGGGATGCCGTAGATCTCCTCGGGCACCTCGCTCTTGCTGCCCAGCAGGACCTTGTTGAGCATGACGACGACCGGGTTGTTGTCCCGGATCGCGGAGACGGTCAGGCCCTTGGCCGTGTAGGCGTCGCACGGCATCACGACCTTGAGGCCGGGCACGTGCGCGAGCCATGCCTCCAGGCTCTGGCTGTGCTGCGCGGCGGCGCCGAGGCCCGCGCCGGAGGCGGTGGTGATGGTGAGCGGCACCGAGACGGAGCCGCCGAACATGTACTTCATCTTGGCGGCCTGGTTGACGATCTGGTCCAGGCAGACGCCGATGAAGTCCATGAACATCAGGTCGACGACGGGGCGCAGTCCCCGGGCGGCGGCGCCGACGCCCAGGCCGACGAGCGCGGCCTCGGAGATCGGGGTGTCGATCATGCGGCGGGGGCCGAACTCGTCGAGCAGGTTGTCGAACATGCGGAAGACACCGCCGTAACCGGCGACGTCCTCGCCGGCGACGAAGACGTTCTCGTCCTCGCGCATGACCTGCGCCAGGCCCTCGTTGAAGGCCTTGACGTAGCTGAGCTTGCGGCCCGTGCCGTTCGGAGCGGGGGCCGGAGCTTCGGTGATGGTGGTCATGGCGCTCATCCCGAGTAGACGTTGAGGAGCAGGTCAGCGGTGTCGGGCAGCGGGCTGGCCTCGGCGTAGGCGATGGCCTCGGCGATCTCGTCGCGGGTGCGCTGCCAGGTGTCGTCCAGCTCGGCGCGGGTGGCGGTGCCGTCGGCGATGGCCCGGGTCTCCAGCAGGTCGATCGCGTCGCGGGCCTTCCACTCCTCGACCTCCGCGTCCGAGCGGTAGGGGTGACGCAGTCCCTTGACGCCCTGGTGGTCGTAGTAGCGGTAGGTCTTGGCCTCGATGAACATGGGGCCCTCGCCGGCCCGGGCGCGGGCGACGGCTTCGAGGGTGGCCTCGTGGACGGCGAGCGCGTCCATGCCATCGACGATCACACTGGGCATGCCGTAGGACGCGGCCCGGTCGGCGACGTCGGTGATCAGCATGTGCTTCGACTGCGGGGTGAACTCGGCGTAGCCGTTGTTCTCGCAGATGAACAGCACCGGCAGGCGCAGGATCGCGGCCATGTTGGCGCCCTCGTGGAAGCTGCCGATGTTGGTGGCGCCGTCGCCGAAGAAGGTGACGGCGATGTTGTCCTCGCCCCTGTACTGGGCGGCGAAGGCGGCGCCGACGGCGATCGGGATGCCGGCGCCGACGATGCCGTTGGCGCCGAGCATGCCGAGGGTGACGTCGTTGATGTGCATGCTGCCGCCGCGGCCGAGGCAGGCGCCGGTGACGCGGCCGTACAACTCGGAGTACATGTGCTTGAAGCTGACGCCCTTGGCCACGGCGTGGCCGTGGCCCCGGTGCGTCGAGGTGATCTGGTCGTCGTCGCGGAGGGCTGCCATCACACCCGCGGCAACGGCCTCCTGACCCACATAGAGGTGGAGGAAGCCCGGCAGCTTGCCGGCTTCCATGAGTTTTCCGGCTTCGGTCTCGAACAGGCGGATGCGCACCATGCGCTCGTGCAGATCCCTGATGACCTGCGCGGATGCCTGGTTCGCGACCGGATCGGCCGACTTCTTCGATGCCCTTTGAGCCATCGTCCGCCCCTTCGCCCCGAGCGAGGTGATCACAGCAATCGGACTTTGTTGTGCCGGTCTACAGTAACCAGCAGGGGCACCTTACTGAAGAGGTTCTCTAATTACTACGGCCCGAGCCGACCGTCTTCCGAACCCCTCCGCGCTGGTCGACCAGCTCCAGCGCGTTGCCCTCCGGATCCGCCCAGAAGCTGATCCGGCGACCTCGCGCCCACACCACGACCGGGTCCGAGAGCGGCCGGGCACCCCCGGCCGCCAGAGCCGTCACGAGCGGGTCCATGTCGTCCAGATGGAAGGTCAGGTACGACAGCCCCCGGCGCGCGGTCAGCGACAGGGCGGACTGGACGGGAGCCGGGGCGAACCGAGGCCGGATCAGCTTGACGGTGCCCCCGGAGGGCACCTGGAGCCAGACGACGAGCAGTTCGTCGCCGAGCCCTGCCGGGATGCCGATGGACGCCGGGACGCGGGAGCGGTGCACCTCGACACAGCCGAGCACCTCGCGATAGAAGCGCTCCATCAGCTCCAGGTCCCGTACGACGACTCCCGCCTCGAACGGCTCGGTCATGCGCGCCCGCACCGCGGGCCCCGGATCGGTCATGTCGTCGGCCATCGCACCGTCTCTCCGTCGAGTGTGCGGCCATCACACTCCGGCAACTGGAGCCGGTCAATAGAAAGATCGCCTCATGTCTGGACCCTTTTGTCCCGGGCGAAGGCGATGTGACCTGCGAGGCACTGAGCTGCCACTTCCGCACTTTCTATTGACAGACAACACTTACCCCTGTTGTCGTGTCGCTCACAGCCCAGCCGCCGCGGCATCAGCCCTACATCAGCTCGCGGCTGGGAGGATTGTGAGGACACCGTGGTCCAGACCAGTTCACCGGAGATCCGGGCGGCAGACGCCGATCGTCAGCCACCTCCGGCGCCGGAATACTCCTCGTGGATCAGCCAGGACCGGTCGACCGGCGCCGCGTCCGTGGCGATGCGGCGGGAAGCCGCCGAGCTCGTCGAGCGCGTGATGGAGCACTACCGCGCGAACACGACGCACGAGGCGGACGGCCAGTGGACGGAACCCGTCGCCAACTACTACGACGCCGACCGCTGGCAGCGGGAGATGGACGCGGTCCACCGGACCGTTCCCCTTCCGCTCGCGATGTCGGCCGAGCTGCCCGGGCCGAACACCTACAAGGCGATGGACGTGCTCGGCGTTCCGGTCCTGATCACCAGGGACCGGCAAGGCGTCGTGCACGCGATGATCAACGCCTGCCGGCACCGCGGGGCCAAGATCATCGAGCCCGGCTGCGGTGTGTCGAAGCGGCTGACCTGCCCGTACCACTCCTGGTCGTACGACCTGGCCGGGGAGCTGCGGGGCGTGTACGCCGAGAAGACCTTCGGCGATGTGTCACGCGCGGGACGCAGCCTGTTGCGGCTCCCGGTCGGGGAGCGCGCCGGCATCGTCTTCGTCTCACTGGACCCGGCGGCCGAACCCGACCTCGACGAGTGGCTGGGTGACCTGCAGCCGCTCCTCGAGGGGATGCGCCTCGCGGACTGCCACCACCACGGGACCAAGGAGCTGACCAGTCCCAACTGGAAGGTCACGCTCGACGGCTATCTGGAGACGTACCACTTCGCCTCGCTGCACCCGAAGACGGTGTTCGAGACGAACCTCTCCAACATGATGGCCCACGACACCTGGGGCCCCCACCAGCGCCTCTCGGCGGCGCTGCGACCGATCGCGCAGGCGGTCGAGCTGCCCCCGGACCAGCGCGACCCGGGAGAGTGCGTAGGAGCCATCTACTGGCTCTACCCCGGGCTCGCCATAGCCGGAGGCTGGCGCAACAAGATCGCCGTCTCCCTGGTACTCCCCCGGACGGCCACCGAGTCGGTCACCCAGCAGATCATCCTGCTGCGCGATCCGGCGGTGACCGAGGAGGAGCGGCACGCCGCCGACAAGTTCGGCGAGTGGTTCTACGAGGTGGTCCGCGACGAGGACTACGCGACCACCTACGGAGTCCAGCAGGGGCTTGCGGCCCTGAACGGGACCGACTTCGTCTTCGGACGCAACGAGCCCGGACTCCAGCACTTCCACCGCACCGTTCACGCGCACCTGGACAACACAGCAAGAGCCGCCAGGTGACCAACCAACCAGACACGCAGGAGAACAACATGGTGGCTACGGGCAGCCTCGACGGACGTGTCGCGGTGATCACGGGCAGCACACGCAGCATCGGACGGGCCATCGCCGAGGCCTTCCTGGCCCAGGGCGCCACGGTCGTCATCAGCGGCCGTTCCGAGCTCAAGGGCAAGCAGGCCCTGGAGGAGCTCGACGCCGGGGACCGGGCCGTCTTCCACCCCTGCGACGCCAACAGCCAGGAGGACATCGAGGCCCTCGCGGACTTCGCCGCGGAGCGCTTCGGCCGGCTCGACATCTGGGTCAACAACGTCGGCGGCACCTCGGGCTTCGCCCCCGTCCACCAGCTCAGCGACGAGGCCTGGCACGACGCCCTCAACCTGAACCTCAACGCCTACTTCTACGGCACCCGCCGTGCGCTGGCGAAGATGCTGGAGGGCGGCTGGGGCCGCATCATCAACATCTCCTCGGTCGAGGGCAAGCAGGCCAACAAGCCGGCGATCAGCCACTACATCACCAACAAGCACGCCATCCACGGCCTGACCAAGGCGACCGCCTTCGAGTACGGCACCCAGGGCATCACCTGCAACGCGATCTGCCCCGGCGCCGTCGACACCGACCTGATGCGGGCCGCGGGCCCCGCCGCTGCCGAGGCCGAGGGCATCAGTTACGAGGTGTGGCTGGGCCGCTTCGCCGAGCACGCGGCGACCAAGCAGATCACCACCGTGGAGCAGGTCGCCGCGGTCGCCTCGCTGCTCGCCAGCGACAACGGCGCGGGCATCACCGGCACGCTGATCAGCGTGGACGGCGGTACGGCCCAGTGGTAGGCGCACGAGCACGAACCAGCGCAGTCGTACGGACCGGCACGGACAGCGGGAGACGCTCGGCATGAAGAGCTGGATCACTGACTGGCAGCGCAGCGAGCGTCTGCCCCACTACACCCGCGCCAACGCTGGCGAGACCCTGCCCGAGCCGGCCAGCCCGCTGGGCTGGTCCCTGGTGTGGGGGCGCGGTCTGCACGGCTGGCGCAACGGCTTCGTCGGCTTCGGCATCTACCGCGAGGAGGAGGTCACCGGTCCCCGGCCTCCCTTCGTCGGGATGTTCGGCGGCTACTTCTACCTGAACCTCTCCCACATGCGGCTGTTCGGTATCCGCATGGGGCAGACCGCCGACCAGATCGACACGGCCTTCGTCGGCCAGCGCTCCGACACCCCGGCGTACGTGGCGCACCCGGACGACCAGGACGGGGAACTGACGGCCAAGGCCGGTGCGACCGTCCAGCGGATGCTGGGCCAGACCAACTTCCCCGAGGCCGACGCCGACCAGGAGCGGCTGCGTCGCGTCCGCCGCGAGCGGCCCGACCTGGCGCAGCTGTCCGACGCGGAACTGGTGGCACACGCCCGCTCGCTGCTCGACGACGTGGAGATCACCTTCCAGCGCCATGTCGAGTCGTCGCTGCCCGCCTCCGTCGGACCGGCGATCCTCGGTCCGCTGTGCGCGAGCCTGGACCGCCCCGGCACCATGCTGGACCTCATCGCCGGACTCGGCGACGTCGACTCCGCCTCCCCCTCGACCGGGCTGTGGACACTGTCCCGGCAGGTCGTGGCCTCGGCCGAGCTGACCGCGCTGTTCGACCAGGGACCGGCCGCGGTGCAGCGGGCGCTGGACGGGGCGAGCGGGGACGTGAAGGCGTTCCGTGACTCCTTCGAGGAGTTCCTGGCGGACTCCGGCGACCGCGGCCCCAACGAGTGGGACATCCACGCACTGTCCTGGGAGGCCTCGCCCGTCCAGGCGCTGGCCCTGGTCGACCGGATCAGGCACAGCGCCGACGACGACTCCCCCGCCGAGCGCCACCGCCGGCTCACGGAGCGCCGTACGGAGATCGCGGCGGAGATCCGGGCCGCGCTCCCCGAGGACGCGCAGCCGATGTTCGACGCCGGCATGCACGCCTCGCAGGTGTGGATCCCGGCCCGGGAGCGGACCAAGGCGAACTGTGTGTCCGTCATCAACGAGATCCGGATGGCGGTACGGGAGCTGGGCCGCCGTGGGGTCGAGGCGGGAGTCTTCGCCGAGCCCGAGGACGTGATGATGCTGCTGGACACCGAGCTCGACGACTATGTCGCCGCCCCGGAGTCCTTCGGCCCCGTCATCGCCCAGCGGCTCGTGGAGTACGCCGGTCTGCGTGAGCTGGAGCCTCCGTTCTTCGTCGCGGCGGACGCGCAGACCGAGATCGACACCTGGCCGCGACGCAGCGACGAGGGGATCGCGGCCGCGGAGGAGAGCGCCGTGCTGACCGGCGTCGGCGGCAGCCAGGGCACCTACACCGGCAGGGTGCGGGTGATCTCCGACCCGGCCTCGTGCGAGGCGCTGGAGCCGGGCGAGGTACTGGTGGCGCCGATCACGGACGCCGCCTGGACCCCGCTGTTCCTGGTCGCCGGAGCGGCCGTCGTGGATGTGGGCGCGCTCAACAGCCACGCCGTCGTGGTCTGCCGCGAACTCGGCATCCCGGCCGTCATCTCCGTCGAAGGCGGTACGCAGCGGCTGCGGGACGGCATGGTGATCACCGTCGACGGCACCAAGGGCACGGTCACCGTGGACAGCGTCCCGGCGGCACTCGCCATCTGAACGGCCCGCGGGCCCGTCGCTCCTTCCTGACCGAGGGCGGCGGGCCCACGGGCATGACCGTGGAAAGGAACCACCGTGGCAGAGGACGCCGCAGCGGGAATCATCGTCGCCGGCTGGATGGACTACGAGGCATCGGATCGCGACACGATGCTGAGGCATCTCGTCGAGGTCGGGCAGCGCACCCGCGAGGAGGAGCCCGGCTGTCTGGACTACGCCATGGCCGCGGACCCCTCCGACGAACGCCGGATCCGGGTCTACGAGCGCTGGGTGTCCCAGCAGGCTCTGGACGAGCACTTCACCACGGCGCACATCAAGGACTTCCGCGCGGCCACGTCCGGGCTGACCCGGGTGGGGGTCTCCCTGAAGATCTTCAGCGTCGCGGCGGCGCGGTCCATGCGCTAGCCGCCCCCGTCAAATTCTTTCTTCAAATGGGCGAAACACGCTTACTCATGGACATAGTTCTAATATCTACATGAGAGCGGGCGGCTTCTCGAACGGCGAGCGACCGGGCGGCAGCCGACCACGGTCCGATGAGGGAAGTGATCCGCATGGGGTTTGTGGGGGATTCCATCGGTCCTTCACGTGCCCGTGAGCGGTTCCTGGAGGGCGGACTGGTCGAGGGAGGCGTGCGGGACCTGATCCTCAGTTCCTGGCAGCGCTCCGTCCTGCTCGGGCTCTCCCCGGACCAGACGGAGCTCCCCTTCCGCGAGGACGTCGATCTGGACAGCCGGCTCGTGCACGCGGCCGGTCCGGTGCTCGACTGGCTGCAGTCCAGGTTCGCGGGCCGCCGCATGAACGTCGCTCTGGCCGACGCCGACGGGACGGTGCTGCAGCGCCGCTTCGGTGAGGCGTCCATGGCCAGGCAACTCGCCCCCATCCAGAGCGTTCCGGGGTTCGTGTTCGCCGAGGAGGTCGCCGGAACCAACGGCATCGGCATCGCGCTCGCGGAACGGCGGCTGTGCCAGGTCTACGGCGCCGAGCACTTCGCGGAGCGCTCACAGGCCAATGCCTGCTCGGCGATCCCCGTGCGTGATCTGCTCAGCGGAGGTGTCGAGGGCATCCTCTCCCTCGGTTGTCCGCGCACCGACGTGGATCCCGCGATGGACACCGTGATACGCGAGGCGGCAGGCGCCATCGAGCGGCGGCTCCTGGCGGAGAACTCGGCACGGGAACGTGGGCTGCTGAGCGCGTATCTCGACGCCAGGCGCCGGGTGCGGGCCGGCGCGGCGGGTGGGGACGGGCACCTGGTCCCGGTGGAGGATCTGGTCCACAGCGGCCTCAACCGGCGTGATCAGACGGTCCTCACGGAGAAGGCCGCCGAGCTGATCGCCTCGGCCCAGCGGGCCGGCGTCGAGGTGCCCCTCTCGGACGGCCGGCGGGTCGTCCTGCTCAGCCATGTCGTGACGAGCGCCACCGGTGTGGCGGGGGTCGCCGTCGAGGCGGTCCTCACCGACGACGCACCGGGGCAACGGCTCGCGGCACTCACGCACCCGGGTGCGCGGCTCGGCCACCCGGCACAGGAAGGCCCCCCGGCACAGGAAGCCGCCGCGGCACGGGAAGCCGTCACACCCGCCGTCCTGCCGACCTCACGCCTGGCCGACCTCACGCCCTTCGGGACCACTCACGCGCAGACCGGGGCGCAGGCGCCGCTCACGACCGCCCGCACGGCCGCGCCGGGCGGCATCGACAGCGGCACCGACGGCGTGCCCGGCGGACGGCTGGTGCTGCTGGGCGAACCGGGCGTGGGCATGCACGCCGTCGCGGCACGGCAGCGCCTGGAGCTGCTGTCCGAGGCCAGCGCCCGCATCGGCACCACGCTGGACCTGCCCCGCACCGCCCGCGAACTCGCCGAGATGGCCGTGCCGCGCCTGGCCGACTTCGTCACCATCGACCTGCCCGAGGCGGTCCTGCGAGGCGAGGAGTCCGCCGATCCCCGCACCGACCTGCACCGCCGGGTGATCCACGGCATCCGCGACGACGGCCCCTTCCAGGCGCTCGGCGAACGGATCCACCTACGTCCCGCCACTCCCCAGCTCCGCTGCCTGGCCGACGGACAGGCAGTACTGGAACCCGACCTGAGGGTCACCGCCGGCCGGTTCTCCCAGGGCCCGGAGCACACCGGAAACCTTCTCGCGTACGGGCTGCGCTCCCTCATCAGCGCCCCGCTGCTCGCCCGCGGTGTCGTCCTGGGCATCGTCAGCTTCTACCGCACGCGAGAGCGCGCCCCCTTCGGGGACGACGACCGTTCGCTGGCCCAGGAACTCACCACCCGTGCCGCCGTCTGCATCGACAACGCCCGCCGCTACACCCGCGAACACGGCATGGTCCTGGCCCTGCAGCGCAGTCTGCTTCCGCAGCGCCTGCCCGAGCAGGACGCCGTCGAGGTCGCCCATCGCTACCTGCCCGCCGAGTCCGGAGTGGGCGGCGACTGGTTCGACGTCATCCCCCTGTCCGGCACCCGCGTCGCCCTTGTCGTCGGCGACGTCGTCGGCCACGGCCTGCACGCCGCCGTCACCATGGGCCGGCTGCGTATCGCCGCACGCAATTTCGCCGAGCTGGACCTGGCACCGGACGAGGTCCTCACCCAGCTCGACAACCTCGTCGCCCGCCTCGACCGGGACGAAGGCGGCGAGGAACCGGGCACCGACGGCACCGGCATCATCGGCGCCACCTGCCTGTACGCCATCTACGACCCCACCTCGCAGCTGTGCACCCTGGCACGCGCCGGCCACCCCCCACCCGCGCTGGTCCGCCCCGACGGCACGGTGACGTTTCCCGACCTGCCGGCCGGACCGCCCCTCGGGCTGGGCGGCCTGCCCTTCGAGACCGCCGAGCTCCACGTCCCCGAAGGCAGCCGGCTCGTCCTCTACACCGACGGGCTCATCGAAGACCGCCACCGCGACATCGACACGGCCCTCGACCAGCTGCGGGACGCCCTCGCCCGGTCCGGCCCCTCCCCCGAGGACACCTGCCAGGCGGTGGTGGACGCCGTGGTGCCCGACCATCCCGCCGACGACATCGCGCTGCTCGTCGCCGGCACCCAGACCCTCGCCCCCGACCGGATCGCCACCTGGGACCTCCCCGCCGACCCGGCCCGCGTCTCCGGCGTGCGCGCCGACGTCACCCGCCGGCTCACCGACTGGGGGCTCGACGAGGCCGTCTTCTCCGCCGAGCTGTTGCTCAGCGAGCTGGTCACCAACGCCATCCGCCACGCCAGCGGCCCCCTGCAGGTACGCGTGATCCACGGCCGCGCCCTGATCTTCGAGGTCTCCGACACCAGCAGCACCGCTCCCCGGCTGCGTCATGCGGCCGCCACCGACGAGGGCGGTCGCGGCCTGTTCCTCGTCGCCCAGCTCGCTCAGGCATGGGGGACCCGCTACACCGACGGCGGCAAGGTCATCTGGGCCGAGTGCGCTCTGGATGTCCCTACGGGAATGCCGACCGTCGCCGGGATAGATTGGGACGATATTCCCGACATCGAATAGGTGAGCCGATCCGGTGCAGTCGGGAAGGAACACGGAAGCCGATCCCCGGAGAGAGTCTGTGCACGACGCTCCCGACGCCCCGACAAGCCGATCCGTGGGCCGCGGCCAGGACCCTCTGGTCCGGATCAGGGGTCTCGGCAAACGGTTCGGCGGTACTCGCGCGCTTGCCGAGGTCGACCTCGATGTCCGGCGCGGTGCCGTCCTCGCCCTGCTGGGTCCCAACGGGGCCGGGAAGTCCACCCTCATCAAGGTGCTCGCCGGTGTCCATCGCGCCGACGAGGGCGAGGTGACCGTGGCCGGCCACCCGCTCGGCACGGCCGCGGCCTCCCGGCACATGGCCTTCATCCACCAGGACCTCGGTCTCGTCGAGTGGATGACGGTCGCCGAGAACATCGCCCTGGGCACCGGCTACCCGCGCCGCCGGGGGCTGATCTCCTGGCGGACGGCGCGCAGGCGCTGCGGGGAGGCCCTGGAGATCGTCGCCGGACATCTCGCGCCCGAGGCCCGCATCGCCGACCTGACCCGTGCCGAACGTTCGCTGGTCGCCATCGCGCGGGCCCTGTCGACCCGTGCGGAACTCCTCGTGCTCGACGAGCCGACCGCCAGCCTCCCCGCGGCCGACTGTGCCCGTGTCTTCCGCGTCCTGCGCGAGCTGTGCGACCGGGGGCACGGCATCGTCTACGTCAGCCACCGGCTCGACGAGGTGTACCAGGTCGCCGACTCCTTCGCCGTCCTGCGCGACGGCCGGATCATCAGCCAGGGCCGGCTCGCCGGCCACAGTGCCGCTCGGCTCGTGCAGGACATCGTGGGCCGCGACCCGGCTCACCGACCACCCGGCGCCGCCGCTCCCGGCCCCGAGGCCCCCGCCGTCCTGCGCCTCGACGGTGTACGGACCGAGCACGCCGGCCCGGTCGACCTCCGACTGCGCCCCGGCGAGATCCTGGGCATGGTGGGCCTCATCGGAGCCGGACACATGGACCTGGGCAGGGCGCTGGCCGGGGTCCGGCCCCTCGTGGGCGGGCACGTGCTGCTGGACGGGCGGCCCTACGGTCCGCGTACGGTCGCCGCCGCCGTCGGTGCCGGTGTCGGCTTCGTGACCAGCAACCGGCTGGAGGAGGGGTGCGCGGCCGAACTGACCGTACGGGAGAACCTGCTCGCCAACCCGCGCGCCCACGGCCTGCCGGGGCCGCGCTGGATCAGCCCCCGGCGCGAGCGCGCCAGGGCCACGGCTCTCGTCGAACGCTTCCGGGTGCACCCCCACGACAGCGAGACACCGATCGCCGTCCTGTCCGGCGGCAACCAGCAGAAGGTCATGCTCGGCCGGTGGCTCCACAGCAAGCGCCGGCTGCTGATCCTCGAGGAGCCGACGGCCGGCGTGGACGTGGGCGCCAAGGCGGAGATCTACCGCCTGCTGGACGAGGAACTGGCCGCCGGGCTCGCCGTCCTGCTCATCTCCACCGACTTCGAGGAGGTCGCGAACGTGTGCCACCGCGCCCTGGTGTTCGTCCGCGGAACCGTGGCCGCCGAGCTGACCGGCGAAGCCCTCACCGTCACCAGGCTCACCCGCACCGCGTCCGCCGTGCCGCCCCTCACCGGAGGGGAGACGGACGGATGAGCGGGGAACCGACGGGCGACGGGACGACCCGGCCGACGTCCACGTCACCGGCTCCCCGATCTCGGCCGCGGCACTCCCCGGGACACTTCATCGGCGCGTACGGACTGCTCGCACTCGCCGTCCTGCTCTTCCTCGTCTTCTCCCTGGCACTGCCCGACACCTTCCCCACGCTCGACAACATCTCCTCGATCCTGTCCAACCAGTCGGTCCCCGCGCTCCTCGCGCTCGGCGCGATGGTCCCCATCGTCACCGGCCGGTTCGACCTGTCCATCGGGTACGGTCTCGGCCTCGCGCACGTCATGGTGCTCCAGCTGATCGTCGGCGAGGGCTGGTCCTGGCCGCTCGCCTGCGCGGTGGTGATCATCGGTGGAGCGGTCGTCGGCGTCCTCAACGGTGTCGTCGTCGAGTTCGCCCGGATCGACTCCTTCATCGCCACCCTCGGCACCGGCAGCGTGCTCTACGCCGTCACCGGCTGGGTCACCGGCGGCACCCGTATCGTCTCCGGGCCGAACGGACTGCCGCCGGCCTTCACCGACCTCTACGACTCCACGTTCCTCGGTCTGCCGGTGCCCGCGTTCTACGTCCTCGGGCTGGTCGTCGTGCTCTGGCTGCTGCTGGAGCGCCTGCCGCTGGGCCGCTACCTCTACGTCATCGGTTCGAACCCCCGCGCCGCCGACCTGGTCGGCATCCCCACGCGCCGCTACAGCGTCTACGCCTTCGCCCTGTCCGGTCTGATCGTCGGCTTCGCCGGCGTCCTGCTCGCCGCGCAGCAGCAGATCGGCAACCCCAGTGTCGGCCTGGACTACCTCCTGCCGGCCTTCGTCGGGGCCCTGCTCGGCTCCACCGCGATCAGACCCGGCCGCCCCAACGCCCTGGGCACCCTCGTGGCGGTCGCCATCCTCGCCATCGGGCTGGCCGGCATCGGGCAGCTCGGCGCGCAGTTCTGGGTCACCCCGCTGTTCAACGGCGCCACCCTGCTGCTCGCCGTCGGCTTCGCCGGGTACTCCGCCCGCCGTCGGCTGCGCTCCGGCGCCGCCGCGAGCCGTCGGGGCGGCAAGGCGGCGGGCACCTCCCAGGAGGCCCAGGACGTTCCGTAGCCCGTGGCCCGCTCCGCGTCCCTCCCCGATCTGTGGACGCCTCCGCCCGTCGCCGTCACCACAGCAAGGAGCACCCGTGATCTCGTACCGCAGGACCGCCCCGGCTCTCGCGGCCCTGACCACGGTCGTCGTCACCGTCGTCGGGTGTGAGCGAGGCTCGTCCACCGGCCCGGAAGACCCCACCGAGCAGGTCACGGCGGGCTGCCCGGCCGCCCTCGCGGAGGCGAGATCCGCCGTCCGGCGGGCCGAGAAGGCGGACGTCTCCTGGAACGGCCCCACCACCGGCCCCGCGGCCGTGCCGGACAAAACGATCGTCTACGTCGCACAGACCATGACCAACCCGGGAGTCGCCGGCGTCGCCGGCGGGCTGCGGGAGGCCGCGAAGGTGATCGGCTGGAACGTCAGGGTCATCGACGGGCAGGGCACTCCCGCCGGCATCCAGGCGGCCCTCAGCCAGGCGGTCGGCGTCAGGCCCTCCGGCATCGTCCTCGGCGGCTTCGACCCCAACGCGACATCGGCCCAGCTCGCGCGGGCCGACGCGGCGGGCATCCCGCTCATCGGCTGGCATGCCGTCGGCTCCCCCGGACCGAGCAGGGAGCCCAAGCTGTTCACCAACGTCACGACCCAGGTCGAGGACGTGGCGCAGATCAGCGCCGACTGGGTCATCGCGCACTCAGGCGGCCGGGCGGGGGTCGTCGTCTTCACCGACGCCTCGATCCCCTTCGCCAGGAACAAGTCCCAACTGATCGAGAAACACCTGGCGACCTGTGCCGACGTGCGTCTCCTGGCGTCCGAGAACATCCCCATCCCGGACGCGAGCAGCCGCACCCCCCAGGAGGTCTCCTCCCTCATCTCCCGCTTCGGCAGCAGGTGGACGCACTCCGTGGCCATCAACGACCTCTACTTCGCCGACGCGGCGCCCGCCCTGCGCGAGGCCGGCAGGAAGGGCTCCGGTCCCCCCTTCAACATCGGCGCCGGAGACGGCGACCCGTCGGCCTTCCAGCGCATCAACAGCGAGCAGTTCCAGGCCGCCACCGTCCCGGAACCGCTCGCCGAACAGGGCTGGCAGATCGTCGACGAGTTCAACCGCGCCTTCGCCGGTGAGCCCGCCAGTGGATACGTCGCCCCGGTCCACATCTCCACGGCCGCCAACAGCGGCGGAGCGACGACCTGGGACCCGCCCGGCTACCGCGAGGCGTACCGGAGGATCTGGGGCAGGTGAGAGCCGTCGGTCACCCGTCGTGCGTGACGGGGGATCCTGCGTCTGCCCACGCCCGCTACGCGCGCAAGCGGCTGTACGGATCCTCGGCCAGCCGGACCAGCATCTTGCCGACGTTGCCACCGGCCAGCAGGGACAGCAGGGCCTGTGCCGCGCCGTCCAGGCCGTCCGTCACCGTCTCGCGGGCGGTGACGCGGCCCGAGCGCAGCCAGTCGGCGACGCGGCTCTCGAACTCCGGCCGCAGATCCTCGTGGTCGCGGACGATGAAGCCGCGCAGGGTGAGCCTTTTGAGGACCGCCTGGATCAGCTGGTTGATGTCGGTGGACCGCCGCTCGCCGCCGAACTGCGACATCATGCCGCACAGAGCGACACGGCCGCCCGTCCGCAACGCGTGCAGGGCTGCGGCCAGTTGCTCGCCGCCGACGTTGTCGAAGTAGACGTCGACGCCGTCGGGCGCCAGCCGTGACAGGGCGTCGCGCACCGGCCCGGCGCGGTAGTCGGCGGCGGCGTCGTAGCCGAACTCCTTGACCAGCAGGGCGCACTTGTCCGGTCCACCGGCCGTCCCGATGACGTACTCGGCGCCCAGCAGCCGGGCGAACTGTCCGGCGGCGGTGCCCACGGCCCCGGCAGCCGCCGACACGAGGACGGTGTCGCCGGGCCGCACCCCGGCGATCCGCGCGAGCCCGACGTAGGCGGTGAAGCCGGTCTGTCCGAGCAGCCCCAACCAGGTGGGCAGCGGGGCGAGTTCCGGGTCGATGCGGCCCGCGGCGTCGGTGTCGGCCGGGTCGAGGACGGCCCACTCCCGCCAGCCGAGCTGGTGGCGTACGAACGTGCCCGGCGGCACGGAGGGGCAGCGGCTCTCCTCCACGACGCCGAGGGCCCGGCCGTCCAGCGGTGATCCGGGGGTGAAGTTGTGCGTGTAGTGCTTCTCGGTGCTCTCCAGCCTCCCGCGCATCGACGGGTCGACGCTCATGTAGAGGTTGCGGACGAGCAGCTGCCCCTCGCCGAGCGGCGGGAGCGGGCGCTCCTCGACGGCGAAGTCCCCGAGGGCCGGCTCTCCCTCGGGCCGGCGCACCAGGCAGACCATCCGGGTGGTACGGGGCGGCACCGGCTCACGCCTCCGGCGGTCGGGCGCCGCGCCGCTGGGCGAGGCGGCCGACCCAGCCGGCCATCTGGAGGTCGGCGTGGCGCAGTTCGCCGGACTGCCAGCGGGCCTGGAAGTCGAAGATGCCCTGCGCCCCGGTCTTGGGGTCGGTCACCTCCACGAGCCCGTCCTCGGTGAGCCGGTACACCTGCCCGGTCAGCGGATGGGTCACTTGCTTGGCACTCACGGCTCACTCCTGCGGTCTGCGGCGTACGCCGCGTTTGGTCACGGTCACCGGGCCCTCGACCCGGAGCCGGCAGGCGAGCCGGGTCAGGCCGTCCACCGGCTTGCGCAGGGCTTCGATGCCCTCGCGCTCCAGCGGGCCCACGGGCGAACAGTTCTCGGCGCCTTCCTCGACCTCCACGAAGCAGGTGCGGCAGGTGGCCTTGCCCCCGCAGACGGTGGGCCAGCGGTAGCCGAGCCGCTGGGCGGCGCTGAACAGGTCCTCGCCGTCCCGCACCTCCAGCTCGACTCCCAGGGGCCGGACCGCCACCCGGTGGGTCTCGGTCACTTGCTCATCCACTGGTCGAGCGTCTGGTTGAAGTGGCGGATGCGGCTCTCCTGGTAGTTGGCCAGGGTGATGCCCGGCTTGCGCATCGTCTTCAGTCCCTGCTGGACGTACGGGAGGTTCTCGCAGTCCTGGTCGAAGACCGGTCCGAGAACGCCGAGTTCGGGGATGTCCGCGAAGAGCACGTCCTCCGGCACCCAGCGGATCTTGACCGGGGGCGGCATCTCGCCGGGCGTCTTCGGGGCCGACATGAAGATGATCTCGGCGGTGCAGGAGTCGGGGTCGAGGCCGTTCGGCTTGAACCGGTAGATGATGTTGGACTTGGCGCCGCCCCAGGGGTTGAAGTTGGGGAACAGCAGGTAGTTGATGGCGTCCATCAGCTCGGTGTCGGCGGTCTGCGAGAAGTCCTGGTGCGAGGTGGCGGCCAGTTGTTCGCGCATCCGGTCGGCGAGGACCTGGCGGGCGGTGCTGCCGGCCGGGATCGCGGGCAGCTCGCCCCCCTCCTGGATCACCAGGTCACGGCCCTGGGCAGCCGCGTAGAACGCGCGCGAGCCGTAGAACGTCTCCAGGACGTCCTCCTCCGTGACCGAGTCGGCCACGTGCGGGCTGGGGGCGCCCTGGATGTTGATCATGCGGTTCCAGTTGGGCTGGTCCGCCATGACGTCGTACTGGGAGTTGGCGTCGGCGAGCCAGGGCAGCATCTGCGGGTGCGTGGCGATCACGTGGAAGGACTCGATGAACGCGTCCTGGGCGATCTTCCAGTTGCAGGGCAGCACCTTGGCGACGTGCAGCGACTTGTAGCGGTCCTGCAGGGGCCAGATGTAGTACTCGTCGAAGGTGCCGCAGTAGCTTTCGAACGGCTCCGCGTACGGATCCATGTTGATGAAGACGAAGCCGCGCCAGGTGGCCACCTTGGCCTCGGGAAGCGCGAACTTCTCCGGGGTGACATGGGGGAAGTCCCAGGCGCAGGGCGGGGTCTGCATCGTGCCGTCGAGGTTCCAGGCAAAGCCGTGGAAGGGGCAGCGGAACTCGCCGACGTTGCCGCCGCCGGTGCGCAGTTTGCGGCCGCGGTGCAGGCAGGCGTTGACGTACGCGCGGATCTCGTCCGGCGCCGTGCGCACGATGATCAGTGAGTCGTCGCCGATCTCGTAGACCTCGTGGTCGCCGACCTCGGGGATCTCGCTCTCCAGGCAGGCGAACTGCCACACGCGACGCCACACCTGGCTCATCTCGCGCTCGGCCCATTCGCGGGAGGTGAAGCGGGTGGTGTCGATGTCCTCGCTGCCGAGGTAGTCGTTGTTGACGTACCTCAAGGCGGGGGGAACCGGTCGGCTGTCCCGGTCGAGGTAGTCCTGGACGCTGGGTCCGGGACACCGCGCCGTGCCCAACTCCGACGTTTCGTCCATCTTCTCTCCTCAGCCAGAAACTTTAGAGTGAGTGTAGTTATTGGTCAGGGCTCGGAGCAATACTCGCGGCTCCGCCCGGACGCCACGGAACCCCGCATCCAGGGGATCGACAGGGCCCCTCTCCAATTTGTTACGACCGACCCCTCCCCAAGCCCGACAGCGCGTGCCACACTCCGTCGCACCCGAGGCTGTAGAGCCTCACAAGTTTCTCTCCGGCCTGGGGCAGCGTTCGTCACGTCCCGGTCACAGCGCCGCCCGCCTGCCTCGGCGGCCCGCGTCGTACCCCACGACGGCGATCCCACTGCCCGCTCGATCACCTGAGCGTGCCGTCCCGGCATGGGCGGCACAGAATCCGCCTGCACACAGCCGGCCGCCGCGGACGCGGGAGCGTCGCGTGCCGCCGCAGCGCAGGCGCCACACCACGGGAGTACTCAACGATGAGTTCCAGACCCGGACGCGCGGTCCGTCGCGCGCTCACCGCGATCGTCTCCGTCTCCGCCCTGCTCGCCCTGGGGGCCTGCGGCGGCACCGGCACGACTCCGGCCGCCGACTCCGCCAAAGCGACCTCAGACTCCCCCGGCCTGACCGCGGCCCGGACAGCCCTGGCCAAGTACTCCAAGCGTCCGGACAAGATCCCGGTCACCGAACCGGTGGGCAAGCCGATCCCCACGGGAAAGAAGATCGACTTCATCCTGTGCGGCGTGCAGTCCTGCAGCGACCTGGCCAAGTTCTTCACCGCCGGGGCCAACCAGCTCGGCTGGAAGGTCGAGCTGCTCCCCACCCAGGGCACGCCGGAGTCCGTCCAGGCCGCCTACGAGCACGCACTGCGCAACAAGCCGGACGCCGTCGTCGCCTCCGGATTCCCGCGCGCGGTGTACGCGAAGCAGCTGGCGAAGCTGGAGGCGGCGGGTATCCCGGTCATCCAGTCGAACGCCGACGACGTGGTGGGCGACGGGATCGAACTGCTCAACAACGGGCCGAAGGACGTCGGCGTCCAGGGCGAGATGCTCGCCTCGTGGGTGGTGTCCGACAGCGGCGCCAAGGCCAACACCGTCTACTTCGACCTGCCCACCTACAGCATCCTCAAGCCCGTCAAGGACTCGTTCGCCGCCCAGTACAAGGAGTGGTGCGAGGGCTGCGCGCTCGACACCGTCGACGTGCCGATCACCGCGATCGGCAAGGACATGCCCGACCGTGTGGTCTCGTACGTCCGCTCGCACCCGAAGGTGACCCACATCGTCTTCTCGCTCGGCCTGCTCAACGTGGGTGTGCCGACCGCGCTGAAGACCGCCGGTGTGACCGACAAGCGCATCGCCGTGAACGTGGGTGACGCGCAGAACTACCAGTACATCGAGAGCGGCCTCAGCCACGGTGCGATGGCCCTGAACTCCCACGAAACCGCCTGGCTCCAGGTCGACGCGCTGGCCCGCCACTTCACCGGCCAGCCCATGGACGTGAACCAGAAGGCCGTGCTGCCCAACATGCTGATCACCAAGGACAACCTCGTCGCCACTCTCGACGACTTCCCGCTCGTCGAGGACTACCAGGCGCAGTTCAAGGCGCTCTGGGGTCTGAACTGACCGACCCGGCCCCCGCCGCCGGCGACGTGCCGGCGGCGGCGCCATTCGACGAAGGGAGCAGCGGTGCACGCTGACACGTCACAGGAGACCACGCGGGGGTCGGCCGGTACCGATGAGAGCGACCGACCCGTACTGCGGGTGTCCGGGCTGTCGAAGCGATTCGGCGGCACCCAGGCGCTCGAGGACGTCGACCTGGACATCGCCCCCGGCGAGATCCACGCGCTGATCGGGCCCAACGGCTCCGGCAAGTCCACTCTCATCAAGATCCTCGCCGGTTACCACCACGCCGAGCCCGGGGCGGTCGCCGAACTCGACGGCGAGCCGTTCGGCCTGGGCCAGGTCACCGGTTCCCGGCACGACCGGCTCCGCTTCGTCCACCAGGAGCTGGGACTGGTGGGCGAGCTGAGCGCCACCGACAATCTCGCCCTGAGCCGCGGCTTCGCCCGCACGGCTCTCGGCAACATCCGCTGGTCGGAGATGGAACGCCGGACGACCGCGCTGGTCGAACGGTTCGGCCTCGGCATCGACGTACGCCGGCCCCTGTCGACGGCCACGCCCGTCCAACGCGCGGTGGTGGCCATCGCCGCCGCCCTGCAGGGCTGGGAGGGCCGCCGCGGCGTCCTGGTCCTCGACGAGCCGACCGCCGTGCTGCCGCCCGGCGAGGTGGCCCGGCTCTTCGACATCGTGCGGGAGATCCGTGCCACCGGGGCCAGCGTCCTGTACGTCTCGCACCGCATGGACGAGATCTTCGCGCTGGCCGACCGGGTCACCGTGATCCGCGGCGGACGCCGGATCGCCACCCGCCGGGTCGCCGAACTCACCCCCCGCTCGCTGGCGGAACTGATGGCGGGCGAGGAGATGGAGACCACCTACCGGCCGCGGCTGCCTTCCGCCGCCGCCGAGCCCGTCCTGCAGGTCCGCGACCTGTGGGCCGGTCCGTTGCGCGGCATCGGCTTCACCCTGGCCAAGGGGGAACGGCTGGGCATCACCGGTCTGGTGGGCTCCGGCCACGAAGTCGTGCCGTACGCGGTGTGCGGGGCGTACACCGGCCCGGTGCGCGGCAAGGTGCGGTTGCCGGAGCGCTCCCAGCGGTGGGCCGGCGTCAAGGACGCCGGTGGGCTCGGTATCCCGCTGGTCCCGGCGGACCGGGCGGGCGAGGGCGTCATCGGCGACTTCTCCGTAGGGGAGAACCTCACCCTCCCGCTGCTCGACCGGCTGCGTGCCCGGGCCGGACGACTGCACCGGCGCCGCGAATCCTCGCTCGCCGAGGAATGGATCAAGCGGGTGGGCGTGCGCACGGCCGGCCGCGGGGCCCGGATCACCACGCTGAGCGGCGGCAACCAGCAGAAGGTCGTCATGGCCCGCTGCCTGGCCCAGCAGCCGCCGGTGCTCGTGCTCTGCGAACCCACGGCGGGCGTCGACATCGCCACCCGCCTCCAGCTGTACGACCTGATCGAACGTCAGGCCGACGCCGGCATGGGCGTGATCGTGTCCTCCTCCGACACCGAGGACCTGCTCGCGCTGTGCACCCGCGTCCTGGTGATACGGGACGGCCGGATCGTACGGGAGATCAGCGGCCCGGACATCACCGAGCCCGCGCTGGTCCACGCCATGGAAGGAACCGAGTGACATGACATCCACCCCGACCCGGGCCGCGGAGCTCCGGCCGACCGGACCGGACGTCCCCGCGGTGTCCGCCGCGGCGGCACCGGGCGCACTGGGCCGGCGCGCAGTGGCCGCCCTGTCCTTCCGGAACATCGGCGCCGTCTACGTGTGGCTGCTGATCGCCGTGCTCTTCTCCGTGTGGGCGCCGGACACGTTCCCGACCGTCACCACGGTCAAGCAGGTCCTCAACGGCAACGCCGTCGCCGGGCTGGTCGCGCTCAGCGTCGTCCTTCCGCTGGCCGCACGCGTCTTCGACCTGTCGGTCGCCTTCACCATGTCCCTCACCAGTGTGCTGACCGCCTACTTCATGGTCACCTCCGGTCTCGGCGCCGGCATCGCGATCGCCCTGGCGATGACCGCCGCCCTGCTGATCGGGCTGATCAACGGAATCGTGGTCGTGGTGCTGCGGGTCGACTCGTTCATCGCGACTCTGGCCACCGGCGCACTGATCCAGTCCCTGATCACCATGGTCACCAACGACAGCTCCATCACCGGCGTGAAGCTGCTGGCCAAGCCGTTCGCGAGCATCGCCCAGCTCGACGCGGGCGGCATCACGCTGCCGGTGCTGTATCTGGTCCTCGCCGCGACGGCCATCTGGTTCCTCCTGGAACACACCGCCACCGGACGCCGGTTGTACGCGACCGGCTTCAACGCGGACGCGGCACGGCTGCAGGGCGTACGCACCGACCGGCTGCGATTCCTGACCCTGGTGGCGTCCGCGCTGCTCTCCGGTCTCGCCGGAGTCGTCTTCGTGTCCTCCGTGGGATCCGGATCGCCGACCGCGGGAACGCCGTACCTGCTGTCGGCCTACGCGGCGGCCTTCGTCGGTGCGACCCAACTGCGCGCGGGCCGCTTCAACGCCTGGGGAACGGTGATCGCGGTGCTCCTGCTCGGCACCGGCATCACCGGGCTCGGGCTCGCCACCAGCGCACAGTGGGCCGCCAGCCTGTTCACCGGCTCGGTCCTGATCGTCGCGCTCGTCCTCACGGGCGGACGGATCGCACTGCCGGCCGTGCTTCGCCGTCGCAAGCCGGGTGCCGTCGCCGAGGCTCCCAGAGTGCCCGCCCCGGACCAGGAGTCCTGACATGAAGGCGATTCAGTACCGCTCCGTGGGCAGCGCCCCGGAGGTCGTCGAGGTCGCGATGCCCGAGCCGGGACCGGGCCAGGTGCTCCTGAAGGTGACGGCAGCCGGGCTGTGCCACTCGGACCTGGCGGTCATGAGCTGGCCGGAGGAACAGTTCCCCTACCCGCTGCCGATGACGCTCGGTCACGAGGGCGTCGGCATCGTCGCGGCCCTGGGCAGCGGGGCCACCGGGGTGTCCGAGGGCGAGGAGGTGGCGGTGTACGGCCCGTGGGGCTGTGGCCGCTGCCGCAAGTGCGCCGAGGGCAAGGAGAACTGCTGCCCGCACGCCGCCGGCCTCGGCATCATGCCGCCCGGGCTCGGCTCGCCGGGCGCTCTCGCGGAGTACATGGTGGTGGACTCGCCGCGCCATCTGGTGCCGCTGAACGGGCTGGACCCGGTTCAGGCCGCCCCGCTCACGGACGCCGGCCTGACTCCGTACCACGCGGTCCGCACGTCCCTGCCCAAGCTCGTGCCGGGCAGTACGGCGGTGGTGATCGGCGTCGGCGGCCTGGGCCATCTCGCGGTACAGCTGTTGCGTGCCCTGACGCCGGCCCGGGTGGTCGCGCTCGACGTCAGCAAGGAGAAGCTGGAACTCGCGCAGGCCGTCGGCGCGCACGAGACGCTCCTCTCCGACGGCGAGGCGGCGGCTCGGGTGCGGGAGCTGACCGGCGGCATCGGAGCCGAGGTGGTGCTGGACTTCGTGGGGGCCGCGGCGACGCTCGCGGTGGCCGCCGCGGCGGTGGCGATGGAGGGCGATGTGACCGTCGTCGGCATCGGGGGCGGCACGCTCGCGGTGGGCTTCGGCGGTGGTCTGCCCTTCGAGGTGTCCGCCTCCGCGCCCTACTGGGGCAGCCGGGGTGAACTCATCGACGTGCTCGAACTCGCGCGGCGGGGACGTGTCTCCTCGCACGTGGAGACCTTCTCGATCGAGGACGCCCCGCTGGCGTACGAGCGCCTGCACGCGGGGAAGATCAACGGCCGTGCGGTGGTGCTGCCGCACGGGTGAACGGGGGCGGTTGTGGCGGCTTCCTCGCCCCCGCCGCCCCTTCCCGTTCCGTCCCTGGGGGCTGCGCCCCCAGACCCCCGCTTCGGCCTGAACGGCCTCGTCCTCAAACGCCGGACGGGCTGGAAATCAGCCCCTCCGGCGTTTGAGGAGCGGGGGTTTGGGAGCGGAGCCCTCAAGGTCGGGAAGGGGCGGCGGGGGCGAAAGGCTAGGGCTGCGGCCGCTCGCCCACCATCCGCTCCACGCAGCGCCCGAGCACCGTCAGGAACTCCGGTGTCTCCCAGGGTCCCGGGTCCACCCGCCCGGTGTCGTCCACGCCCAGGTCCTGCACGTCGTACCGGCCACGGCAATGCCCGAGAGTGAAGTAACAGACCTCGCCCTGCCCGTGCCGCTTCAGGTACAGGACAGGACGGGGCGCCTCGTCGAGCGCGGCCGAGTCCCCCTCGGCGAACCCGCGGCACGGCCCCGTGTACTCGGCGTGGAGCAGCACCTCCAGCTCCCCGTGCAGCTCGCACACGTACAGCTCGTCAGTCACCGTGAACGGCTCGACACCGGCGACCAGCGGATGCTCCGGCCGGGTCACCCGTACCTCGTACGGCTCGATCGGCGGGTGGGCCAGGAACTGGCTGCCGAGCACTCCGGCCAGTTCCCCGAGGAGCCGGGGCGTCGTGAAGACCCTCGGCCCACCGTCGGCCGGCGCCTCGATCACCGAGTTGGTGCCGTGCAGGGCGAGCCAGCGCCCACCCCGCGCCACGAACCGTGCCAGCGCGTCCCGTTGGGACGGGCGGGGCCGCACATCGCAGGTGTAGGTGACCAGCAGGTCGGCCTGCTCCAGTGCCGGCAGGCAGTCGTAGTCCTGATGGACGGTGGTGCGCACCCGGGGGTGCTCACCCAGCATCTGAAGCAGCCTCAGCCGCGCGTAGTCGAAGTCGTGCCACCTCCCGCCGCAGACCAGCACGGCGTCCAGGCGGCCGGCCGGGCCCGCCACGGGCTCAGTACTGGACGCGGGTGAGCAGCCCGCCGTCCACCACGAGGTTGACTCCGACGCAGAAGGAGCCGGTACGGCCCAGCAGGAACGCCACTGCCGCGGCCACGTCCTCCGCGGTGCCGTAGCGGCCGATCGGCAGCTTGGCGAGGACCTCTTCGTACACCTCCGGGCGGCTGGTGCGGATGGTCTCCCAGGCGCCGCCGGGGAAGTCGATGGGGCCGGGCGAGACGGTGTTGACCCGGATGCCCTTCGGGGCGAGGGCGTGGGCGAGGGCGGACGCGTGCTGGACGACGGCGGCCTTCAGGGCGGAGTACGAGTTGGCTCCGGCCGGGCGGGCGGTGTCGGAGGCGTTGGTGGTGCCGATGGCCACGACGGCGGCCCGGTCGGAGGCCTCCAGATACGGCAGGGCCGCCTCGACGAGTGTCGCGAACGGGATCAGGTCGCCGCGCAGGCTGGCCTCCCACGACTCGGGGCCCTTGACGTTGCCCGCCGAGACGTTGGACACCAGCAGGTCCAGTCCGCCGAGTTCGGCGGCCGCCCGCTCCACGAAGCCCGCGAGGGCGGCCGGGTCGGTGACGTCGACCGGCTCGGCGAACACGGTCGCTCCCTCGGCGCGCAGTTCGGCGGCGGCCTTGGCCAGCGCCTCCTCACCGCGGGCGCACAGCGCCAGGGCGCAGCCCTCGGCGGCGAGGGTTCCCGCAATGGCCCGGCCGATGCCCCGGCTCGCACCGGTCACCAGCGCGTTCGCACCTGTCAGTCCCAGATCCATCGATGTCACTCCTCGGTCGTTGCGGGTGTCTTTGTTGCGGATGCCGCTCGTTGCGGATGTCGCTGGTTGCGCGTGTCCGCTGCGGCGGGGGTTCGCTGTTTCGGGTGTTCGCCGTTGCGGGTGGCGTCCACCCGCGGCTCAGTTGCCGGACAGTTCGGAGAACGGCACCTTGTCGACCCGCGGCTCCCCCGGCAGCTTCAGCACCCGCTCGCCGATCAGGTTGCGCTGGATCTGGTCGGTGCCTCCGGCCAGCCGGTAGCCGGGAGCGCCGAGCAGGTGCTCGGTCCAGGCGAAGGTGCCGGGCTCGCCGGTGTCGGCGCTGATGCGGGCGCCCATCAGTTCGGCGGCCACCTGTCCGGTGCGGGTGAGCAGATCGGAGGCCATGAGCTTGGTCAGTGAGGCCTCGGGTCCCGGCCGTCCGCCGGCCGCGCTCGCCCGGGCGACGCGGTCCACGGTGGCGGCGCGCAGCGCGCTGCGCACGTACAGGTCGGCGAGCCGCTGGCGCACCAGCGGGTCCCCGGTCCGGTTCAGCGAGCGGGCGAGGGCGAGTACGTCGTCGAAGGTGCCGCCCTTGCGCCGGTTTCCGGAGCCGGAGGCGGTGCGCTCGAAGGCGAGGGTGGCGTTGGCGACTTCCCAGCCCTGGCCGGGGCGTCCGATCCGCAGTCCGTCGGGGACGCGTACGCCGCTGAGGAACACCTCGTTGAAGGAGGCGCCGCCGCTCATCTGGCGGATCGGGCGGATCTCCACACCCGGGCTGTCCATGGGGACCAGGAAGGCGGTGATGCCGGCCTGTTTGACGACGTCCGGGTCGGTACGGGCGAGCAGCAGGCCGTACTCGGCGAACTGGGCGCCCGAGGTCCACACCTTCTGGCCGTCGATCACCCACTCCTCGCCCTCGCGCCGGGCGCGGGTGCGCAGGGCGGCCAGATCGGAGCCGGCGCCGGGTTCGCTGAAGAGCTGGCAGGCCAGCAGGTCGGTACGGAGGAAGGCGCGGGCGTAGGTCTCGCGCTGCTCCGGAGTCCCGAACAGGGAGACCGACATGGCGACCAGCCGCACGGTGACGCTGATCAGCTCGGTGGACGGCGGGACGTCGAACGCCGACTCCTCCTGTGCGAAGAGGGCCGCGTGGGCGGCGGTCAGACCCTGGCCGCCGTTCTCCTCGGGGAGGGTGAGGGCCTGGTAGCCGGCCTCGTGCCGGGCGCGTTGGTAGGCGCGGCAGCGGTCGAGCAGCTGTCGCTCCTCCTCGTCCGTGAGGTTGTGGAACACGGCGAGATCGGCGGCGGTGTGACCGGTGGTCTCCGCTGCCCGTCGGGGGTGGAGGGTCGCGGTCAGCCACTGCCGGACCTCGCCCCGCCACTCGTCCACGTTCGGTTGGGGCATGGTGACCTCCTCGGCACACGGGTCCAGACGGCACTTACCAGATGACTGCTTCAGTAAGGGCGACTCGGATCAGAGCTGCACACCTGCCCAACAAGGGTGGGTGCCTCCGTCTCGGGTCAGAGTGTTCCGTACTTTCTTGATAAACGCTACAGTCTTGGCGTCGCCTCTCCCGCTGCCCGGCCGCTGGGCAGACGGGGTGCACCCGGTGGAGCGAGGGAGAGGGCGAACCAGGAGCGCCGGAGGATCCATGTCCCTACAGCCACTCGACCTGCGTGCCCGCGAACTGCCGAACGCGACCGCACTGGCCGACGACGAGGAAAGCCTGTCCTGGTCCGGACTGGCCGACCAGGTGGCACGCCTGTCCGGGCGCTTCCTGGAGGTCGCGCCCGAGCCGGCGGACCGGGTCGCCGTGCTGGGCGACAACGCCGTGGCCACGCTGGTGGCCCATCTGGCCGGTCTGCGGGCCGGCGTCGGGACGGTGGCCGTCTCCCGGCAGCTGACCGCCCGGGAGCTGGTCGACCTGCTCACCGACGCGGGCGCGAAGGCGGTGATCAGCGGACCGGCGGGAGAGTCGGCCGCCCGGCAGGCGGGCGCGGAACTCGGCCTCCCCGTCGTCGTCCACGGGACGCCGGCCAAGGACGGCGCCCTGGACTGGACCCAGTGGCTGGCCGAGGCGGAGCCGGTGCCGGTGCCCCTCGGCCGCCCCGCCCGCCCGCCGCTGGTCTACACGTCGGGCACCACGGGACGGGCCCGCGGCACCGAGGTGCGCTGGGTGCAGGGCCCGGTGCCGGACAGCGCCGCCTACCTGGAGGCGGTGGCCGCCCGGCCCGGCTTCCCCCCGGGACCGCACCTGGTGTGCGGCCCGCTCCAGCACAACGGGCCGCTCACCTCACTGCGCCATCTGGCGGCCGGCCAACCGGTGGTGATTCTCGGCCGGTTCGACGCGGAGTCCTTCCTGCACCGGGTGGAGCGGTGGCGGGTCACCTCCTCGGTGATGGTGCCGACCCACTTCACCCGCCTGCTGGCCCTGTCGGCGGAGGTACGCGAACGCTACGACGTCTCCAGCCTGATCCAGGTCGCGCACACCGGCTCCGCATGCCCACCGGAGGTGAAGCGCGCCATGATCGACTGGTTCGGTCCGGTGCTGACCGAGTCGTACGGAGCCAGCGAAGCGGGCACGGTCGCGCGCATCAACAGCACCGAGTGGCTGGAGCACCCCGGTTCGGTGGGGCGCGTCCAGTCACCCTTCGAGGTCCTGGTGACCGGCGACGACGGCCGCCCCCTGCCCGCCGGGGAGCTCGGACTGCTGGCCTTCCGCGCTCCGGAGGGCCGCGGCGTGCGCTACCACGCGGACGAGGAGAAGACGAAGGCCGCCTACGTCGCGCCCGGCGTCTTCACCCTCGGTGACATCGGCTATGTCGACCCGGACGGCTACATCTTCATCACCGACCGGGCCTCGGACGTCGTGGTGTCCGGCGGGGTGAACCTGTATCCGGCGGAGAGCGAGGCGGTGCTGCGCGAGCACCCGCAGGTCGCCGAGGTCGCGGTCATCGGCGTGCCCGACCCGGACTTCGGTGAATCGCTGCGGGCCCTGGTCGTCGTGACCGACGGACCCGGGCCGGCCGACGGCGAACTGCACACGTTCTGCCGCGAGCGGCTGGCCGCGTACAAGTGCCCGAAGACCTACGAGGTCGTCCCGGAACTCCTTCGCAACGCCATGGGCAAGCTCGACAAGCGGGCGATGCGCCGCCCCTACTGGGACTCCGACCGCACGATCGCCGGCTGAGCACCGCTGCCGCACCCTGACCGCTCACACGAACTCACTCCTCGTACGAACTCACTGCTCGTACGAACTCACTCGTACGCATGCGAAGGACCCTTCATGACGGAACTCCTGCTCGTCCGGCACGGCCTCCCCCGCGCGGGCGTGTTCGATCCGGGCCTGTCGCCCGAGGGCATCGCCCAGGCCGAGCGCCTGGCCCCCTGGCTGGCCGCCGAGGGCATCGACGCCCTCTACGTCAGCCCCTACCAGCGGGCCCGTGAGACGGCGGCGCCCCTCGAACGGCTGACGGGCATGACCGCCGCCGTACTGGAGGACCTGCGCGAGTGGGACACCGACGTCTCGCACCCCTATACGCCGCCGGAGCAGATCAACGCGGACGACCCTCGTTCGGTGGCGCTGGCCGAGGGACGCTACGAGGACTTCGTACCGGACCTGGACTGGGACGCGTTCCGGGCCAGGGCGGTGGGCGCCATGAACACCATGCTGGACGCCCATCCCGGACAGCGGATCGCGGCCGTGTGCCACGGCGGGATCACCAACACCTACCTCGCGACGGTGCTCGACATACCCCGGATGTTCTGGTTCCACCCCGGTTACACCTCCGTCAGCAGGGTGCGGCGGATGCCCGGGGGACGGATCGTTCTGCACTCGGTGAACGAGACCGCCCACCTGGTCGCGGAACGTTCCGTCGACGCCGTCCTCTGACCCACCCACACCCACAGGAGGTCCCGGACATGCCCGGATCCGTCATCGTCGCCGGCGCCAGAACGCCCATCGGCAAGCTCATGGGCGGGCTGAGCAGCCTGTCCGCCGCCGACCTCGGCGCCCATGCCATACGCGCCGCACTGTCCGCGGCGCTGCTGGACCCGGCCGACGTGGAGGCCGTCGTGATGGGCCATGTCGTCCAGGCCGGAACGGGTCCCAACACGGCCCGGCAGGCCTCGGTCGCCGCCGGCGTCCCGTTCGCCGTACCGGCGAGCACCGTCAACAAGCTGTGCCTGTCCGGGCTGCACGCCATCGCCCTGGCCGACCTCATGATCGCCTCGGGGCGTCACGAGGTGGTCGTGGCGGGCGGCATGGAGTCGATGTCCGGCGCCCCGCACCTGCTGCGCGGGTCCCGCACCGGCTGGAAGTACGGGGCGGCGACGGTCGAGGACGCCCTCGACCGCGACGCGCTGACCTGTGCCTTCGACGGGGTGTCCATGGGTGCGGCCACCGAGCGCTACCAGCGGCCCTTCGCGTTCACGCGTGCGGAGCAGGACGAGTACGGCGCGCTCTCGCACGAGCGGGCCCACCGCGCCCAGGAGTCGGGCGCGTTCGCCGCGGAGATCGCCCCGGTCACGGTGACCGGGCGGCGGGGCGAGACGGTCGTGGCGGCCGACGAGGGCATCCGGCCGCAGAGCACCGCGGAGAACCTGGGGCGCCTGAGGCCGGCCTTCTCCCCCGAAGGCACGATCACCGCGGGCAACGCCTCACAGCTGTCCGACGGAGCCGCGGCCGTCGTCGTGATGAGCGCGGACCGCGCCCGCCGGGAGGGTCTGACACCGCTCGCCGAGATCGGCGCCTACGGCACCGTGGCGGGCCCCGACCCGTCGCTGCTCGTGCAGCCGGCCGGGGCGGTCCGCGACGCGCTGGAACGCGACGGCCGGCTGAAGGCCGCCGACCTCGACCTCTTCGAGATCAACGAGGCGTTCGCCGGGGTCGCCCTGGCCTCCGTACGCGAACTCGGCGTCCCCCTGGAGAAGGTGAACGTCAACGGCGGGGCCATCGCCCTCGGTCATCCGGTCGGCATGACCGGCGCCCGGCTCGTCCTGACCCTCGCCCAGGAACTTCTCCGACGCGGCGGAGGCACCGGGGCCGCCGCGCTCTGCGGAGGCGGCGGCCAGGGCGACGCACTGCTGCTGCACGTACCGGGCGTCTGAGGTTCCCGACCTCCCGCCCTCGTCCCCCACCCGTACGAGACTCAGGTTGACGCACATGACCAACCCACCGCTCCAGGTCCTCCGGGGCACCGAGGCACCGCGGTCCCAGCCGGACCACAGCGAGACGACCCTCGTCGTGGACGCCCGCATCGAGGCCGCCGACGGTGTCGTCTCCCTCGTCCTGCGGGCCCCGGACGGCGAACCGCTCCCCGCCTGGGCGCCGGGTGCCCACATCGACGTACTGCTGGACAACGGCCTCATCCGTCAGTACTCGCTGTGCGGAGACCCCTCCGACGAGGCGGCCTGGCAGATCGCGGTGCTGCGCGAACCGGACGGCCGCGGCGGTTCGGCGTACGTCCACGACCGTCTCGGCGAGGGCTCGGCCCTGCGGGTGCGCGGGCCGCGGAACAACTTCCCCCTCCGCGCGGCCGAGCACCATCTCTTCATCGCCGGAGGGGTCGGCATCACCGCGATCCTGCCGATGGTGGAGGCCGCCGAGGCCGCGGGGGCGGACTGGCGCCTGTTGTACGGCGGCCGCACCCGCGGGTCCATGGCGTTCGTGGACCGCCTGGAGGGTCACGGGGACCGGGTGCTGATCCGGCCGCAGGACACCTTCGGCCTGCTGGACCTGGCCACCTTCATCGGCTCGCCCCGCGAGGGCACGCTGGTGCACGCCTGCGGTCCGGAGCCGCTGCTTCGGGCCGCGCAGGAGCAGTGCGCGGGCTGGCCCTCCGGGACCCTGGGCATCGAGCGGTTCGCCCCGGTCCGCCCGCCGGCGGCCGAGGCCGCTCCGGCCGGCGCCTTCGAGGTGGTGCTCAGCCGGTCGGGCCGCACGCTCACCGTCCCGCCGGACCGATCGGTGCTCGAAGTGGCGGAGGAGGCGGGTGTCCCGGTGCTGTTCTCCTGCCGGGAAGGCACCTGCGGCACCTGTGAGACGGACGTGCTGGAGGGCACCCCGGACCACCGGGACTCCCTGCTCGACGAGGACGAGCGCGCCGCGGGCGAGACCATGCTGATCTGCGTCTCGCGTTCGTGCGGGCCCCGGCTGGTGCTCGACCTCTGATCACGGACCGGATCCCGGGAACGGAGCTTCTCACTGCGCGGTGTCCCGCGGCCGGGGGACCTGCGGGAGCGGGTGCGCAGGCCGGCCTTGACGGTCAGCGGCGCCGCAGTGACGGGTCAAGCAGCGCGGGCGGGGTGTCGTACTTCTCGTGCGCGGCCAGGTCGGTGCCGGGAGCGACGATCTCGTCGATGGCGTCGAGTACGTCGGCGGTGAGCACGGTGTCGGCGGCGGCGAGCTGCGACCGTAGGTGGTCCGGCGCGCTGGTCACGGCGGGATGCGCGGTCACGAAACCGAGGGCGAGCTGGATCATCGTCAGCCCGGCCTCGTCGGCGACCCCGGCCAGTTGCTCGACGGCGTCGAGCCGGGCGCGGTTGGCGGGGATGGTGAGGTCGAAGCGTTCCGCCATGAACGCCGAGCGGCTGGTGGTGATGGTGCGGCCCTCGCGGATCGCGCCCGACAGCCAGCCCGAGGCCAGCGGGCTCCACGCCAGCACTCCGAGCCCGTACTGCTCGGTCACGGGCAGCACATGGCTTTCGATCCCGCGCTGCAGGATCGAGTAGCTGGGCTGTTCGGTGACGTAACGGCTCAGGTGATGGTCGCGTGCGGCCCACTGGGCCTGCACGATGCGGTAGGCCGGGAAGGTCGAGGAGCCGAAGTAGCGGATCTTGCCCGCGCACTGAAGGTCGGTCAGCGCCGACAGGGTCTCGTCGTCGCTCGTGCCCGGGTCCCATCGGTGGATCTGGTAGAGATCGACGTGGTCGACGCCGAGGCGGCGCAGGCTGTTGTCCAGCTCGGTGACCAGCCATCGACGCGAGGCACCCCGGTGATTGCGTTCGTCGCCCATCGGCATGCTCGCCTTCGTGGCCAGCACGATGTCGTCGCGGCGGCCGGCGACGGCTTTGCCGACCATCTCCTCCGACTCGCCGTCGCTGTACATGTCGGCGGTGTCGATGAGGTTGATCCCGGCCTCGAGGGCGGCGTCGACGAGGGCGGTGGCCTCGTCCTGGGTGGTGCGCCCGATCCTGCCGAAGTTCATGGCGCCGAGCGCGAGTGAGCTGACCTGCACACCGGTGCGGCCCAAGGTGCGGTACTGCATGACCGTGTTCCTCCCTTGTGGATGAAGCGTGGCGACCACGCATGGCTTGGTTGCGGGGCTCCCGCTCTGGCATCATGAGCAAACGGAACCTCGTTCCGGAAACATACGGAACACTGTTCCGTTTGACAAGCCCGGCAGCGGAGGGAGCGGCGTGGTGAACGACAGCGACGGGGGCACGGGGCGCTCGGCCCAGTCCAAGCGGGCGGACGCCCGGCGCAACAAGGAGACCCTGCTCGACGCGGCCGCCGCGGTCTTCGTCACGTCAGGCGTGGAAGCGCCGGTACGCGACATCGCGGCCAAGGCCGGGGTCGGGCTGGGCACGATCTACCGCCACTTCCCGACACGAGCGGATCTCATCATCGCCGTCTACCGGCACCAGGTCGACGCCTGTGCCGAGGCCGGTCCGGCCCTGCTGGCGAGCAGCCCGACACCGCACGCCGCCCTGGGCCGGTGGATCAGCCTCTTCGTCGACTTCCTGGTGACCAAACACGGACTCGCCGCCGTACTGCGGTCCGACGACGCCGGCTTCGACGCCCTGCACGCCCACTTCCTCGACCGCCTCGTGCCCGTCTGCGCCCAACTGCTCGACGCCGCGGCCGCATCCGGCGAGATCCGCCCCGACCTCGAGGCCTACGAACTCATGCGTGGCGTCGGGAACCTCTGCATCGGCGCGGACAGCGATGCCCGCTACGACCCACGCCGACTGGTCGAACTCCTCATCGCGGGACTACGCCGACCGCACTGACTCCCGTAAGTCCTGTCAACTCCGAGCGGACACGGGGAAGTTCGCCCGAAACCGGCGATGAGACCGGCCTTCTATGCCGGCCTGCGCACCATGAACACGTCGACGGGATCCTCGGACTCGACAGTGAACCCGTGGCGCACATAGAGGCTTCGGGCCGGACTGCCCTGCAGTACGTTCAGCCGGACAGGGACCCGGTCGCGGTCGCACGACCCCAACAGTTCGCGCAGCACACCCGAGCCGATACCGCTGCCCTGCAGATGCGGCGCCAGGTAGAAGTGTTCCAGCCAGTGAGCGTCCCTGGCCGGCCGCAGCGCCACACAGCCGGCGAACACGCCGCCCACCTCGATCACCCAGGTGTACGCGGGGTCGAACCCGTCGCGCAGTCGTTGCCGCACTCGACGCTCGTCGTACCGACCGAGCCGTTCCAGGTCCGCCCGTAACACCACGGCGCGCAACTCGGCCACCGCCTCGACGTCCGCCGGCGACGCCGGCCGGATTTCCCAGTCCGCCATGATCGCCACGCCACTGGCCGCGGGGCTTCCGCCCGGGCACCCTCCGACTCACTCAGGACGCGGACTCCGGCTGAACCGGGCCATGCCAGTTCAGTGCCTGCGTCACCTGGTGCTGCGTTTCTTCGGCTACCTGACGAGCCTCCGCCACGGCATCCCCGCGTTCACGCACCAGGCTCTCGTACACGGGCAGGTGGACGTTCTCGGCTGAGTTGGGTGTCATAGGGCTGATCCTTCTCGGTGTTGTGGTTCTGCCGCTTGACCGACTGGACATGCGGTCATTCGCGGTTGAGCCGCGCGGCGATTCCGTGACCCACCAACAGATAAAGCAGTGCGGGCAGGCCGTAGTCGAGGAGGACGCGAAGGCCCTCTGTGTCCATGGTGAAAATGTCCTGCGACCACCAGGCCAGCCGATCTGCCGTGCCATGCACGAACTCCACGAAGACACTGGCTTCGTTGGCCCCGAGCAGATGGAGCAGAATCCACAGGCCCAGGAAGCAGGCGGCGATGTCGGCGACCGTCTGGACAGCCAGGGCCGCGCGTCGTGTGGCGGTCCGGTCCCGGTGGGGGTGACGCGGTGGCCGGGTCGAGGGCTGGTCGTAGGACCGGTATCCGGACATCGGGTCGGGATTGCTCACGTGTTTCCCATCTGACGCATGATCGTGCAAGGCGGAGTACAGCGCTGTTTTCCGCGCCCCGAGCGCGATTCGCCGCACGGGTCCGTTTACGTCTGCGCCAGGCATCGGCCGCCGTGTTACACGCCCGCGAGACATTCAGAATTCGGGCACAAGTGCTGCGAATTTCCCCCTGAATGTGCGAGTGGCGTGCCCTTCTCAGGCTGAAGGTGATGCGCGCCAGGCATGTCGACCGGTTGGCCCACCACCGCAGATGGACCGCGGCCTCTTCGCAGTTCACGGTTCACGCCACGAAGACAGGCGCCGTCGCCATGGGCGGGGTCCGCCGCGCCGACTCAACCCCCACCGCACCCACGCGTAAGCCGCCAGAATCCCTGCACGAGCCTCACGCGGTCTGCACATTGCCTTTCGAAGGCGTCGTTAGTGTTACTGAACGCTCGATTCCACGTGCGAACGTGACCGGGCCGTGACCCCTTGTCGGGTCGACGGCGTGCCGACTCAGGAAGACCGCAGATGGACTACTGCTCCACGTGCCGCAGGCATCTCAATGGCGCCCTGGTGTGCCCCGGGTGCGGCGCCTACGCACCGGACATCGCTCCGGTCACCGCCGACGGTCACATCGACCGGGGTCTGTTCGCCACGGCGATGACCGGTGCGGCAGATGGATCGGAGTCCGCGGCCCGGGACACGCGGCATCAGGGCCGACTTCATGGCGGTGTGGACGGGTCGGCGGGCGCCGGCGTCCTGGAGAGGGTCCCGCAGTCCACCGGGTCCGGTGATCCCGAAGGCGTGCCGGCCGTGCCGGAGGGGCGGGCGGCACGGCGTCGCCAGCGTGCCCGCTGGAAGAAGAACCAGCGCCGGGCCGTGGTCGCGACCGCCGTCGCGCTCGTCGGCGGCGGCCTGACTCTGGCCTCGACGCACCGGCAGTCCAGCGACCGGGCGCACACGGCCACAGCGGCGACGGACCCGGGAACGAGTGCCGTCGAACAGCAGGCGGCGCAGGACGCGCGATCGACATCGACGGAGCCGGACGCACACCGTTCCTCGCCCACACCGCCCACACGGTCGCCCGCGCCCGGCCTTCCGCACGGGGAGTACGCCACCGCGTCGCTGCCCGCCACGCCGTCGAACGTGCAGCCCGACGCCGCTGCCCCTCCTCGTACGGCGACGCCTGCGGCCCCGCAGCCACAGTCCGCCGCCAACTCATCCAACACGACGGCGTCCGACCGCACCGACACCGCCGACACGGCCGACACAGCGGCAACGGCGCCTGCGCAGACGCCCGCGCCCGCTGCCACCGACGGCAGCACGGACTCGGGGACGTCACCGGCGAACACCGAGCCTGCCGCGACCTCGCCGTCGCAGATCTGCCTGCTCGTGCTGTGCGTGGGCTGACCACGCTCGGCCCAGGCATGCGGACGGGCTCGCGCCCGACATCCGCGACCGGCCACGAGCGCGGTGCTGCGCCTCGGACTACGCCAGTCGGGTGGGCGGCTTCCACTCCAGCAGCAGGATCGTCGCATCGTCCCGCAGGCGACTGGACTTCGTATCCAGGAACTCCCCGCGTCCGTGGTCACCGCATGCCACGGCGACGAAGAGGACCGTCAGTACGACGGTGGCCGACAGCACGCGCCTTGTCGGCATCGCCTTCATGCGCCTGCGAGTGCCCCGCCCAGGCGCCGTCATGACGTCCGCCGAGCCCTCGGATCGAGGTCCTGCGGGAGGAGGGCCCGCCCGCGGTGCGGTGCTCTGCGGCGGCGGCGACCGGATCCTTCATCCTGCTGTGGGATGAGTCCCGATCGTGCCGGCCGGTGTCGAGAGCCGGAGCTCGGTCAACCGGCTTGCAGCGGGCCCGAGTTCCCGGGTCAGCGGGCGGCGAGGAGCTCGAGCGTGTCGATCACGCGGTTCGAGAAGCCCCACTCGTTGTCGTACCAGGCGACCACCTTCACGTGGCGGCCCTCGACGCGGGTGAGGGCCGAGTCGAAGATCGCCGAGGCCGGATTGCCGGTGATGTCCGAGGAGACGAGCGGGAGGTCCGAGTACTCGAGGATGCCGGCGAGTGGCCCCTGCGCCGCGGAGCGGTATGCCTCCAGCACGTCGTCGCGCGTCACGTCGCGGGCAACGGTCGTGTTGAGCTCGACGATGGAGCCCACCGGAACCGGCACCCGGATCGAGTCGCCCGACAGCTTGCCGTCCAGGTTCGGCAGCACCAGGCCGATCGCCTTGGCGGCGCCCGTCGTGGTCGGCACGATGTTGACACCCGCGGCTCGGGCGCGGCGCGGGTCCCGGTGCGGGCCGTCCTGCAGGTTCTGTTCCTGCGTGTAGGCGTGCACCGTCGTCATGAAGCCGTGCTCGATCCCGGCGAGTTCGTCGAGCACCGCGGCCAGTGGCGCCAGCGCGTTGGTCGTGCACGAGGCGTTCGAGACGACCGTGTGTACGGCGGGGTCGTAGGCATCCGTGTTCACCCCGAAGGCCAGGGTGACATCGGCGCCGTCGGACGGGGCGCTGACGAGCACCTTCTTCGCGCCCGCGTCGAGGTGGGCGCCGGCGGCCTTGGCCGAGGTGAAGCGGCCGGTCGCCTCGAGGACGATGTCGACACCGAGTTCGGCCCACGGCAGTCGCGCCGGTTCACGCTCGGCCAGCACGGTGATCCGCCGGCCGTCGACGACGAGGGCGTCCCCCTCGACGGTCACCGGACGGCCGAGTCGGCCGGCCGTCGTGTCGTAGGCGAGGAGCCGCGCGAGGGTGGCGGGCTCCGTGAGGTCGTTGACGGCGACGACCTCGAGGTCGCTGTCGCGTTCGAGCAGTGCGCGCAGCACGTTGCGTCCGATGCGGCCGAATCCGTTGACGGCGATGCGAGTCATCAGTGGTGTCCCTTCCGTTTGCCACCAGGCTCGCTCGCGGCCGGCCCCGCTGACAGTGGCGTGATCGCCACGGTTCAAAAGGATCGCGCCAGTGGTCGGCCTACTCGCCCTGGGCGAAGGTGCGCCGGTACTCACTCGGTGTGGTGCCGAGGATGCGCTGGAAGTGCAGCCGCAGGTTCGCGCCGGTGCCGAGGCCGACGTCGGCGGCGATCTGCTCCACGCCGCGCTGCGAACGCTCCAGCAGCTCGCGGGCCATGTCGATGCGGGCGCGCATGACCCACTGCATCGGCGTGTAGCCGGTCTCCTCGACGAAGCGCCGGGAGAACGTGCGCGGCGAGACCGCGGCCTGCCGCGCCAGTGACTCGAGGGTGAGGGGCTCGCCGAGCCGGTGCAACGCCCATTCGCGGGTGGCGGCGAAGCGTTCGCCGAGCGGCTCGGGCACGCTGCGCGGCACGTACTGCGCCTGACCGCCGCTGCGATAGGGGGCCGCGACCAGGCGCCGGGCCGCGTGGTTCGACGCGGCCACTCCGAGGTCGCCGCGCAGGATGTGCAGGCACAGGTCGATGCCCGAGGCGGCGCCGGCCGAGGTGAGCACGCTGCCCTCGTCGATGAACAGAACGTTCTCGTCCACCTGAACGAGCGGGTGCCTCGCCATCAGCGCCCGCGTGTAGTGCCAGTGAGTCGTGGCGCGCTTGCCGTCCAGCAGACCCGTCGCGGCGAGCGCGAAGGCACCCGTTGAGATGGCGGCGAGCCGGGTGCCCCGCTGGTGGGCGGCGACCAGCGCGTCGACGACGGCCCGCGGCGGATCGTCACGGTCCGGGAGGCGGTAGCCGGGGAGGAACACGATGTCGGCCCACACGAGTGCGTCGAGGCCATGGGCGACGTGGTACGAGAGACCGTCGCCGCCGGTCACGAGACCGGGCGCCGCACCGCACAACCGCACCTCGTACGGCATGCTCGCGCGCGTCGTGAACACCTGCGCGGGGATGCCGACATCGAGCGGCTTCGCGCCTTCGAGCACGAGAACGGCGACGCGACGCAGGCGGGAGGCTGACACGGGGACAGGGTACGCAGGGGTGCGGGCAGGGGTTCCCGGGCGAGCCTCGGCTACCGGTATCTGGATCACCTGGCAGCGCTGCTTCCTGCGTCCACCGCCCCGTGTCGGCCATCCACTCCTCATGTACTGCATCACGAGACGACATCTCGCATATTGACGACGGCCCCGACCTCTCCTATGGTGGAGGCACTTCTCGAAAGGACGGACCAGCATGAGGCCAGTCGCCCTGATCGGCGCCTTGCTCGTGTCGTGCGCCGGCCGCCGGACCTACGACGAGCCGCTCAGCTACTTCCCTCCCCGCGAGGGACTGCGCCCCGGCACGGCTGTCGGCGAGCCTCAGACTCCCTTCTGAGTGCGGTTCGTCGCCACGTGACGAGCCCCCGCGACACCGAAACGCCCGTCGTCCTCGACGTCCGCGTTCGTCGCCCGTTGTGTCTTCGCCGACGGGCTTTCCCATCACATCTTCGAGGAGTGCATCATCGTGACCACCACTGTCGGTCTTCAGCCGATCTCCGGGCCGTCCGCCTGGCGCGGCGACGAGCTGTCGAAGTCCACCGAGTGGATCTACATCCTCAGTGACGCCGAGCGCGCCGAGCTGGAAGCCCTGGGACGGCGCTTCGTCGCCGACGACCCCGACCTGCGCACCGTCACAGCCGCCGACTACCCGTTCGACGCCTGTCGCGCCCTCAACGACGAGTGCGCCCGCCAGATGGACGCCGGCCGGGGCTTCATCCTGGTACGTGGCCTGCGGACCGAGGAGTACGGCGACCCCGTCTCCGGGGCCATCTTCTTCATCATGGGCCTGCACCTCGGCCAGCCGATCGGGCAGAGCCAGCGGGGCGACCTGCTCGACCACGTGATCGCCACGTCGAACAAAACGATGTCCGACGAGGGCGCGCTGCCCTCCCGCATTCGGGACCGGCTGCCGTTCCACTCGGACAGCTCCGACGTCGTCGCCCTGATGTGCCTGCGCGGCGCCAAGGACGGCGGGGCCTCCAGCCTGGTCAGCGGCACCACGATCTACAACGAGATGCTGCGCCGCCGGCCGGACCTCGCTGCGCGGCTCTTCGACACCTACCACTGGGACTGGCGGCGTCAGGACCCCGACTCCCCCGAACTCACCTACACCTCGCCGATCATCAGCCACGTCGACGGCATCTTCAGCACGTACGCCGGCAACTCGATGATCTTCAGCGCCCAGGAATACCCCGGTGTGCCCCAGCTGACGCCCGACCAGGCCGCGGCCATCACCCTCTTCGACGAGATCTCGCAGGAGCCCGGCCTGCCGATCGACATGGACTTCCAGCCGGGAGACGTGCAGTGGCTGCTCAACTACGCCGCACTGCACTCGCGGACCAGCTACATCGACCACCCGGAACCGGAGCGCCGCCGGCACCTGATACGGCTGTGGCTCAAGCGCGACGTCGGCCGGCCGCTGGCACCCCGGTTCGGCAAGCACGTCGTCGTGATGGGTGAGCCCACCACACCGCTGGTGCCGGGCGGCCGGTTCCGCATCACCGACGCCGTCACCGTCAACGACGACTGGGGCGTGTGACGGCGTTCGAGCGCCGCTGACCGTCCTCGTGCCCCCGGGGGAGAACTCGCGACCGCCGCAGCCAGAGCGACCTCTGGCTGCGGCGGTCGTCTGTCACGGCGGAGAAGCCCGGGAGCGCGCCCGGTCAGCGGAGTCGCAACACGTCGACCGGCCCGTCGGCTCACAGTCCGTCGGGCCGGCGATCTCACGCGCCGGCCCGGAGGCCGGGCGCGAGCAAGGCGATACGCCGGACCCCCAGGGACACCAGCCGTGTGCTGGAAGGGGTCCGGCGTCCGCCTGCATGGAGCGGATGTACTCGTCGCGGAGGGCTAGGCCCGGATTCCTTCAGCGATGAGCACCTTCGCCGCCGTCTTCACGGTGATCTCCTCGGCGGTCACGCCGGGGGCGGTCTCGACGAGGAGGAGGCCGGCGTCGGTGACGTCGAGGACACCGAGGTCGGTGATGATCCGCTCCACGCAGCCCTTCCCGGTGAGCGGCAGGTCGCACTCCTCAACGATCTTGGGAGTGCCGTCCTTGGCGGTGTGGGTCATGGTGACGATCACCCGGCGGGCACCGTGCACCAGGTCCATGGCTCCGCCGATACCGGTCACCATCTTGCCGGGGATCGCCCAGTTGGCGAGGTCGCCCCGTTCGGAGACCTGCATGGCGCCGAGCACGGCCGCGTCGATGTGGCCGCCGCGGATCATGCCGAACGACAGGGCGGAGTCGAAGAAGGCCGCGCCGGGCAGCACGGTGACGGTCTCCTTGCCCGCGTTGATCAGATCCGGGTCGACCTCGTCCTCGTACGGGAAGCGGCCGGTGCCGAGGATGCCGTTCTCCGACTCCAGTACGACGTGGACGCCCTCGGGCAGGTGGTTGGGGATGAGCGTCGGCAGCCCGATGCCGAGGTTGACGTACTCGCCGTCGCGCAGTTCGCGGGCCGCGCGGGCGGCCATCTCGTCCCGTGTCCAGGCCATCAGACCCGCACCTCCTGAGGTGTCACCGTGAGGTTCTCGATCTTCTTGTCGGCGGCCTGCTCGGCGCTGAGGGCCACGACGCGCTGGACGAAGATGCCCGGCAGGTGCACATGGTCGGGGTCGATCGCGCCCGGTTCGACCAGCTCCTCCACCTCGGCGATCGTGATGCGGCCCGCCATGGCGGCGAGGGGGTTGAAGTTGCGGGCCGACTTGTTGAACACGAGGTTGCCGTGCCGGTCGCCCCTGGCCGCCCGCACCAGGGCGAAGTCGGTGGTGATGCCGTGTTCCAGGACGTACTCGACGCCGTCGAACGCGCGGACCTCCTTGGCCGGTGAGGCGACGGCGACGCCGCCGGTGCCGTCGTAGCGCCAGGGCAGCCCTCCGTCGGCGACCTGGGTGCCGACGCCGGCCGGGGTGTAGAAGGCCGGGATGCCGCAGCCCCCGGCCCGCAGCCGCTCGGCGAGGGTGCCCTGCGGGATCAGCTCCAGCTCGATCTCCCCGCCCAGGTACTGGCGGGCGAACTCCTTGTTGCCGCCGATGTAGCTGCCGGTGACCCGGGATATCCGGCCCGCGTCGAGCAGCACGGCGAGGCCGGACTCCATCGCCCCGCAGTTGTTGGAGACCACGTCGAGTCCCGTGACGCCGGAGTCGTACAGGGCCTGGATCAGGGCCCCCGGAATTCCGCTGAGCCCGAAGCCGCCGACAGCGAGGGACGCCCCGTCGGGGATGTCCCTCGCCGCCTCGGCCGCAGAAGCGACCACCTTGTCCATCCGCCTGCCCACTTTTCTGCAGGGCGCTTGCACCCTGCGCTGATGCGAACTCGAGTTCACCATGGTTGATCCGGGGGTATGCCGGCCCCGGAGCCGGAACGGCTGCCGGTGCCCGCCCCGCCGCGCTCGGCACGGGCAGCACCGGGAACCGCGGCGCTACGCCGGCAGCTCGGTCAACAGCCGGCGGTAGATGCGCGCGTAGGCCGTCAACTGCCCCAACGACAGGGCATCGCGACGGGGATCGTCGGCGGCCGGCCTCGCCTGCGGGCCCAGGCGGACGGTGTCGACGCCGCGGGCGCGCAGTACGACGCCGTCGGTCGATCCCGTCCAGCCGGTGATGGGCGGCGGCTTGACGCCGAACTCCTCGCTCCAGGCCGCCCGTGCTGCCGTGACCACCGGAGCGTCGGCGTCCGTCGCGGCGGCCGGCGCGACCGGTTCGGCCTCCACCTCGACCGTGCAGTGGCGCAGCACCGACTTCGCGCACCGGGCCCGCAGCCGGTCGGCCAGCCCGGCCGCCAGCTCCGCCGGATCCAGCCGGTCACCGGCGACGACGTACAGATCGATCCGCAGCTGGGCGGGCAGCAGGTCCGGCTTGTCCGGCCATCCCCCGCTGATCGCGCCGATGCCGCACGCCCGGCCCGTCTGGCCGTCCTGCGGGTCGGCGGCCAGGTAGGCCGTGCGCCAGCGGGCCAGTTCGTCCAGGACGATGCCGGCCCGGGCGACGACTCCCCCGGGCGGCGTGGCCGACCGGGGCATCATCGCGGCCCCCGAGCGGCCGGTCACCCGGACGCTCAGGTAGAGCGCGCCCGGCTCGTGCCACAGCAGGGTGGGCGGGCCGCACTTGGCGACGATCGCCGCGTGCGGCAGCGGGTAGGCGTCGAGGTAGGCCTCGAGGCCGGTGATGCCGCCCGAGCGGCGGTGCGTCCCGGACCCGGCGAGCAGCAGCCGCCCGGCACCCGCCTCGGCGAACGCGACGAGTGCCGCCGCCGCCGGTCCGCGGGCGACCCCGAGACCGAAGCCGGCCAGCACGTCGCCGTCCACGCCGAGCGGGGCGACGGGTGCGGCGTTGCCGGTGATGAGCTGGTTGTGCGCCCCGCCGTCGTCCAGCGACGTGTCGAGGTGGGAGTACAGCAGCGGCCCGGCCCCGTGCGCGGCGATCAGGCTGCCGCCCGCGGGGCCGTGCTCCACCACCTGCCACTCGACGTGCGGCCACCGCTGCGCGCACCAGGCGCGCAGCCGGTGGGCCGCTGTCCGCTCCTTGCCGCGTGGAGCGGGGGTCGCGTCGAGCAGGTGCAGGACGTCAAGCACCTGCTGTCTCAAAAACGTCCCCAGTCGTCGGACGCCGGACGCCACACGTCGATGTTGCGCGGGTCGGCCGGCATCCTGCGGGCCCGGTGCGTCTCGTGCTCCTCCGGCGTGAGCACCCGGTGGCTGTCGCACAGCTCGAAGCGCGGGCCGAAGCGCGTGTCGTGCAGGTAGAACGCGATCGACGTCGACGCCGAGTGGTTGACGATGTCGGAGGCGATCGGCGCGCCCTTGTACAGCGCGCGGGCGCGCATCCGCATGACGTGGTCGAGGCTCTTCATCGCGAAGCACAGGTGTGCGGTGAAGTGCTCCTTGTTGTTCTGCACCGCGAGGCTGTGGTGGTAGCGGTCCTCGCCGCGGAAGAACGTGGTCGAGCCGACGACGTAGTCCGAGGGCATGAACCGCAGGACGTTCTGGTAGAAGTCCAGCGACTCCTGGTACTTCGCGGTGGCGATGAAGGGGTGCACCAGGTCGAGCGGCCGGATCTCGATGTGCGGCGGCTCGGCGTACTCCTGGAACTCGGTGAACAGCTCGATGACGAGACCGTTCGGGTCCTTCACGGCGAAGCCGTTGTCGCACAGCGCCTGCTGCCGCTCCTGCAGCTGAAGGACCTCGAGGCCGGCGTCGAGGACGCTCTTGTGCAGCTGCTCGAGGACCTCCTCGCTCTCAACGCTGTAGCCGACCGCGGTCGTCCAGCCGTCGGTGCGCTCGGGCGCGTGGATCAGCTCGATCGCGTGGTGCTCGATGTCGGCGCGCAGGTAGGCGTACTCGTCCGTACGCTGCTCCAGCTGCAGTCCGACGTGGTATTCGAGGAAGTCGATCGTGGCCTGCATGTCCGGAACCTCGATCCGGGCGTACTCCATGCCGTACGGGCCGTGGGGGCGGGTGCTCACGGGCGCTGTCCTTCCTGGGGCGAGCGAGGGACGCTCGGCGTACTCGAACGAGGTGATGGCCTGCCGGTCGATGACCGGTCGCCAGCGCGTGTGCACGAAGCTCTCGTGGGACTCGCTGCCGAGATAGGCGAGCAGGTCGTCCTGGCTGTCGAAGTCGACGGCCATGGTGTGGGTGAAGGTCTGGTCGCGGGTGCTGACGTTCTCGCCGAGGACGAAGCCGCGCATGGCCGGGTACCGGTCGGGGAAGGTGCGCAGCTCGGCCAGCACGGACTCGCGCGTGGCCTGGTCGATTCCGTCGGCGAAGCGGAAGGACAGGGTGTGTCGGATCATCGGGTCACCGTCCGTCGCCGGCTAGAGGATGAAGCTGAGCCGGGCGCCTGCCGCCAGCGACTCGTGGCCCAGGATCGAGCGACGCAGGCGGAAACGCAGTCCGTCGTCGGTCGGCACCAGCACATGCTCGTACCAGCCGACGTAGGCGTCGAAGTGGCCGTCGCGGGCGCGGTGCACCACGAAGGACGCCGCCACCCGGAAGGAGTCCTCCGTGTGCTCGGACAGTCGCACGTTGGACACCAGCCGGTGCGTGCGTGAGTGCGGGTTCTCGGCGTGCGCCTTGCGGGACTTCATGCGCTTGACCCGGGCGCGCAGCAGATCCCAGTCGTCGTCGACGAACGATCCGGTCTCGTGCGGCGACCAGCCGGGGCGGTAGTCGGTGGTCGGGATCTCGTAGCGGGCGCCGGACTCGAAGAGGGCCAGCCAGCCGTCGTAGTCCCAGTGGTCGAGGATGTCCGCCTCGGAGTAGAGGAAGTCCTCCACCTCCGGCCGGGTGATGGTGCGTCCGTGGCACTGCACGGAGTGGGTGTGGGTGATCGCGGTCATCGCACGTCCCTGCCTTCGAGGAAGGACGCCGGTCGGGCGCCGTGGACCTGGAGGCCGTCATCGAGGCCGACGGCTTCGATCCAGTGCCGCCAGAAGCCCCGCATCGCACCTTCGTCGGTCGACCTGCCCTGCACACCCTTGACCTCGTCGGCCATGCCGCGCGACATGTCGCTGTAGTCCAGTTCGGGCGAAGCGGTGCTCGCCGTGGCCTGGATGCCGCGCTGGACCGCCTCGTACGCCTCGATGTCGTCCGGCGTGGCGAGCCCGCCCGGGCCGACGAAGCTGACGACCGTCTTCATGCGCAGGGCGCGCGCGGCCGGGTCCTCGTCGCGCGGGACCAGCTGCCAGGCGCGTACGTCGGTCTGGTCGGGCGCCACCGGCTCCAGCTGCCGGATCGACAGGCCCTCGATGTCGAACAACAGCAGGTTGGGGAACACGAACAGGATGTGGCTCTCGTCGGCCACGTGGTGTGCCCGTTTCTCCCCGAGCCGCTCGGTCATCTCGGCTCGGTGGGCCTCGGTGCGCACCCGCTCGTCCTCGCCGAAGCGCGGTTCCCACTCCATGCTGATGCGTCCGCCGTGCCCGGTCAGGACCAGCAGCCCGTGACCGTTGCCGAGGTTGTAGGCGTACTGGTTGTCGTCGGTGACGGCGTAGCCGCTCTCGCGCAGGTAGCCGACGAACGTGTTGTGCGTCGGCGCGAAGTGGTAGCCGTCCATCGCGTTCTCGACGGCGAGTTTCCAGTTGCCCCGCACGCTGTACTTCTGCGTGCCGGGCAGCGTGGTCATGCCGCCGACGTGCTGCTGTTCGATCATCGTCATGTAGTCGGCGGCGTCGCCGAGGTGCTCGAGCAGCGGCGGAACGTCCGGGTCGAAGGCGACGAAGACGAAGCCTTCGTGGATCTCCAGGCGCGGCACGCCGCGCAGTCCCATGGACGCCCGGAACTCGTCGCCCGACTCGTACGCGTCGGCGTCGGGGATCGCGGCCAGCTCACCGTTGTTGCGGAATGTCCAGGCGTGGTAGAAGCACTGGAAGAGCCTGGCCGAGCCCTCGTTCTCACGGCACAGCACGGTGCCGCGGTGCGGACAGGAGTTCAGGAACGCGTGCACCTCGCCGGCGCTGTCCCGGCAGAAGATGAGCGGTCGGCCGCCGAGGGTGCGGACCTTGAAGTCGTTGGGGTTGGGGATCTCGGTCTCGTGACCGAGGTAGAGCCAGGTGTGTGTCCATACCCAGCCACGTTCCCGAGTGAAAATCTCCGCGCTGCGGTAGGCCTCGCGGTTGACCCGGAAGGTGAGCTGGTCCCAGTTCTCCACGATCATCGGCGCTGGGACGGTCCGGGGGTTGCTTCCCATTACGGCGTATGCCTCTCACAAGTCCCGACCCGAGTGGCGTGCTGTGAGACGCCATCTCGTATGTCGCACCAGCTTCTCCTAGCACACGCGACAGTGTCAAGCAATCGATGAGGGTTGACACCCCGGGCCGACGCCGTCATCATCCATTCCATAATAGAAGACACCATCTCGCATTCTGTGCGACCGTGTGAAGGGCAAGAAGCCCGTGCCGTACGTCATCACTCAGGCATGTCTCGACATCATGGACAAGTCGTGCATGGAGGAGTGCCCGGCCGACTGCATCTACGAGGGCGACCGGATGCTCTACATCCAGCCCGACGAATGCGTCGAGTGCGGGCGCTGCGAACCCGTCTGTCCGCAGATCTCGATCTTCCACCACGAGGACCTGCCGGCCGAGGCCCAGCAGGCCCAGCGCATCAACGCCGAGTTCTTCACCCTCGGCATCGAACCCCTCGGCTCGCCCGGCGGTGCACGCAAGGTCGGCCGGGTCGGCCACGACCACCCCGAGGTGGGAGCGTGAGCGGCTTCCAGACCGTCACGGGCGCCCGCCCGGAGGTGTCCGTCGACCTGCTCGTCATCGGCGCCGGCCCGACGGGACTGTACGGCGCTTACTACGCCGGCTTCCGCGGCATGAGCGTCGCCGTCGCCGACGCCCTGCCCGAGGTGGGCGGCCAGATCACCGCTCTGTACCCCGAGAAGCTCGTCTACGACGTGGCCGGCTTCCCCGCGATCCGCGGCCAGGACCTGGTGGACCGGCTGGCCGAGCAGGCCGGGCGGTGGAACCCCACCTACCTGCTCGGCCACGGGGTCACCCGCCTCGACGACGCCGGCGACGGCATCGTCGCCACCACCGACGCCGGCGCGCGGATCACCGCGGGCGCGGTGCTCGTCTGCGGTGGGATCGGCAACTTCGTCCCCCGCGAGCTCCCCGTGGGCTCCGACTACCTGGGCCGGGGGCTGCGGTACTTCGTACCGCGGTTGAACGAGCTCGCCGGACAGGACGTCGTGGTGGTCGGCGGTGGGGACTCCGCACTCGACTGGGCGCTGTCTCTGGAGCCGATCGCCTCGTCAGTGACGCTGGTGCACCGGCGTACACGGTTCCGGGCCCACGAACGCACCGTCGAGCAGGTGCACGCATCCTCCGTGCGGGTCCTGACGCCCTACGAGATCGAGAAGATCTCCGGCGACGGGTCGGTGTCGGAGGTCGTGGTCGCGGGCCCGGACGGCGACCGGATCAGCCTGCCCGCCCAGTCCGTCGTCGCCGCGCTCGGTTTCATCGCCGATCTCGGCCCGATCGAGCAGTGGGAGCTGGAGCTGCGCCGCCGGCGCATCCTCGTCGACCGCACGATGCGCACGAACCGGCAGCGCGTCTTCGCGGCCGGTGACATCGCCGACCACGACGGCAAGGTCAGCCTGATCTCGATCGGCTTCGGCGAGGCGGCCCTCGCCGTCAACCACATCGCCTCCCTGCTCGACCCGGCACGCTCCGTCACGCCAGGGCACTCCTCCGACGCATGAGGCCGTCACACCGAGTGGGCACGGTGTCCCCGGACCAGCCGGTCCCGGCGACGGGGACGCCGTTCCTGGCCTTTCCCTCACATTCACCGGGCTCTCACCGTTACGCTATCCAATACGACGTTCCATTCAACGTCTTACCCTCTTACTTGAGTACGGGACAGGAGCAAGATTCATGGTCACGAAGGCGCAGCCCGGCACCGGCGAGCGAAGCGGTCCCGACACGACCGCGCCGACCATCCAGACGGTGCAGCGTGCGGCGCTGATCCTCGGCTCGTTCACGGTCGGCAAGCCGCACATGAGTCTCAACGAGATCACCGCGCGTCTCGGGGCGAGCAAGGCGACCGCGCACCGCTACACGAAGGCGCTGCGGGCGGCGAACCTGCTGCGGTACGACGAGCGCACCTCGCTCTACTCCCTCGGCCCCCAGGTACTCACCCTCGCCTCGGCCGCCCGGGCCGGCCTGCCGATCGTCGCCGCCGCCGAGCCGTACATGGAGGATCTGGTGCGGCGCATCGACGAGACGATCGTGCTGTCGGTCTGGGACGGTGAGTCTCCGACCGTGGTGCGCTCGGTGGACAACACCGCCCACATGGTGCGCATCAGCGTCCGGGTCGGCTCGCGTCTCGACCTCACCACCTCGGCACAGGGACGGATCTTCCTCACGTTCCTGCCCCCGGATCAGGTACCGACACTTCCGCGTGCGGTCCGCAAGTCGTCCGAGCTCACCGACGAGATCGCCGCGATCCGGCAGCACGGGCTGTCGGTCAACTCCCCCGCGGTCAACGGGGTCCGCACCATCGCGGCGCCGATCTTCGAGGGCGACAAGATCAGCGGGACACTCGCGGTCGTCGGCACGACGGCGACCGTCTCCGACGACGTCCAGTCGCCGATGGCCCAAGCCCTGCTGGAGACCGCCCGCGCGCTGTCGCAGCGGCTGGGCACCTCGGACAGCACGCCCAACGGCGACTGACCCCGCTGGTCGGGGTCGTGGACAGGCTCACCGCGGAGGGCGGTGGGCCGGCTGTCGTGCCCCGCACGTCGCTGAGGGTGTGACAGATGATGGCGGCCGTATCGGCGAGGGCCCCGTGTTCGCCGAAGCGGTCGCCTCATGCGTCCCCGACTCGGGCCGCCATCCCGGTTCCCCTCGTTCCCGCTTCGCGTTCCCGCTTCGTGGTGGGTGGGCCTGCCCGATCCGGCCAGCGCGATGCCCGTGCCCTCCCGGTGCCGCCGTCGACGGCGGCACCGGGAGGGCACGGGCGCTCCCGCCGACGGCCACGACGGCGACGTCCCGTCCCTCCTGCGGCCGGCGGCTCAGTTCCTCGGCGAGGTCAAGCGTCCGTGGCTCCGGCGAGGATCACGCGGTCGGGCCGGATCGGCAGGTGACGGTGGCGGACGCCGGTCGCGTGCCACACCGCGTTGGCGATCGCCGCCACCGCACCCACGATGCCGATCTCGCCGATGCCCTTGATGCCGACCGGGTCGTCCGGGTCGGGGTCGTCCACCCAGTCGACCTCGATGAGCGGGACGTCGGCGTTGGCCGCGAAGTGGTAGCCCGCCAGGTCGGCGCCGACCAGGCCTCCCGTGGCCCGGTCCCGGACCGCCTCCTCGTGCAGGGCCATGGAGATGCCCCACGTCATCCCGCCGACGAGCTGGTTGCGCGCCGTGAGCGGGTTGACGATCCGGCCCGCGGCGAAGACACCGAGCATGCGCCGCACGCGCACCTCGCCCGTGCCGACGTCGACCGCGACCTCGGCGAACTGCGCCCCGTAAGAGTGCCGTTCCCTGCCCGCGAGGGCCCGGACGGCCTCGGCGGTGTCCGACCGCACCGTGATCCCTTCCGGCGGGACGACAGCGCCGGCAGTCAGCCGCTGCCGCAGTTCCTCCGCCGCGGCCGTGACCGCCCATCCCCAGGAGCGGGTGCCCATGGACGCTCCGGCGGGCCCCGCCCGGCCGAAGTCACTGTCACCCAGACGCACCAGGACTCGATCGGGAGCCGCCCTCAGCGCGTCGGCGGCGATCAGGGTGAGCGCGGTCAGCGCCCCGGTCCCGATGTCGGCCGCGTTGACCCGCACGGTGAAGCCGCCGTCCGCCTCGGCCGTCACGGCCGCCGTCGCGGGCACGGCCATGGCCGGGAAGGAGGCCCCCGCCATGCCGGTGCCCAGCAGCCAGTGTCCGTCCCGGCGCAGGCCGGGGCGCGGATCCCGGTCCGCCCAGCCGAACCTGCGCTCGCCCTCCCAGAGGCAGGCGCGCAGCCTGCGCGGGCTGAAGGGCAGCCCGGACACCGGACCCACCTGGGGCTCGTTGCGCAGGCGCAGCTCTATCGGGTCCAGGCCGCACTTCTCGGCGAGTTCGTCGAGCGCCGACTCCAGCGCGAACGACCCCGGCGCCTCGCCCGGGGCGCGCATCCAGGTCGGGGTCGGCACGTCCAGCCGTACGACCCGGTGCGAGGTGTGGTGGGCGTCGGCGTCGTACATCACCCGAGCCCCCTGAGTGCACGGCTCGACCCAGTCGTGCATGCTCGAGGTGAGGTTCAGGGAGCGGTGTTCGAGGGCGCGCAGCCGCCCGTCGGCGTCGGCGCCGAGCCTGACCCGCTGCACGGTGGGGCTGCGGTAGCCGACGAGTGAGAACATCTGACGACGCGTCAGACTTACCCGGACCGGACGCCGTAGGACATTCGCGGCCATCGCTGCGGCCACCTGGTGCGCCCGGACGTGTTCCTTGGACCCGAAGCCGCCGCCCACGTGTTCGGAGCGCACCCGCACCGAGGACGCGTCGAGCGAGAACAGCTTGGCGAGTTCGCTCGCGGCGTTGGCGGTGCCCTGGTTGGAGTCGACGACTTCGAGCCGGCCGCCGTCCCAGCGGGCCGTCGCCGCGTGCGGCTCCATCGGGTGGGGGTGCTCCTCCGGCGTGGTGTACTCCGCGTCCACGACGAAGGCGGACGCGGCCAGTTGCGCTTCCAGGTCGCCCTTCTCCACCACCGCCGGCTCGTAGGTGTCCAGGGGATAGGCGTCCGGACGTGATCCGGAGAACTCGACGTCGTGCGGTTGACGTTCGTAGTGCACGACCAGCGCCTCGGCGGCCTCCCTGGCCTGCTCGGAGGTCTCGGCGACGACCACGGCCACCGGCCAGCCCAGGTACGGCACCCGGTCGTGCTGGAAGAGGGCCACGGTCGGGTCCGGCGGGACGCCCAGCAGAGTCATGTAGTCGTTGTCGACGTGCGGGGCGTTGCCGTGGTGCAGGACGGTGAGCACGCCCGGCATCAGAAGGACCGGGGCCGTGTCCAGCGAGCGGACACGACCGCGGGCGATCGTGGACAACACCAGCCAGCCGTGGGCGAGTTCGGTGAAGGGGATCTCCGCCGCGTAGCGGGCGGCTCCGGTGACCTTGTCCCGGCCGTCCACGCGGGTGTGCGGGGCGCCGACGGCGCCCCGCGCCGTCGGACCCATGGATGCTGCTCCGGTCATCGGGCTGCGGCCTCCTCGGCGAGTTCGGTCAGGACGGCCACCACGAGGTTGCGCATCAGCGTCACCTTGTATCCGTTGTGGGGCAGCGGCTTCGCGGCGGCCAGCTCGGCGTCCGCGGCGGCGGCGAAGGCCTCGGCGTCGGCCGCGGCTCCGGTGAGCACGCGTTCGGCCTCCCGGGCGCGCCACGGCCGGGACGCGACCGCCCCGAAGGTGAGGCGCACCTCGCGTACGACGCCGCCTTGGACGTCGAGCGCGGCGGCGACCGAGCCGATGGCGAAGGCGTACGAGGCCCGCTCGCGCACCTTGCGGTAGCGGGAGTCGGCGGCTGACGGCGTCGGCGGCAGGGTGACGCCGGTGATCAGCGCACCCGGCGGCAGGGCGGTCTCCCGGTGCGGGGTGTCCCCCACCGGCAGATAGAAGTCGGCAAGCGGCAACTCGCCCGGCCCGTCGGTCGTTTCGTAGCGGACGACCGCGTCGAAGGCCGTCAGCGCCACGCCCATGTCGGAAGGGTGGACGGCCACGCAGTGCTCGGAGGCGCCGAGGATCGCGTGGTTGCGGTGCTCGCCCTCGACGGCGGGGCAACCGCTGCCGGGCACGCGCTTGTTGCAGGGTTTGGTCACGTCGGCGAAGTAGCCGCAGCGGGTGCGCTGGAGCAGGTTCCCGCCGACGGTGGCCATGTTGCGCAACTGGCCCGAGGCGCCGGCCAGCACCGCCTGCGCCAACGCCGGGTAACGGCGGCGGACTTCGGGGTGCGCGGCGAGGTCGCTGTTGGTGACGGTCGCGCCGATGCGCAGGCCTCCCGCTTCGGTCACCTCGACCCGGTCAAGGGGCAACGTGCGGATGTCGACGAGCCGGCCGGGCCGTTCCACGCCGGTCTTCATCAGGTCGACGAGGTTGGTGCCGCCACCGAGGAAACGGGCGTCCTGGTCGGCGCCGAGCAGGGCGAGGGCACCGGAGACATCGTGCGCGCGCTGGTATCCGAACTCCCTCATGCCGTCGGCCTCGTGTTCTCGGCCCCCGCCGCACGGGCGACCGCCTGGACGATGGCCACGTATGCGCCGCACCGGCACAGGTTGCCGCTCATCCGCTCCCGGATCTCGTCCGCGGTCAGCGGCGGCGGCCCGGCTTCGGGGCGGACGTCGCCGGTGACGGCGCTGGGCCGGCCCGCCGCGTGCTCCTCGATCACCGCGACGGCCGAACAGATCTGACCGGGCGTGCAGTAGCCGCACTGGAAGCCGTCCAGATCGAGGAAGGCCTGCTGCACCGGGTGCAGTCGGTCGCCGTCCGCGAGACCTTCGACGGTGGTGATCTGGCGGCCCTCGGCCGCCACCGCGAGCTGGAGGCAGGCCACCACCCGGCGACGGTCGAGCAGAACGGTGCAGGCACCGCACTGCCCCTGGTCGCAGCCCTTCTTGGTGCCCGTCAGGCCGAGACGCTCACGCAGGACGTCGAGCACGGTGGTGCGGTGGTCGACGCACAGCGCGTACATCTCGCCGTTGATGTCCAAGGTGACGGCACTGGTCGTCGACGGGGCCATGATCGGCCTTCTTTCGCGGATCCGGAGTGTCGGGGGCGGTCTGGCCGGCGGAGGAGTCCGGAGTCAGCAGGCGTGCCGGGTGGCGGCCGGCAGTCCCGGGAAGAGGGTCGCGGTGCCGAGGACACGGCGACCGGCTGCCGACGACGACGTGTGCGGTACGGGAGGGGCGGCACCCGCCGCCCCGGTCATCGGCACCGTGCCGCCCGCGCGGGCCGCCGCCACCGCCTGGTCGGCGACGTGCGCATGCGGCGACGGACTGGCGGAGCGGCTGGTGACGGCCTTCGGTCAGGGAAGCAGGTCGGCCCTCGGCGGGACGAAGAAGTCGATGTTCACGCAGGGGGCCTCCGTCGGCTCCACGTAGTGCTCGCTGCCTCGGGGGACCAGCAGGAACGACCCCGCACGCATGTCGTGCGCGACACCGTCCACGTAGTAGTTGGCCCGCCCCTCGGCGATATGGACCAGCTGGTCGAACTCCTCGTGCCGGTGCGGGTTGAGCGTCATGCCGACGTCGAGTTCGTGGTGGCAGATCATCATCTCGTCCGTCGCGTAGACGCGGCGGCGGACCCCCGGCCGCACCTGGGTCACCGGCAGCTCGTCCCAGTTGAGGACGGTGCTGAACAGCGCCGCGTTGCGTGTGGTCACTGGTTTTCCTCTCCGGCGGCCGCGCGCAGGGCGGTCGCCAACATCTGCAGGTCCGAGCCGACGACCAGGTAGTCGGCGTCACTCAGGCCCAGGTTCGCCGCGGCGCCCAGGACCGGCACCCAGCCGCCGAACGTCACCGCCGCCGAGCGGGCGGCCTCGCGCACCCGGTCCACCGCGGCGCGCAGCACCGCGGGGTCCGCCGGCAGGCCCAGGTCGACCGCGAGGTCGGTGCTGCCGACGAAGCACACGTCGAAAGGGGCGAGCAGATCCGGCAGGGGATCGGTCTGTGCCGTCTCGATCTGGCCGACCAGCACGGGCGGGTCGTCCCGCTCGGCACTCAGGAAGGCGGCCGGCGGGAGGGCACCGAAGCGGGCGGCCCGGTTGGCCAGGCTGACCGAGCGGCGGCCGGTGGGCGCGAACCGGGTCGCCGCCACGAGCGCCTCGGCCTGGGCGACGCGGGTGAGCATGGACAGCTGGATCCCCGCCGCCCCGGCCTCCAGCAGCCGGTTGACGGCGGGGGCGTCCACCTCGGGCACCCGGACCAGGGCCGGCAGGCCGCAGGCGTGCGCGTGGCGCACCAGGTCGACGGCGTTCCGCTCGGTGAGGGTGGAGTGTTCGAGGTCGACGACCACGAACGCGAACCCGGCCGCCTCGGCCAGTTCCACCACGTCGGGCGAGGCCAGCTTGACGAACGTGCCGACGGCGGGTTTCCCCGTCGTCAGGGCCGCGCGCAGCCGGCGCCGCAGCAGGTGGACGTCAGCGACGCTCATCGCATCCTTCCCGGGGCGGTCGGGCGTCTCATGCCGACGGCAGACCGCGCCACGGCACGACGTCGACCTCGGCGCCCTTGTGCAGCACGACGCTCGGCTCCAGGCGCGGCGCGAGGATGGTGTTGCCCGCGGCGTCGGGGAGGGTGACCTCGTCGGTCCAGTCGACGACGGTGACGTCGGCCCGTCCGCCGACCACCAGGCGCCCGTAGCCCTCGGTGTCGAGCCCGAGCAGCTGTGCGGGGGCGACGGTGGCCCGGCGGATGCACTCCTCCAGCGGCGCGCCGAGCGCGACCAGCTTGGAGATGCTGGTGAGCAGGTCGAACACCGGGCCGCGCCAGTTGCGGGCGCTGGTGTCCGAGCTGAGGATGTCGGGCAGGAATCCGTCGGCGATCGCCCGGCGTGCCACCTCGAAACTGAGGTTGCTCTTGCCGTGGGCGGAGTCGAACAGCACGCCGCGCTCGCGGGCCGCCATGACGGCGGGATGCACCTGGTCGCCGTCGAGGATGCCGTTCGGCTTGCCGGTGTAGCAGTGCGCGACGATGTCGCCCGGGCGCAGGTAGTCCAGGACGACGGGTACCGGCTCCTCGGTCTCGCCGATGTGCACCATCAGCGGCAGCCCGGCCTGGTCGGCCAGCGCCACCGACTTCTTCAGCAGCGACTCCCAGTGCTCGCCGACGACGTCCTCGGACAGCCGGATCTTGAAGCCACGCACGATGTCGGGGTGGGCCTCGGCGGTCGCGAGCGCGTCCTCGGGGACCAGGGTGTCGGGGTTGAGCAGCTCGCCGAACCGGAAGTCGATCAGGCCGAGCACCGAGACGTTGAGGAAGTTGACGATGCGCAGCGGGTTCGCCTCGACGACCAGCTTGCGGAAGGCCGCGAACGTGGAGGCGCCGGCCGTGCCGGCGTCCGCCGCGGCGACGACGCCGCGCCGCAGGTGGGCCTCCTCGGCGGGGGCGCCGACGGCGGAGACGTACTGGAAGATGTGGGTGTGGCCCTCGACGAGGCCCGGCAGCACGGTGGAGCCGGTGACGTCGATCGTGCGGGCAGCGCCCGCCGCCAGCCCTTCCCCGATCGCGGCGATGCGGTCACCGGTGACCGCCACGTCGAGCCGGGCGTTGGTGCCCGACGCCGGATCGATGACGGTGCCGCCGGCCAGGACGAGGTCGTAGGACGACGGGGAGGAGATGGGCATCGGTTGTGCTCCAGTGTGAGGGGCGGTCAGCTGACGGGTTCGGTCAGCCGGTGGTCGTGCGGTGTGGCGCCCGCGGGACGCACGATGGGGGTGACAAGGGGCAGTACGCCGTCCACCTCGACCCGTACCTCGTCGCCGTCGGCGAGGAAGCATCCGCGGTCCTGGCCGGTGCCGGCCGGGGTTCCGGTGAGGACGACGTCGCCGGGTTCTAGGGCGGCGAACCACGACAGCCGACTGAGCAGATCGGCGACCGGGAAGATCATCCCGGCGCTCGTGTCGTCCTGCATGAGTTCGCCGTTGACCCAGCTCCGTACGCGGATCGCGTCGCGGTCGGCGAGGTCGTCGGGAGTGCGGAGCGACGGGCCGAGCGGCGTGAATCCCGGGTAGCTCTTGGCGAGGGCGGGCGTGGCGGTGGCGCGCATGACATCACGCGCCGTCATGTCGTTGGCCGCCGTGATGCCGGCGATCGCGGGCCAGACCTCCGATTCGGACGCCTGGTGCAGCCGGCGTCCGACGACGACCGCGATCTCGCCCTCGTAGTCGGGTTCGGTCGCGGCCTGCGGGATCACCACCTGTGCGCCGGGGGCCAGGACGGCGGACGACGCGGCCAGGTACAGGATCGGCTGCTCGGGCAGTCCCCGGCCGGCCCGGGCCGCCTTCGACATGTAGTTGAGCCCGACTCCCCACACCGCGCGGGGGCGGCCCAGCGGCGCCACGAGCGTGGCCTGGTCGAGCGGGATCCGTCGGCGCACCGCGCAGGACGCCAGGCCGTGCAGCGAGCCGTCCTGTTCGAGGACCGCGCCGATGTGCGGAAAAGCCGTGTCCAACAGGGCGATGGCCCCGTCCTCGATCCGGCCCAGGCCGGACTGTGTCGTCACCACTTGCATGACGGCATCTTTCAATGCGAGACGGCATTCTGTCAAGCAATGCGAGACGGCATCATGCAGAGCGATACGCAGGGTCCCGGTGGCGGACACACCGGCACCCCGTCCGCACGAGAGGCGGACGGGGTGTCAGGGGGCTGGTCGGGCTGCCGGCCGGGGCGTCAGGCGAGCTGCCGCTGCACCTCGCCGCTGTCCCAGTAGTCAGTGCGGTGCGTGATGAGGCCGCCGGCGACGGTGAACAAGAAGACCCCCCGCACGCGTACGGGGCGGTCGTCCGCCGAACGCATCAGGAACGTCAGGACGTACGGCACCGCGGCCGACTCGCCGTCGACGAGGAAGCTCTCGGGCGCGTAGTGCAGGTCGCCGAAGTTCGCGAGGAACCCGGTCAGCGCGGCGCGGTACTCGGCGCGGCCCCTGCGGCTCTGCCCCGTCGACGACGTGTGCTCGTTGACGAAGTCCTCGCCCACACAGGCGGCAACGGCGTCGGCGTCGTGCGCGTTCAGCGCCGCGAGGTAGGCCTCGACGGCGGCGCGGGTGTCCTTCAGGACGAACCCCACTTCTTGCGGACCGAGTCGAACACCCGCTGGTCGTGGGAGATCTCGACGACGTTGCCGTCGGGGTCCTTCAGCGCGCAGATGTAGCCGATGGGGTCGGGCATCTGCCTCGGCTCCCAGTGCAGGCAGCCCAGCTCGCGGGCCCGGTCCGCGAGCGCGTCGACGTCCTCCCGCGCCGGCACCTCGATGCCGATGTGCGCGAACGGGTGCAACAGGCCCTGCGGGTTGCCCTTGTCCTTGTTGAACGACACCAGGACGAGCACGAACGGCGTCTCGGCCTGCTGGTCGTTGGAGAGCCAGACGCTCTCGCCGTCGGCGTCCTTGAACCGCTCGACCACGACCAGCGGAGTCAGTGCGGTGTAGAACGCGATCGCCTTGTCGAGATCGCCGGTCGGCAGCGCGACGTGAGTCCAGCGTGCCGAGGTGAGGCCGGTGGCCACGGTACCTCCATGGTGAGTGGTTCGGATTTCTTCGAGCCTAGGTGCGACGCACCCGGTGGTCGATGTGCTGCGGACACAACACGCAGGCCAGGGATGCTGGCCCCGCGCGACATCGGATTGCGGCCTGCCGCTGTGCGAGCCTGCGGGAGGACAGCGACAGGGCGTCGGCTGGGAAGACGAGGGCAGGCATGCACTACCGCATTCTGGGTGGGACGGGCATAGAGGTGAGTCAGCTCTGTCTCGGGTCGATGATGTTCGGCGCCTGGGGCAACACCGACGAGGCGGAGTGCCACCGCATGGTGGCGACGGCGCTGGACGCCGGGGTCAATGTCATCGACACCGCTGACGTGTATGCCTTCGGCGAGTCGGAGGAGATCATCGGCCGGGCGCTGAAGGGCCGGCGCGAGGACGTCGTCCTCGTCTCGAAGGTCGCGAGCCGGATGCCCGCGGGCCCACTGGAGCGCAACCGGGGCGGCACCTCCCGGCTGTGGATCACACGTGCCGTGGAGGACAGCCTGCGCCGGCTCGGGACGGACCACCTGGACGTGTACCTCGTCCACCGTCCGGACCCCCACACCGACGTCGACGAGACCCTCGGTGCGCTCAGCGACCTGGTGCGGTCGGGCAAGGTACGGGCGATCGGCTCGTCGAGCTTCCCGGCCGAGGAGATTGTGGAGGCCCAGTGGGCGGCGCGGCGCGGTGGCCGCGAGCGGTTCACCGTGGAGCAGCTGTCGTACTCGGTCCTGGCCCGGCACGCGGAGGCCGCGGCCCTGCCCACCGCTGAGCGGCACCGCATGGGCGTCATGGTCTGGAGCCCCCTCAACGGCGGCTGGCTGACGGGCAAGTACCGCGCCGACGCCGAACCGGCGGGCGACTCGCGCGCGCTGAGGAACAGCGAGCACTTCGACTTCGCCGACGAGCGGATGCGCACGCGCAAGCTCGCCGTCGTCGAGGAACTCGTGCGCCTGGCCGCCGAGGAGGGCTGCACGCTCGTCGAGCTGGCGCTGCGGTTCGTGCTCGCCCATCCCGGCGTCAGCACGGCCGTGATGGGCGTGCGCACCCACGAACAGCTCCTGTCGCAGCTCACCGCGGTGGACCGGCCGCTGTCGGCCGAGGCGCTGGACCGGATCGACGCACTCGTCGCGCCGGGCAGCGTCCTCAACCCGGCCGACGTCGGCTACACGCCACCGGCGCTGGAGACCGCGGCCCTGCGACGCCGCTGACGGCGATGTCGCACACCCACGGCGGATGCCTGCCCCGCGCTTTCGCGAGGCCGGCATCCGCCGTCGTCGTGCCCCGGTCATCAGGTCGACCCGCGCTCGAAGGGCCGGCCGAGCGCGCCGGGCTCCCGGTGCTGCGTGGTGAACAGGAGCATGGCCAGGAGCGCCAGCAGGTACGGGGCCGCGACGAGCAGCTGGGCGTTGAGGGTGACACCGAGCGCCGGGAGCGCCAGGCGCATCGCGTCGGAGAGACCGAAGACCAGGCAGCCGAGCATGGTCCGGCCGAGCCGCCACGCCCCGAAGATCACCGCGGCGATGACGATGTATCCGCGCCCGGCGGTCATGTTCTGGTTGAACGATCCGACCTCGCCGACCGCGAGGTAGGCGCCACCGAGACCGGCCAGTGCGCCGCACCACAGCAGAGCCTGGCGGCGCCGCATGTTCACCTTGATGCCCGTGACGTCGGCGGCCTGGGGGTTCTCCCCCACCGCCCGCAGTTCCAGGCCCCAGCGGCTGCGCTCCACCAGCCACCAGGTGAGCGGCACGAGCGCGAACAGCATGAAGGCGGGCCAGCGTTCGGAGAACAGCGGCTTGCCGATCAGCGGGATGTCCTGCAGCAGCGGGATCGACAACACCTGGACCTGGTGCGAGACGAACTCGTTCGTCGTGATCAGGTAGCTCGTCAGCCCGAGCACCAGCGCGTTCAGCACCAGGCCGACGACGAAGGTGTTGATCTGTGCCCGGTGGGAGAGGTTGCCGTGCGTGAAGCCGAGGACGAGGCCCGTCACTACGCCGGCCACGAGGCCGGCGGTGGCGCTGCCGGTCGCACTCGCGGTGGCGATCGAGGTGAACGCGGCGCCGAGCATCATCGCCTCGACGGAGATGTTCATCGTGCCGGCGCGCTCGGCCACGTACTCACCGCAGGCGGCGAACGCCAGGGGCACGGTCAGCCGGACACCGCTGGCGAGAATGGTGGTGGTGCTGTCCAGAACGCTCACGCGGCTGCCTTCACCTTGGTCGGGACTACGGACGGGGCGGGCGTCGCCTGCGGTGTGGCACCGCGACGCCGGCGGAAGAGTTCGATGAGGACGGGCGGCGCGACGAACGCGAGGACCAGCAGTGCCTTGACGACATCGACGAGGTAGTACGGCACACCCGTGGCCGAGAGGAAGTCGCCGCCCGCACGCAGCACGGCGAACACCAGGGACACCGGGATCGCGACCAGGGGCCGGTTGCGTGCGACGAGCGCGACGAGCAGGCCGTCCCAGCCGAAGTTGTCCGAGAGCCCGGCCTGCAGCCGGTTGGTGCCGACCGGGCTGACCAGCAGCAGCCCGCCCGCCAGCCCGGCGAAGGCGCCGGACAGGGCCAGGGTGAAGCCGCCCAGCGCGGCCACCCGCACACCGGTGTGCTTGGCCGTCAGCGGATTCAGTCCGAGCATGCGCACCCGGAAGCCCCAGCGGCTGCGGGTGAGGACCACGGCGACAGCCGCCGCGGCGACCAGCGCGATGAGCAGGCCGATGTTCCACTGCACCGAGGGGTACTGCCCGAAGCCGCCGAGCTGGGCATTGGCCGGCAGTTGGTTGGACGCCGCGTCGGCGATGCCCGAGGAGCCCTGGGCGCTCTCCTGCAACCACGGCGTGCTGACCGCGAAGGTGACGAGCTGGATGGCGAGGAACGTCATCAGCAGGGTGCTCACCGGGACGTTGACGCCGCGCAGGCGGAGCATCACCGCGCTGAGCGCGGCCCAGGCGCCACCGCCGACGGCCGCGGCGATCAGCACCACCACGACCAGCATCGGGCCGGGCAGGGCCAGCCGCAGCCCGACCCAGGCTCCGATCAGGCCGCCGACGAGGACCTGCCCCTCCTGGCCGATGTTGAACGTGCCGGCCGCCGCGCAGATGCACGCACCGACCGCGACCAGCAGCAACGGCGCCGTGTTGAGCAGCGTCGTCGTCCATCCCGTGGCGTCGGCCAGACTCCCGGTCCATATCGCGTCCGCCGAAGCGGTCGGCGAGCCGCCGGTCAGTACGAGCAGCAGTGCGGAGGCGCCCGCGGCGACGGCGACCAGTACGGCGGTCAGGCCCGCCGTCAGCCAGCCGTCGCGCCCGGGGCGAAGCCGGGCGAGGAAGCGCCGGGCGAGATCGTCCCCGTTCGTCAGTGAGGCGGCATTCATGCGGCCTCACCGCCGACCAGCATGCCCAGTCGCTCGGGGGTCGCCTCCGAGACGGGGAGTGCTCCGGTGATCCGCCCGGACGAGATCACCGCGATCCAGGTTGCAAGGGCCATGACTTCCTCGAGTTCGGTGGAGATGAGCAGCACTCCGACGCCGTCCGCGGCCGCCTGGCGCAGCCGGGCGTACATGTCCTCGATGGCGCCGACGTCCAGCCCGTGGGTGGGCTGCGCGGCCACCAGGACGCTGGTGTGACCGGACAGTTCCCGGGCGAGCACGACGCGCTGCTGGTTGCCTCCGGAGAGGCTGCGCACCGGCGCGTCGAGCGAGGGAGCGATGATGTTGAACTCGTCCGCGAGGCGACGGGCTTCGGCGAGCATCGCGCGCCGGCGCAGCAGGAACCGGCCGCTGAGTTTGTCGAGCGATTTCATCGTCAGGTTTTCGGTGACGCTCATGTCCAGGACGACGCCGCTCTGGTGCCGGTCCTCCGGCACGATGCCGAGACCTGCCTTTCCGAGCGCGCCGGGCCGGCTCACGTCGACCCGGTGGCCGGCGACCTCGATGGTGCCGGCGGTCGGCAGGACCAGCCCGGCGAGGACTTCGCCGAGCATCGCCTGGCCGCTGCCCTCGACGCCGTAGAGGGCGCATATCTCGCCCGCGCCCACGGCCAGGTCGATTCCTTGGAGAACCTTCACCCCGCCCTTCTCGACGGTGAGCCCGGCCAGGCTCAGGACGGGCGGGGGCCGGTCGTGTGCCCCGCCCCGGCCCGTGCTGGTCGTGGTGACCGGCAGCAGGCCGAGCGCGGCTCCCTCCTCGTGCAGCGACACGTCACGGCCCACCATCTGACGGGCCAGTTCCGGCGCGGTGGTCTCGGCGGTGACCGCCCGGAAGGCGACACGGCCCTTGCGCAGGACCGTCACCCGGTCCGTGGCCTGCACGATCTCGGCGAGCTTGTGGCTGATGAGGATGACAGCGCGGCCCTCCTCCTGCACCACCCGGCCGAGCACGGCGAACAGTTCCTGCGACTCGGCCTGGGTCAGCACCGAGGTGGGTTCGTCCAGGATCAGGATCTGCGGGTTGCGCCGCAGGCACTTGACCACCTCGACGCGCTGCCGCTCGCCCGCCGAGAGCGCGTCGACGCGCGCCTCGGAGTCGACCGGCAGCCCGTACCGTGCGGCGACCTCGGCGATGTCGGCGCAGATGGCCTGCTTGTTCACCGCGCCGGTGTCGCCGAGGGCGACGTTCTCCCACACGGTGAGCCCGCTGATGAGGCTGAAATGCTGGTGCACCATGCCGATGCCCAGCTCGGCCGCTTCCTGCGGGCTGTCCAGCGCGACCTCTTCGCCGCGCACCAGCACGGCGCCGGCGTCGCGCCGGATCAGTCCGAGCAGGACCTTCATGAGACTGGACTTGCCTGCCCCGTTCTCGCCCAGGAGACCATGGATCTCGCCGGCGTCGACGGTGAGGTCCACGGCGTCGCAGGCCGTGACGGATCCGTAGGACTTGGTGATGCCACGCAGCTCGAGGATCCGGGCCGGTGAGGTCGTCGGTGTCATCGCGTGTGAATCTCCTGGATCGGGGTCGGCACGGTCAGCCGAGGCGCTTGACCTCGGCCTCCGGGTCGATCTCCTTGTTGCCGATCTTCTTCATGAACTGCGCCAGCTGCTGATCCTCGTCACCCTGGGCCTTGCAGATCTTGATGGTCGGGTAGGGGTCGACACCCAGCTGCCACACGCGCGTCGTGCCCATCTTCAGGTCGTCCTTGGCGAAGTTCTCCAGCGCGGCGCGGAAGTAGTCACCCGGGCTGAAGATCACCGAGATGTCGAACTTCGGGCTGGTCGAGTCGCACCGGTCGGTGCCCGGGGTGAGGGTCAGCACGCCGCTGGCGTTCGCCACCTGCGCCGCGGCGTCGGTCGCGCCCCCGAGGTAGGGGTAGATGACCTTGGCACCCTGGCTGATCTGGGCCTGGATGGCCTCCTTGGCCTTCGCCGAGTCGTTGAAGTCACCGGTGTAGGTGCTCACCAGGGTGGCCTTGGGGACCACCTCCCGGATGCCGGCCAGGAAGGCCTTGGCTCCCAGGACACTGAAGTCGGCCTTGATGCCGGTGACGAACCCGGCCTTGGTGTAGCCGGCCGCCTTCATCTTCAGGCCGGCGGCGTAGCCTGCGGCGAGCATCGACTGGTTGGGGTTGTCGGAGGACAGCAGGATCCGCGGGGTCTGGTCGAGGTTCGCCGACGACGGCACGTACCAGGCGGTCTTGGCGCAGACCGGCTCCTCGGACGCCGGGATGGCGGCCTTGAGTTCGCTGGCGGCGAGGGCGACCATGTCGACGTGCTGCTGACACAGTGCGCGTGCGGCGCTGAGCGCGTCGCTCGCGGGCACGCTGCCGCGCTTGATGACCGTCCAGCTCTTCTCCTTGGCGAAGGCGTCCGCCGAGTCGACGAAGCTCTCGTAGTAACCGCGGTCATTGATGTCGCCGGGGCTGAGGACGCCGATGACGACCTTGCCGTCGCCGTTGACGTCGGGCTCGTTGAGGCCCGAGCCGCCGCCGCTGCTGCTCGCCGCGGGGGTCGTCTTGGCTGCCGTCGCCTCGTTGCTGGCGCAGCCGGAGAGCGCGAGGGCTCCAGTGAGGGCGAGGGCGAGGCCGAGCGGGGCCCCACGCCGAAGTCTTGCGGTCATGTGCGTTCCATTCGCTGGGTGGTACCGCCATGGAGAGGCGGTGGCGAGAAAGAGGGGGGTGGGGTCAGTTGGCGGAGGTGTCGGCCCGGCCGAGGTCGGCGTAGGCGATCCGCTCCTGGTGGAAGATGGACTCCTCACCGGCGGTGACGAACCATGGGAAGCCCATCCGCCCGACCGCCCGGACCTGGGTGGGGTCGATGCGGTCCGTGGCGGACATGATCGAGTCGTCGGTGGTGATGCAGACGACCTCGGCGAGCAGGATGTGCACGCCCGAGAAGCAGGACGTGTGGTCGCCGCGGTCGATGACCTCGTGCACGCGGCACTCCAGGTGCGCGGGGCTGTCGGCCAGCGACGGCGTGTCGACGACCTGTGAGGGCACCGACCGCCATGCGGCGACGTCCATCTCGCTGACGCCGCGGGGGTATTCGCGGGCCACCGCCTCGATGTGCTCGGCGAGTTCGGCGGTGGTGACGTTGACGACGAACTCGCCCGTGCGCTCGATGTTGAGCCAGGTGTCCTTCGGCTCCGCAGTGGCCTCCCGCTGGGCGCCGATGGTGACCGCGATCAGCGGCGGTTCACCGCTGACCGGCATGTAGTAGCTGTACGGCGCGACATTGACGCCTCCGTCCGGGTCGAGCGTCGTGATCATCGCGATCGGCCGCGGCACCACGAGTTGCGAGAGCAGGCCCTGCTTGTGGGCCGGAGAGCGTCCGGACATGTGGATGACGTTCAACGGGTGGTCTCCTTTACGGGGTGCCCGCCGGCTGTACCGGCCAGGTCGGGCGGGGCGTGATGTCGGCGCGCCGCAGGAGGGCGGCGGACCGCTCGGCGGCGGCCTCGGCGACGGCGGCGAGGTCGACGCCGGTCGGCTGCCGGTCGCGGACGACCACACGGCCGTCGACCAGGACGTCACGGACGGTGCGGGACACATGGCCCCACACGAGCTGGCGGGCCAGGTCGCCGCGGGGCATCCAGGCGGGGTCGCGGGTGTCGAGTACGACGAGGTCGGCGGCCTTGCCGACCTCGAGGGAGCCGGTCCGCCCGCCGAGACCGACCGCCTCGGCGCCGTCGACCGTGGCGAGCGCGAAGGCCTGCTCGGCGCGGATCGGGTCGGGCAGGTCACGGTCGCGTTCGAGGCCGGCGAACAGGTAGGCGGCCAGGAGGACGTCCGGGGCGTCGCCGGCGTTGTGGGCGTCGCAGCCGAGCGCCACCCGGCCGCCCCGGCGCACCAGTTCGGCGTGGCGCGAGGCGCGGGTGTAGCCCTGGGCGAGACGCAGGTAGGCCCCCGGGCAGGCGGCGACCGCGGTACGGGTGTCGAGGATCGCCTCGACCTCCGCGTCGTCGAGCCACACGGCGTGGCCCAGCAGCAGGCGCGGACCGAGTACGCCGAGCTCGCGGAAGTGGACCACCGGCCGGCGCCCGCAGCGCTTGGCGTAGGCCTCGACGTCGGCGGGTCCCGGAGAGACGTGCCAGGTCAGTCCGACATCGAGCCGCTCGGCCAGGCTCGCCGCTCCGGCGAAGAGCTCGTCGCTCGCGAGGTCGTGACCGACGAGCGTCACCCAGCCGGTGACCGGCCCGGTGGCCGGAAGGGCCCGGACGATCTCCTCCTGCCGGGCGAGTACCTCGTCGACGGGGGCGCCGAACGGCATACCCTCGGCGTCCCAGCCCCAGCCGCCGACCCGGGCGCGGATTCCCGCGGCGGCCAGCCCTGCGGCGACCCGTTCCGGGTGGGCCACCGTGCCCGGCTCCAGCACCGTGGTGATGCCCCGGGACAGACACTCGACGGCGGTGATCGTCGCGGCCAGTTCGTCGTCGTCGCCGTCGGCGTGGCCGTGCAGCGGGACGATCCAGTCGAAGATCGACTCCTGCGAGCTGATGTGATCCGGGATGGTGCTGCGCACGAGGGGGTCGACGGTCGTGTGCTGGTGGGCGTCGACGAGGCCCGGGATGACGACACAGTCCGACGCGTCGATCTCCTGTGCGTCCGGGAAGCGGGCGCGAAGGTCCTCGGTCGTGCCGAGCGCGGCGATGCTGTCCCCGGACACGGCGATCGTCGCGCCGGTGAGGACCCGTCGCGCGGAGTCCATGGTGACGATGTCGCCGCCCACGATCAGCAGATCGTTCATGGCGTGATCACGACCTTTCCGATGGTGTCGCGGGCGCCGAGTACGTCCCAGGCCTCGGCGAGGTCCTCGAGCGGGAACCGGGCGGCCGTGGGCAGGTGCAGGCGGTCGGCGAAGCAGGCTGATGTGGCGGCGATGAAGTCGGCCGAGGTGTAGCCGCCGGCGCCCAGCAGTTTCAGGCCGCGGTGGAAGACCTCCTGGAGCGAGAAGGACACCTGGTCGCCGCTGGTGTTGCCCAGCAGCGCCAGACGCCCGCGGATGCCGAGGCAGTCCAGTGAGGTGCGCCAGGTGTCGGTGCCGACGTGGTCCAGGACCAGGTCCGCGCCGGCGCCCTCGGTGAAGGCCGTCACGGCTTTCGCCGGGTCCGGTTCGTCGTTGCGCAGGGCCAGGTCCGCTCCGGCCGCGCGGGCCGCGGCCAGCTTCGCGTCGCTGCCGGCGAAGGCGACGACCGAGGCACCGGCCTTCTTGGCGAGCGCGATGGCCGCCAGGCTGACGGGACTCGCGGCGGCGTGCACCACGAAGGTCTCACCGGTCTCCAGTGCTCCGACGGTGTGCACCGCGTGCCACGCCGTCGCGAAGGCGGTGGGCAGGGTGACGGCCTCGTCGAGCGGCAGGGACTTCGGGACCCGGACGATCGATTCGGCGGACGCCAGGACGTGTTCGGCGAGCGCGCCGGGGACGTTGCCGCCGAGGATGCGCGGGCCGGCGCAGTAGGCACGATCGCCCACCGAGCAGCGCAGGCAGCTGCCGCAGCCCTGGGTGGGATCGGCGATGACCCGGTCACCTGGGACGATGGAGCTGACCGCGGATCCGGTGGCCACCACCGTTCCGGCGAAGTCCATGCCCGGCACGTGCGGAAGGCGGAAGCCGGGGATCAGACCCGGCCCCTTGCGCTGCAGCAGGTCCAGGCGGTTCAGCCCGCAGTACGCGACCTCGACGACGACGTCGCGCTCACCGCATACCGGCTCCGGGACGTCCTGCAACGACACGACTTCGGTTCCCCCGAAGTCGGTCTGCACCATCGCTCGCACCGTGGCCCTCCTCACCTCAGTCGTCTCGCATTGCGAGGCGGTGGAACGTATTGTGGGGCCACTCTGCCCATGCCGACCAGTGCTGTCAACGCTTGTATGGAAAAACTGGGTTTCGTCGGCGTTTCACGTGCTGTTGCCGACGCCTCACTTGCTGTTAAGGCACATGGCGCAGGCCGGGCGGGGCCGAGGAGTGGGGGCGGACACACGCGCCGCACCCCCGGCGGCACTGCCGAGGACGTTCAGTTGCCGACGGAAACCGGCTCGTCGTCGCCGCGCAGCCGCTGGTCGTCGGCGGCGAGCAGGTCGAGCGCCGCCAGCGCCAGGTGCAACTGCGCCGAGGCGGCCGGAAGCAGGGGGTCCGTGCCGAGGAGGGTCTTGATCTGGCGGACCCGGTAACCCACCGAGTTGCGGTGGAGATGGAGCTGTTCGGAGACGCTTTGCCGGCTGCCCCGCTCGGCCAGCCAGGCACGCAGAGTCGCCATCAGCTCCGGACGCTGCCGGATCGGCCCGAGGTGCGCTTCGGCGTACGCCTCGAGTTCCGCACGCGGGAGCGGCAACAGGACCTGGAGCACCCCGCAGCCGCCGAAGGTGAGCAGCGGGACGCGTCGGCTCCTGGCCAGCCCGAGCAGCCGTTCGGCCTCGGTGAAGGACCGGACCAGCCCGATCGGCGTGTCGGGATGGGAGCCGCTCGCCGCGACGACGTGGTCGCCGGCGGACTCGTCGCCGGTCATCAGGCGCAGCCTGCTTCGCAGGCGGGAGAGCACGACCTCACCGGGCACCACCGTCCACGCCGTGCGCTCGTCCTGCTGCACGGGGTGCTCCAGCCAGGTGAGGGCGGTGGACCAGGCGCGCAGGCGGGAGCCGCTGTAGTGCAGCACGGCACCGGCCGGCGGACGCTGCATGTCTATCCCCAGGTGCGCCGCCGCCGCGGACACCGACGGGCTCACCGTCCCGGACCGCAGCGCGGCGACGACGTCGGCGGGCGTGTGCTGCGGCGAGACCTCGGCCGAGGCGTCCCCGGCGCGCACCGCGTCGATGAGGAGCGCGGTGACGGCGGCACCGGCCAGCGCCTGCACGCGCGGGTCCGCGGGACCGACGGTCAGCAGCACACCGCCCACTGTCGTCCCCGCCCGCACCGGAAGCGCCGTGGCGCACCGCCCGTCGAGCGTGTCGACCACCGGTTCGGCCACGCCGGCGAGCACGCTGTCCGCCACCACGGCCGGCACTCCCGCGCCGCCGTCGGTGGTCGCCAGCGGCACGCCCTCGGCGGACAGCAGGCGCACCTGTCGGCCGGTGGCCCGCAGCAGCGCGCGGAGCACGTCCGAGCGCGCGGCGCCCGCGAGCACGGCCTCGGTCAGTTCCCGCTCCAGGCCGGCAGGCCCGGCGTCCGGCCCCCATCCGTCGGGGGCCGGTCCGGACCACGCCTCGGCGATGGTTCCCATGCTGTCGGGTCTCAGCGGGCCAACAGTCGGATGGCCACGCCCTTCTCCTGGGTGTACTCGCGCAGCGCCGCGTACCCGCCGCCGCGGCTGAAGCCGCTGTCCTTCTGCATGTTGAACGGGAAGCCGATCACTCCCGCGTCGTGGAACTGGTTGACCGCCACCTGCCCGGAGCGGACGTCCTTCGCCAGCCGCAGGGCCCGGGAGACGTCGTTGGTCCAGATGCAGGCCAGCAGGCCGAAGTCCGTCGCGTTCATCAGTTCGGTCGCCTCGGCCGTGTCGCGGAACGACTGCACGGCGAGGACCGGGCCGAAGACCTCCTCGCGGGCGACGCGCATGCCCGCGTCCACGTGGTCGTACACGGTCGGCTGGACGAACCATCCGTCGCCGGCGGGCGCGCCGCCGGTGACCGGCCGCGCGCCCTCGCGAGGCGCGTCCTCGAGGAAGCCGCTGACGCGGGCGAACTGCGCGGCGCTGACCAGCGGCCCCATGTCCAGGTCGGCTTCCCAGGGCCCGGTCTTGATCGCGGCCATGGCGGCGGCGACCCGCTCCACGACCTCGTCGTGCACCGAGGCCTCGACGAGCAGCCGGGAACCGGCGTAGCAGTTCTGCCCCGCGTTCTCGGTGATCGAGGCGACGACCGCGGGAATCGCCGTGTCGAGGTCGGCGTCGGCGAACAGCACGTTGGGCGACTTGCCGCCGAGTTCGAGTTTCACCGGGACGAGGTTCTGCGCCGCGGCCGTCATGATCGCCCGCCCGGTGGCGGTCGAGCCGACGAAGCTGATGTGGTCGACGTCCGGGTGCGAGGTCAGCGCGGCACCCGCCTCGGGGCCGCCCGCGACGACGTTGATCACCCCCGGCGGGAAGCCGGCGCGGCGGGCGAGTTCGGCGAAGGCGAACGGGGACAGCGGGGCGATCTCGGACGGCTTGAGGACGACCGTGTTGCCCGCGGCGAGCGCCGGCGCGACGTTCGCGGCCATGAGCACGGCAGGTACGTTCCACGGGATGACGACGGCACACACGCCGTACGGCTCGGGAACGGTGTAACCCAGGTAGTCGGGGCTGCGGGTCGGCAGCGTGACCCCGGTGAGCTTGTCGGCCGCACCGGCGAAGTAGTTGACGATGTCGTGGGCGATGTAGATGTTCGTCCGGCCCCCGGACAGCGGCTTGCCCACGTCCCGCGCCTCGACGGCCGCCAGCGCCTCGACGTCGGCGAGGATCAGGTCGGCCCAGCGCCGGATCAGTGTCCCGCGCTCGCTGGGGCTGGTGGCCGCCCAGGCGGGGAAGGCGCGGCGCGCCGCGGCGACCGCGTCGCCTACGTCGGCCCAGCCCGACTGCGCCACCTTGGTGATCACCTGTCGGGTGGCCGGATCGATGATGTCCAGCGTGCCGCCGTCGCGGGCCGTGACCCACTCGCCGTCGACGAAGTGCTGGGAAGAAGGGAAGTCAACAGCAGCCATACGTGAACCTTGACCGACCTTGTCACGCATGTCAATATGCGATCTCGCTATGTGAGTCACTGAGGAGGTCCCGTGCGCGCCACCGCCGCTCTGCTGGAGCAGCCCGGACAGCCATTCGTCCTGACCGAGGTGGACCTGGCCGAACCCCGCCCCGACGAGGTGCTCGTCCGCGTCGTCGGCGTCGGCATCTGCGGCACCGACCTCGAGTTCGCCACCTTCTTCCCCACGCCCGCGCTGCTCGGGCACGAGGGGGCGGGCGTCGTCGAGAAGGTCGGCGCGCACGTCACCTCCGTACGCCCGGGCGACCACGTCGCCATGTCCTTCGCGTCATGCGGCACGTGCACCCTGTGCCGCACCGGGTCGCCCGCCTACTGCCGCAGCTTCGACGCGGTGAACTTCTCCGGACGCCGCCCCGACGGCACCACCGCGGTCACCCATGAGGGGCGTGAGGTCAACGCCCACTTCCTGGGCCAGTCGTCGTTCGCCAGTCATGTCGTCGCACCGGAGCGGGCGGTCGTCAGGATCGACCCGGCGCTGGACCTGCTGCGGGCCGGCCCCTTCGGCTGCGGCTTCCAGACCGGCGCCGGCGGCGTGCTCAACGTGCTGCAGCCGCGTCCCGGCTCCTCCATCGCGGTCTTCGGCGCGGGGGCTGTCGGCGTGGCCGCCATCATCGCGGCCTCACTGAGCGGCTGCGCGATCGTCGCCGCCGTCGACGTGAACCCGGCCAGGCTCGAGGCGGCCCGCGGCTACGGCGCCACGCACACCGTCGACTCCTCGGCCGGGCCGGCCGCCGAGCAGCTGACCGCCCTCGCCCCCGAGGGATTCGACTTCGTCATCGACACCACCGGGCGCGAGGACGTCCTGCGCACCGCGGTGGAGTCTCTCGGGCCGCTCGGCCGCGCCGGGGTCATCGGCATCGGCCCGAGCGAGTCGATGAGCTTCGAGTGGCGCAGCATCCTCAACGGGCGCAGTGTCACCGGCATCATCGCCGGGTCCAGCCTGCCGCAGGTGTTCCTGCCCCAGCTGCTGGAGCTCAACGCCAAGGGCCGGTTCCCGGTCGAGAAGATGATCACCTACTTCCCGTTCGAGCAGATCAACGAGGCCGTCGCGGCCGTCCGGGCCGGCTCGGTCGGCAAAGCTGTGCTGACCTTCTGAGACGTCGGCCACCCGGCGTTGTCGCCCACCGCGGCGGCACCTTAGGGTGGCGACGCCGATGAGGCACCAGACATCCGGTGGCGCGGCCGGACAACACCGCGCAGAAGGCCGAGCACGTGGAGCGTGCCCACCATGTCCGCCGACATCGACTTCGACCACCACTCCGACGAGGCCAACGCCGACCCGGTCGCCTACTACGCGCGCCTGCGCGAGACCTGCCCGGTAGGCCGGTCCGCCGCCTACGGCGGCTTCACCTACACCACCCGGTACGCCGACGTGGCCCGCATCGCCCGCGACGACGCGACGTTCTCCTCGGCCCGCAGCGACCACGGCGGCCAGGGCGTCGGCATCGTCATCCCGAAAGGGCCGGGGCTCGATCAGTATCCGATCGAACTCGACCCGCCGCAGTCGACCGAGTACCGGCAACTGATCAACCCGCTGCTGACCCCGGAGGCGGTCGGGCAGCTGGTGCCCATGATCGAGCGCCACGCCGCCCGGGTCGTGGACGGCTTCGTCGAGCTCGGCTCCTGCGACTTCGTCCGCGACCTCACCAACCCGCTGCCCGCCGCGGTCACCCTGGACTGGCTGGGTTTCCCCGAGGAGGACTGGGCGAGGCTGGCCGGGCCGATCCACGACATCTTCGCCGCGCCGGCCGGCAGCGAGCGTGCCGCGCGCGGGGCCGCCGGACTGGCCTACATGGACCAGCGCATCCGCGAGCTGATCGCCGAGCGCCGCTCCGCACCACGGGCCGACGCGGTCAGCACGCTGGTGGCCGGCCGACGCGGCGACGGCAGCGAGTTCACGGCGGACGAGCTGGTGTCGGTGATCGGCCTGCTCATCGCCGGCGGCGTCGACACCACCACCTCCCTGACCGGATCCACGCTCGTCCATCTCGCTCGCCACCCCGAGCAGCGCCGGCGGCTGATCGACTCCCCCGATCTGCTGGACAGCGCGACCGAGGAGTTCCTGCGCGCGTTCGCCCCGTCGCAGTCGATGGCGCGCACCGTCACCGGGGACGTCGAGGTCGGTGGCTGCCCGATGCACGCGGGCGACCGGGTGCTGATCCCGTGGGTCGCCGCGAACCACGACCCCGCCGTGTTCCCCGACCCCGAGGAGGTACGGCTCGACCGCGACGCCAGTCGGCACCTCAGCTTCGGCATCGGCTCGCACCGGTGCGCGGGCGCGCATCTCGCCCGGGCCATGTTCCGCGCGATGATGACGCAGGTCCTGACCCGGCTGCCCGACTACCGGGTGATCGAGGAGGGGCTCGTCCCCTACCCGACACGCGGCAACCAGTCCGGCTGGGACGCGGCCCCGGTGATATTCACGCCCGGTCCCCGGACAACCGCTGCGGCGGGCGCGGTGAGCGCGCTGAGCACACCCACCCCGTTGCGGGTGACCGCGGTGCGCGCCGCGGCCCAGGACGTGCTCGCCGTGGAGCTCGGCCTGCCGGACGGCGGCGAACTCCCCGCATGGCGGCCCGGCGCGCACGTCGAGCTGCGTCTGCCCTCGGGCAGGCTGCGTCAGTACTCGCTGTGCGGTGACCCCGCCGACGCCACGACGTGGCGCATCGGCGTCCTGCGTGAACCGAAGGGCCGGGGCGGCTCGGTCGAACTGCACGAACTCGCCGGCCCGGGGGCGACTTTCGCGGTACGCGGGCCGCGCAACCACTTCCCGCTCGTGGAGGCGCCGTCCTATCTGTTCGTCGCGGGCGGCATCGGCGTCACCCCCATCCTCGCCATGGTCCGTGCGGCCGCCGGGCGCGGCACGCCCTTCACCGTCGTGTACGGCGGGCGCACCCGCTCGACGATGGCGTTCGCCGACGAGCTCGCCGCCGTCGCCGGCGACAAGCTCACCCTGCTCCCCCAGGACGAGGCCGGACTGCCCGACCTTCCCCGGCTGCTGGGCGGGCTGGACGCGGACACCGCCGTCTACGCCTGCGGGCCGGCCCCGATGCTGGCGGCCGTCGAGCGCGAGTGCGCACGCCTGGACCTCACCGGCCGGCTGCACCTGGAGCGCTTCGCCGCCGGCGACGGCCTCGAGACGGCGTACGACGCCGCGGAGAACCGGGACTTCACGGTTCAGCTCGCGCGCACGGGAGTCACCCTCACCGTGCCGGCCGACCGCCGCCTCGTCGAGGTCCTGCGCGACGCCGTGAGCGGCCTGTCCTATGACTGCGAGAAGGGATACTGCGGCGCCTGCGAGACCCGCGTGCTCGCCGGGACTCCGGAGCACCGGGACTCCGTGCTCACCGACGAGGAACGTCTCGCCGGGCGCACGATGATGATCTGCGTCGGCCGGTGCCGGGGCGACCGGCTCGTCCTCGACCTCTGAGCCCTGGTCGGCCGGTGGGCGGCGTTCGGGAACCGGACGCCGCCCACCGGCCGACTGCGGCGCGGCACGGCCTGACGACCGGCCTCCAGGAACGGTCAGCCGAAGGCGCGGACACCCAGCCAGACGCCCGCCAGGACACCGAAGACGACCACGACAGCGCGCAGTACCGGCTCGCTCAGCCTCGTCGCCAGCCGGCCGCCGAGCACTCCGCCGGCCAGGGACGACGGCGCGACCACGAGCACGAGCATCCAGTGCACGGGGCCGAACAACGCGAACGCGACGAGCGACACGGTGGCCACGACCAGCTGCAGCGTCCCCTTGAGGACGTTCACCTCGGCCAGCGGAGCGGACAGCGTCAGGCCGAGCAGGGCCATCAGGATGAGCCCCAGTCCCCCGCCGAAGTATCCGCCGTAGACCGCGGCGGCGAACGTGCCGGCGTAGAGCTTGCCGCGGTGGGCACCGTGAGCGGCGCCGAGCAGGGCCCGCAACCGGGGCTGGAAGGCGAGGAGGGTACTGGCGCCGAGAACGAGGAACGGCACCGCGACCGAGAAGACCCGCGACGGGGTGAGCAGCAGCAGCACGCATCCGGCGGCGGCGCCCACCGCGGACACGACCGCCAGCGACGTCACGGAAGACGGGCGGGAAGACCCCCGCAGCGCGGCGACATTGCCCACGTAGCCCGGCCACAGCGCCACGGAGTTGGTGACGTTGGCGGCGACCGTACCCAGCCCGCCGGCGACCAGGGCGGGGAACAGGAGCAGTGACCCGCCGCCGGCGATGGAGTTGACGAATCCGCCGACGAGGCCGGCACCGCCGATGAGAACAACGTCGCCGACGTCCATCCGGGTCCCTCCGCAGCAAGTTATGCGAGATGCCATGTTGACATACGAGACAGCGTTACGCCATGGACCCTCACCGGAAACACCAAGGCAACGAGACGTTCCTAGCGTCGGGCCAGCCCTTCCCCTCCATGAAAGGTCGGCCATGACTGCGATCGACTCGCCCCTCCTCGACGTCGCCGCGACCGGCTTCCCGATCCTCCAGCCCGGCCACGGAGCGATCGCGTCGACGACGTACGTCCCGGCCACGCCCGGGAACACCTTGTGGGGCCGCCTTCCGTGCGAGGCGGACGCACCGTGCGCGGTCGTGCGACCGGGCTCCGTCGTCACGGTCGACACGCTCAGCCACGAGGGCGTGCTGGAGGACCAGGGACGCGACCCCGTCGAGTTCTTCGGCCGTTACGGCGTCGGCGGCGGCCATGTGCTCGACGACGCCCAGCAGGTGGCGGACTCCGGTATGGCGCACGACTTCGACGACGACGGACCGCACCTCGTCACCGGCCCGATCGCCGTGACCGGCGCCCGGCCCGGCGATCTGCTCGCCATCACCGTCCTCGGTCTCACCCCGCGCGTTCCGTACGGCATGGTCTCCGCACGCCACGGCTTCGGCGCGCTCCCCGGCGAGATGCCGTCACTGCCGGGTCCCCTGTTCACCTTCGCCACGGCCCACGCGGACAGCCACGGCGCCTGGGGCCGGATGGCGGTGGATCCGGCGGACCCCTCCCGCGGCTCACTGCGCTTCCCGCTGCGGCCGTTCCTCGGCGTGATGGGCGTGGCGGTGCCCGGCGACGAGCGGCCGCACTCGGTGCCGCCGGGGCGGCACGGGGGCAACATCGACATCTCGCTGCTCGGCGAGGGCGCCACGCTGTATCTCCCGGTGCAGGTCGACGACGCGCTGGTCTACTTCGGGGACCCTCACTTCGCCCAGGGCGACGGCGAGGTCGCCCTCACCGCGTTCGAGGCGTCGTTGCGCGCCACCGTGAAGCTCGAGGTGGTGCCGGGCGGTGCGGCTCTGCGGCCCGGCCACGGCCGCGTCGCCCCGTTCGCCGAGACGGCCGACCACCTGGTGCCGATCGGCCTGGACAAGGATCTGAACGAGGCCATGCGCGACTGCGTGCGCTGCGCGCTGGATCTGCTCGTGACCGACTACGGCATCGACCGCCATCTGGCGATGGCATACCTCAGCGCGGCAGGCGACTTCGCGGTCTCCCAGGTCGTCGACGACGTGAAGGGTGTCCACGCGAAGATCCGCAAGGCGGACTTCCTCGAGGTCCGCCGACCGCGCTGACCGGCCATCGGCACCGAGCGGCCGACGCTCCGATGTCCCGCCGCGGCAGGGCGCCCGGACCGGGCGGCGGGCTCAGGTCAAAGCAGGGAGCGCTCCGAGCCACACATGGTCGGCGACCGCGGTCAGGATCTGGGCACAGGCCGGGCTCATGGACCGCAGCACCGTCTCGGACTCGCTCCACTCCCGACCGCCCGGCGCGGCCCCGCACGCACTCGCCAGTGCGGCCAGCGCGACCGAGCGTTCCGAGGAGTCGGCCGCACCGCGAAGAGACCGGACCGCGGCATCCCGCCTCTCCTCGCACAGGACGTCGTAGCGACGACCCCACCCGGCGGGCAACGGCAACCGTCCCGGCGGACGAACGAGGACACCCTCGGCGATCAAGCCGGCCGACAGGGTCCTGTGTGCGCCGACGCTCAGGACCCTGACCCACTCCGATGCCGTACGCGGCCTGCGAGACGACCGGATCCGTACGAGAGCCTCGCCGAGCGCGCGGTCGTGCGGCCGTGCACCGTGGACGGCGACGAGGTGTCCGTCCACGGTGTCGATGGAGCCGTCCAGAGCGAGTTCCATCAGCATCGCGCCGCTCAGGCCGAAGCCGAGGCCGGTGCCATGGCCGGGCACACGGCCTTGACCGTCCAGGTACACGGCCAGCATGAAGTCTCCGTAAAGGCTGGACGTGGCATCGGTCTTCATCCCGGTCTCCCCAGTACGGCACGTCGGCTTCAGCTTCGGGGTTCTTCCGGACCGGGCAGCCGAACCAGATCCCGAGGAAGTATGCGCAGCACTATGACGGGCCCAGAGCTCTCACGTCAATGCAAGACATCGTCCCGAAAGACGAAACACGGTCGCGAAGGACTGCCGGGGTGAGCGACCACAGAACTAGGTCTCAGGTGCCGGTCGACCCGGACCCGCGGTCCGATTCGCGGAGCCGCGACGACGGTTAACGTCACGCCATGCGTATAGGACTACTCGGCACCGGAAACGTCGCCCGTGCACTGGCCCACGGCTGGACCGCCGCAGGGCACGACGTGCTCCTCGGTTCACGTCGGCCCAAGGAACGGACCGCCATCGGTCTGCCCGTGGCGGGCCTGAGCGAGACAGCCGCCCACTCGGAGGTACTGGTCAACGCCACCCCGGGGACCGTCTCGGTGGAACTGCTGCACTCCATCGGGGCACCGGCCCTGGCCGGCACCTTACTCATCGACGTCGGGGTCGGCCTCTCCGACGACTTCACCGAACTCTCGCACCCCAACGACAGCTTGGCCGAACAGATCCAGAAGGCCTTTCCCCTGACCCCCGTCGTCAAGACGTTGTGCACCATGGACTCCACCGTGATGACCGCCCCGGACGGTCTCGACGGGCCGAGCACCGTCTTCCTCTCCGGCGACGACGCCGACGCCAAACGGACCACCGGCCGACTGCTGACCGACCTCGGCTGGCCCCCGTCGTCCCAGCTGGACATCGGCGGCATCACCACCGCGCGAGGACAGGAGCACTTCGCCCTGCTCTTCATGGGCATCGCGGGCGGTCTGGGGACCCGCACGTTCAACGTCAACGTGGTCACCCGTCCTTCTGCCCAGCCCCGTCCGACGTCGCCGCCGCCCGGCTCTCCTAGGTAGGTGCCGAAGGTGCCGCACATCCCAGGAGGCCGCGGCACCCGGGGGTCCATGGCGCCGGCTGCACACACCCCGGCGGCCTGGGCGAGGCGTTGACCGGGAGGCGTTTGACCGACGGGGCCTCGTGCGTGCGGCTGCGCGCACGAGGCCCCGCCGGCCGATCCGGCCTGGTCCAGACGAAAGGCCCTAGCGGTCGACCTCGTACTGGCCGACCTCAAGGAAGTAGCGCAGCGCTTCCGGGGTGTTGTCGTCCAGGGCCGCGTTCGCCGCTTCGCGCAGGGCGTCGCTGATGGCGGGGTCCGCCAGGATCCGCGCGATGGCGACGCGGTCGTCCTCGGCCTGAGCGAGCCGGAGGCCGGTCTCGAGGAACGCGCGCACGACCTCGGGGCTGCCGTCGTCGAGGGCCTCGTTGGCCTCACGGACGACGGCCCTGCCGCTGTCGGGGTCGGCGAGGAGCCTGGCGATGGCGACGCGGTCGTCCTCGGCCTGAGCGAGCCGGTAACCGGCCTCGAGCCAGGCGCGCATCTCGTCCACGGTGCCGTCGTCGAGGAGCTCGTTGGCCTCCTGGATGACGCGCCTGCCGCTGTCGGGGTCGGCCAGGATGCGGGCGATCGCGATGCGCAGGTCGTCCGCGTCCATCTCGTCGTAGGGGGAGCCCGTGTCCGACGCCGCGGCCGCGACCGACGGCGGCGTGGCGGCGGCTAAGGACGGAGTGGAGAGCAGCAGGGCCGGGGCGAGGGCGCCGGCGGCCACGGCGAGCGTCGCGCGGGTCAGTCTCAGGGAGAGGAACCACCTTCTGTCGAAGTAACGGCTGTAGCGGGGACATTGTCCTAAGGGGAGCCCGGTCAGGTCACTGCCCGGAACGCGCAATGTTCACAGGCTCCTCATTGCCGACGCCCTGCCACTCGCCCCTCATGACCGACGCCCGCGCCCACGAGTACCGGCTCAGACGACCGGCTCGCCGATGCCCAGCAGGTTTCCCTCGCTGTCACGGAACCAGGCGGCGCGTTCTCCCCGTGCGCCCTTGCTCGGGTAGTTCCCGTCGATCTCGGCGATCCCGTTCGTCGTTCGGAATCCAGGCAGGTCGACCTTCTCGAACACCACGCCACGCTGCTTGAGTTGCGCGACGACCGTTTCCAGGTCGTCGACCTCCCATCCCATCTGGGTGAAGGTCCCGGGTGCGGCCCCCGTCGACGTGAACAGGGCGAAGTCAGTGCCTCCGCACCGGTAGAGCAGCCCCCCGGGCCGTTAGTCGACGGGCTCCAGACCGAGCCGCTCGGCACAGAAACGCCGTGCCCGCTCCAGGTCCTGCGCCGGGAGCCTGGTCGCCACGCGGCCCCGGGCCAGGATGTTCCTCTCGTCTGCGTTCATGCCCTCACTGTGCCGTGAGCCGTGGCCGATCGGACGGACATCAGGCGCGTGCCACGGTGTGGGCGAGCCCAACAGGCCCTTACGCCCTACTCATTGACATGTCCCGGCCCCGGCGCGACGCTGAGAGCGCTCTCAAAAAGGTACGGACCAAGCTCCGTTTCCCGCTCCATCCCCCACTCGCACGGAGGTCGAGAGTGCAACCCACAGCCAAGCACCCGTTCGCGGCCCTGGCCGCGGTAGCCGCCCTGCTGGGCGCGCTCCTTGCGTTCGCGGCGCCGTCGCCCGCGCAGGCGGTGCCCGCCACGATCCCCCTGAAGATCACCAACAACTCCGCCCGCAGCGGGCCGGTCTACGTCTACAACCTCGGCACCCTGCTCGCGACCGGCCAGCAGGGCTGGGCCGACGCGGGCGGCACGTTCCACCCCTGGCCGGCCGGCGGCAACCCGCCCACACCGGCGCCGGACGCGGCCATCCCCGGGCCGGCCGCAGGGCAGTCGGCGACGATCCGGATACCGAAGTTCTCCGGCCGGATCTACTTCTCCTACGGCCAGAAGCTGGTCTTCCGGCTGACCACCGGCGGCCTGGTGCAGCCCGCCGTGCAGAACCCGAGCGACCCGAACCGGAACATCCTGTTCAACTGGTCGGAGTACACGCTCAACGATGCCGGGCTGTGGCTCAACAGCACCCAGGTGGACATGTTCGCCGCACCCTACGCCGTCGGCGTGCAACGCGCCGACGGCAGCACCAGCAGCACCGGGCGCCTCAAGCCGGGCGGCTACAACGCGGTCCTCAACACCCTGCGCGGACAGTCGGGCGGATGGGGCAACCTCGTCCAGACGCGGTCCGACGGCACGGTGCTGCGGGCGCTCTCCCCCGGACACGGTCTGCAGAGCGGGGCCCTGCCCGCCTCGGTGATGGACGACTACGTCAACCGCGTCTGGCAGAAGTACGCGACGACGACGCTGACGGTCACCCCGTTCGCCGACCAGCCGAACACCACGTACCACGGCCGGGTCTCGGCCAACGTCATGAACTTCACGAACAGCTCCGGCGCGGTCGTCACCAGCTTCCAGAAACCGGACGCGGACAGCATCTTCGGCTGCCACAAGCTCCTCGACGCGCCCAACGACGCGGTACGCGGGCCGATCTCGCGCACCCTGTGCGCAGGGTTCAACCGTTCCACCCTGCTGGTCAACCCCCGTCAGCCGGACGCCTCGGCGGCCGGCTTCTACCAGGACGCGGTGACCAACCACTACGCCCGGAGCATCCACGCGCAGATGACCGACGGGAAGGCCTACGCCTTCGCCTTCGACGACGTCGGACACCACGAGTCCCTCGTCCACGACGGCAATCCCCGCCAGGCCTACCTCACCCTGGATCCCTTCAGCTGACCCGGGTGTCCCGCACGCGGTCACGGCCGCGTGCGGGCACCTGCCGTCGTGCATGCGCCGGCAGCCACGGACGAGTCCTACGCCTCACCCGCGGCGCTCGGTCCGTTGTGCGCGGGGAGCCGGCTCGGCGTGCGGCGACGACGACGACCATGACGATGACGGAGGTGAGGACGCTACCGGCGCCGACGAAGAGCGGCGCCCTGTGCCGATCGCGACGCTCAGGGCGTACCCGGAGATCAGCCGGCCGGCGGCCGCCTCGGACACCGCGAGGCTCGACGCCCACCTGCGGCAGCAGCCCGGCGATCAGGAACTCGGTCAGGCCGATGCCGAACCCGCCCAGTGCCGGCGCGAGGAGTCCACTCGCCATCCGCGCTCTCCGATCGACCGTCCGGCACGTCGCGGGTACGTGTCCTCCCGCCGCGGCCCTGTGGGAACGCCCCGGTCCCGAACCACCCACACCGAGACCGACATTGAAGCGGTCGGCGCCGAGGCGCCACAATGCGTCACGCGTTCGGAGGCCGTACGGGCGTCCGTCGCGCTGTGCGACCGTTCCCGACACCGTCAGCCCGGGGTGCTCCCGGGCGCCACCTCGCCCGCCGACGCACACCGTGACCTGTGCCTTCCTTCGGCGCCCGCGGCAAAATCGGTGTTCACCGGCCCTCCCCGCACGTGACAATCAGGCACCAGCAAGGGGAGGAACACATGAGCCAGGCCTACCTGACTCTTCATGAGCTGCTGCCGCCGCAGGAGTTGGCGGCCGCGCTCGACGCGGGGCACGTCACGCGCAAGCCGCACCCGGAACTGCCGCTGTCCATCTACACGTACACGAGGACATGCCAGTACGAGCGGGTGTGGAACCGGGTGACCACGCGCTGCCGCGGCCTCGTGGCCGACGACACCACCGGTGAGGTCGTCGCGCTTCCGCTGCCGAAGTTCTTCAACATCGGTGAGCACGAGGCCGGTCAGCCGTACGCGCCCGGCCTCCCCGACGAACCGTTCGAGGTGTACGACAAGGTCGACGGTAGCCTGGCAGTGGTCTTCCACTACGCGGGCCGGTGGCGGGTCGCGTCCAAGGGGTCGTTCATCAGCACCCAGGCCACATGGGCGCAGCGACTGCTCGACGGGAAGGACACCTCCGGGCTCGTTCCCGGAGTGACCTACCTCGCCGAGATCCTGTACCCGCAGAACCGGATCGTCGTCGACTACGGCGACCGTCGTGACCTGGTACTGCTGGCCGCGTTCGGCAAGGACGGCACGGAGGTCGCCCTGACCGAGGCCGCGGCCGGCTGGCGTGGCATCGGCTCCCTGGTCACCGTCTGGCCCGCCATGCCGCTCGCCGAGCTGCTGGCCATGGCCGAGGCCAACCGGCTCCCCGGCGGCCGGGCGGCCACGGGCACCGACGCGGAGGGCTTCGTGCTGCGCTTCGCCTCGGGCGTACGGGCCAAGGCCAAGCTCGCCGAGTACGTCCGGCTCCACAAGGTGCTCACCGGGGTGACCGAGCGGGACATCTGGCGCGGTCACGGCATCCAGCGGTTCGCTGACCTGCCCGCCAAGCAGGTGGCCCAGGCGCTCGGCTGCTCGGCCCAGGACATCGACGCGTCCGGTGGCAGGCCCCTGGACGCGCTGCTGGAGCAGGTGCCCGACGAGTTCGACGCCTGGGTGCGCGGCGTCATCGCGGGAATCGAGAAGCAGGTGGACGACCGCGAGCGTGCGATCGACGAGGCGTTCCGGTCCCTTGCCCCGCTCGTCGGCGACCGCGGAGCCTTCGCCCGCGCCGCGAGTGCGCTGCCCGACGCGGCGCTGCGCCCCGCCATGTTCCTGCGTCTGGACGGGCGCCCGACCGAGCTCGTCACGTACCGGTCCGCCCGGCCGGAGGCGTCCGACCCGTTCAAGAACGACGAGGAGAACTGACCGTGCCCGTTGTACACGTCATGACGGGGCTCCCCGCCTCGGGGAAGACGACCGCCGCGCGCGGACTGCAGGCGGAGTCCGAGGGCCGGATGCGTCGCGTCAACCTCGACGATCTGCGGGCGATGCTCGACGTCCCGGCACCCGAGCGCGGGCAGTCGTACGCGCACGAGCAGACCGTGCTGGCGATCCAGGACGCGGCGGTGCGGGCGGCCGTCGACGGCGGTTTCGACGTCGTGGTGGACAACACCCACATGACACCGCACATACCGAAGCGGCTGAAGGCCGCGGTGGCGGGCCTGGCCACCTTCGTCGTGCACGACTTCACCGACGTGCCGGTGGAGGAGTGCGTACGGCGTGACGCCGAGCGGGACGGGACGGTCGGCGAGGAGATCATCCGGATCCTCGCCGACAAGCACACCAAGGCCCGCAGGGGTGGCTGGCGGCTCACCGCTCAGTGGCTGAACGACGAGCCCTCCTTCGAGCCGTACGCCGCCGACCCGGCGCTTCCCTCGGCGGTCATGTGCGACATCGACGGCACGCTCGCCCTTCGGGGCGCCCGGGGGCCCTACGACTTCACGCGCTGCGAGGAAGACCTGATCAACGTGTCGGTGCGGGGGGCGCTGCACTCCTTCCGGAGCGCCGACGGCGATGTCATCGTCCTGCTCTCCGGCCGCGGTGAGGAGCACCGCGAGCGAACGGAGGCGTGGCTGCGTGCGCACGAGGTCCCGTACGACGAGCTGTGGATGCGTGCCGCCGGCGACGGCCGCCGCGACGACGTGGTGAAGGCCGAGCTCTTCGACCGGCACGTGCGCCACCGCTTCGCGGTGCGGGTCTCTTTGGACGACCGCGACCGTGTCGTCGCCGTGTGGCGCCGTATGGGCCTGCCGACCTGGCAGGTCAACTACGGCAGCTTCTAGTAGTGCTTCGTTAGGTCTTTGCGTTCTCACTGATCAAGAGCATGTTGGGAGTGTGGACAAGCATGAAGTGAACCGATTACGGGCTGCGTT
>NZ_JBVIPA010000016.1:0-167791 GCF_055578365.1 Streptomyces sp. NPDC033131
CGCCCGGTTACATTCCGAACCCGGAAGCTAAGCCTTACAGCGCCGATGGTACTGCAGGGGGGACCCTGTGGGAGAGTAGGACGCCGCCGAACAATTTTTGGAAGGACCCCTGGTCCCCAGCGTTCAGCTGGGGCCAGGGGTCCTTTTGTTTTTCCGGAGCGCGACGGGTACCCGATTGCGCGAGAATGACTTGCAGTACCGAAGACAGGAGTCACCGATGTCCACCAACTCTCCCGACGACCGACCGGAGCGCGACCAGCGGCGACGGGACAGTGGTGACCGCGGAGATCGGGGCGACCAAGGCGGCTACCGCGGGGACCGCGGCGGAGACCGTGGCGGGGTCCGCCGGGACAACGATCGTCGCGACAGTGGTCGTGGTGGTAACGACCGCGGTGCCCAAAGCCGCGGTGCCAATGACCGTGGCAGTGGCGATCGTGGTGGTGACCGCGGGGGTTTCGTCCGCCGCGATGACCGGCGGGACGACCGTCGCGACGATCGCGGAGTCGGCGGTGATCGCGGCGGCTTCCGCCGCGACGACAATCGCGGGGGCCCGCGCCGGGATGACCGCCGTGACGACAACCGCGGGGGCGGCCCGCGTCGGGACGACCGCCGTGATGACCGTCGCGGCGACGACCGTGGGGATCGTGGTGGGTTCCGTCGCGACGACAGCCGTAGCGCCCCCGGTGGCCGGCGTGACGATCGGCCTGCTGACCGTCGAGTCGGCGGTGACCGCGGGCCTCGTCCGGCGTTCCGGCGGGACGACCGTCCTACTGGGCCGCGTCGGGACGACCGCGGCGGTGGCTTCCGGCGTGACGGTGACCGTCCTCCCTTCCGTCGTGATGACCGTCCCGACCGCCCCGACCGTGGGGAGCGCGTAGAGCGTCGGGGCGACGACCGGGGGGACCGCGGTGGTTTCCGCCGCGATGACAACCGTGGCGGGTCCGGCGCTCGGCGGGACGACCGTCGCGGTGACGACCGTGGTGGCTTCGCTCGCCGCGATGACAGGCGGGACGATCGCCCCGCAGAGCGCCGTGACAGCGGCGACCGCGGTGGCTTCCGTCGTGACGAGCGTGACCGCGGGGTCCGCAGCGATGACCGTCCTCCCTTCCGTCGCGACGACCGCGGTGACCGTGGGGGTTTCCGTCGTGACGACCGCGGCGATCGCGGTGGGTTCCGTCCCGCCGACCGTCGGGATGACCGACGCGACGACAGCCGTGGCGACCGGGGCGACCGTGGTGGGTTCCGTCCCGCCGACCGTCGGGATGACCGGCGTGACGACAGCCGTGGCGACCGGGGCGGTGAGCGCGGTGGGTTCCGTGGTCGGGACGACCGTGGCGGGCCCCGTGGGCCCCGGCGTGACGACCGTGGTGGACGTCCCGGTGGCTTCCGTGGAAGTGATGACCGTCGCGGTGGCGGGCGTTTCCGTGACGAGCGCGACCGGGACCGCGAGCCGATCAAGCGGCTGCCGATCCCCGAGGACGTCACCGGCGAGGAGATCGACAAGGACGTACGGCAGGAGCTGCAGAGTCTGCCGAAGGGGCTCGCCGAAGACGTCGCCAAGAACCTGGTGATGGTCGCGCGGCTCATCGACGAGGAGCCGGAGAGTGCCTACGCCTACTCGAAGGTGGCTTTGCGGCTGGCGTCGCGCGTGGCTGCCGTACGAGAGGCCGGCGGGTTCGCGGCGTACGCGAACCAGAAGTACAGCGAGGCGCTCGCCGAGTTCAGGGCCGCGCGGCGGATGACGGGCGGTGTCGACCTGTGGCCCGTCATGGCGGACTGTGAGCGTGGGCTCGGGCGGCCTGAGAAGGCGCTGGAGATGGCCGGTGCGCCCGAGGTGCGCAAGCTGGACAAGGCCGGGCAGGTCGAGATGCGGCTGGTCGCGGCCGGCGCCCGGCGTGACATGGGGCAGCTGGAGGCGGCCATCGTGACGCTGCAGAGCCCCGAGCTGGCCTCCAACTCCGTACAGCCGTGGACCGCGCGACTGCGGTACGCCTACGCCGACGCACTGCTGGCGGCCGGTCGTGAGGACGAGGCGCGGGAGTGGTTCGCGAAGTCCGCGGAGGCCGACAAGGACGGCGGCACGGACGCCTCGGACCGGCTCGCCGAGCTGGACGGGGTGGAGTTCGTCGACGCCTTCGACGAGAGCGAGGCGGAGGCCGAGGCCGAGGTCGAGGCGGAGGTCGACTCTGAAGTCGAGGCTGACGACGACGTCGAGTCCCACGACGCCCCCGTGCAAGCCGTCGAGGACGACGAGTACGACGAGGACGACGAGGACGCCGACGGTGACAAGGGCGAGTACAAGGACTGACGTCCTTGAGTGAAAGGGCGGGACCCCGGGTATGGGGTCCCGCCCTTTCGCATGTCAGGCGTTCAGTGAGCGCAGCACCAGGCCCGAGGCCGGCTTCGGGCCGAACGACGTCGACTTGCGGGGCATGGTGACGCCCTGGCGGGCGAGGTCGCGTACGACCTCCTCGAGGACCGGGTGCATCAGGACCGCCGTACCGCCGTCGCGTTCCGCCTTCTCGACCGTGGCGGCCGTGTCGTGGATGTAGGCGATGTGGGCGGGGGAGTCCTCGGGGATGTGCCAGACGTGGTCGAGGAGGGTGGCGTGCAGGACCGTCGCGTCCAGGGTGCGCCAGGCGGCCGGGCGGTCCGGGGGGATCGTGCGGGCCAGCACGGCGGGGTCGGGACGGTCGACGAGGTGGAAGGCACCGTCGCCGGCCAGCAGGAACGCGTTGCCCGCGCGGGCCGCGTCGGCCAGGGCGTCCAGGGCGTCGGCCAGCGGGACGTCGAGGTGGCGGACGCGGAAGAGGCCCTCCAGGGGCGCCAGGGCCTGTGTGACCGGCAGGTCGTGCAGGAGGCGGTGGATGGCGCGGACGCGCAGCGGGTAGCGGGCCGTGTCGACGAGGAGGACCAGGCCGTGGTCCCAGGGGCTGGGGGAGGGGTGCTCCGCGCGTAGACGCCGGTAGGTGGCCCAGCGGTGGTGGCCGTCGGCGATGAGGGCCTGGCGGTCGGCGAGGTCGGAGCGGATGCCGGCCAGGTCACCGGGATCGGTGACAGACCACAGGCGGTGGCTGAAGCCGTCCTCCGTGGTCGTCGCGAGCAGGGGAGGCTGTGCGGCCGTGCGTTCGACCACCTCGGCGGTGGCGGACGCGGATCCGTCGCCGCGATACGTCAGGAGCAGGGGCTCCAGGTTCGCGGAGGTGGCGCGCATCAGGGCCGCGCGGTCCGCGACGACGTGCGGCATGACGTCCTCGTGGGGCAGGACCACGCCCTCCGACGGTTCCGACAGGAGCAGGGCGCCGATGATGCCGCGCTGGAGCATGCCGTCGCCGTCGCGCTGCTCGTAGACGTACAGGCCCGGTTCGGGGTCGGTGGTGAGGATGCCCTCGGACAGCCATCGGTGCAGGGTGTCCGCGGCCTGTTCGTTGCGGACGTCGGGGGTGGCGGCCTGGGGCAGGATCAGCCTGACGATGTTGTACGGGTCGGCGGACTGGAGGTGGTACAGGCCGTCGGGGCGGACGACGACGTCGTACGGCGGTGAGGTCACGGCGGCCAGGCTGCCGACCCGGTCGGGGTCGTAGCGCAGGCCTCGGAACGGGGTGAGTTCCAGGCCTCGGCGCGCCGTTGCTTCCGAGTGACCTGCTGTGTTCATCCCGGCATCGTACGGGTGTCGGTGGCATGCGCGATGATCGGGGGAAAGCGAGCTAACGAGGAGCGATGCGGAATGAGCCAGGCCGTGAGGACGAAGCCCGAGGGCATGGGGCAGGCCCTGAGCGAGGAGTACGACACGGCGCTGCTCGATCTGGACGGGGTGGTGTACGCGGGAGGTAACGCGATCGCGTACGCCGTCGAGTCGCTCGCGACCGCGCGGGCGGGCGGGATGCATCTCGCGTACGTCACCAACAACGCGCTGCGGACGCCCGACGCCGTGGCCGACCACCTCACGGAGCTGGGTATACCGACGGAGGCGTCGGACGTCATCACCTCCGCGCAGGCGGTGGCCCGGCTGATCGCCGAGCAGGTGCCGGCGGGAGCGCGGGTGCTGGTGATCGGCGGGGAGGGGCTGCGGGTGGCGCTGCGCGAACACGGGCTGGAGCCCGTCGAGTCGGCGGACGACGATCCGGCGGCGGTCGTGCAGGGGTTCGGTGGGCCCGAGCTGCCGTGGGGCCGGTTCGCGGAGGCGAGCTACGCCGTCGCGCGGGGGGTGCCGTGGTTCGCGTCCAACACCGACCTGACGATTCCCAGCGCGCGCGGGATCGCGCCGGGCAACGGCGCGGGGGTGGCGGTCGTACGGATCGCCACGGGTGCCGAGCCGCAGGTGGCGGGCAAGCCGTTGCCGCCCATGCACCGGGAGACCATCCTGCGGACCGGCGCCGAGCGGCCGCTGGTGGTCGGGGACCGGCTGGACACGGACATCGAGGGCGCGTTCAACGGAGACGTGGACTCGCTGCTCGTCCTCACCGGGGTGACGGACGGCGCGCAGTTGCTCGCCGCGCCGCCGCAGCACCGGCCGACGTATGTCGACGCCGATCTGCGGGGGATGCTCACCGGGCAGCCCGAGGTCACCGAGGAGGGCGACGGGTTCCGGTGCGGTGGCTGGACGGCGGTGGCGGGTGCCGAGCGGCTGGAACTCGACGGTGAGGGCGAGTCCCTGGACGGGTTGCGCGCGCTGTGCGCGGCGGCCTGGACGGCGGCCGGAGAGGGTGTGTGCGCGCTGGACGGGGGAAAGGCGCTGGCGCGGCTTGGTTTGTGAGCCGTGGGCGCGGCTACCCGGGCGATCGTGACACGGGATCGTGGCCAAATACGAGGGTAGGCTAACCTAACCACGTGTTGGTCGACATTCCCCCCGAACAGCGCGCGGAGGCTGCCCCCGCGCCCCCGAACCGCCAGGCGATACGCGCCGTTGGGCTGCTGGTCTCCGTGGTGATCCTGGTGGTCGTCGCGTCGGCGAGCATCGCGATCGGAGCCAAGGCGCTGTCCATGGGGCAGGTCTGGCACGGCCTGTTCCAGGATTCGGGGACGTACGGCGACGTCGTGGTCGCCGACCGGCTGTCGCGGACCGTGCTGGGGCTGCTCGCCGGTGCCGCGCTCGGCCTGTCCGGGGCCGTGCTCCAGGCCCTCACGCGCAATCCGCTGGCCGATCCCGGACTGCTCGGCATCAACGCGGGAGCGTCCGCCGCGGTCGTCACCGCCATCACCTTCTTCGGCGTCACCTCGCTGAGCGGCTACGTCTGGTTCGCGTTCGTCGGTGCTGCCACGGTCGGGGCGATGGTCTGGTTCCTCGGCGGCAGCCGGGGAGCGACCCCGGTGCGGCTGGCGCTCGCCGGAACCGCGATCAGCGCCGCGCTCTACGGCTATCTCCAGGCCGTGATGATCATGGATGACGTGGCGCTGTCCAGGATGCGCTTCTGGACCGTCGGTTCGCTGGCCTCGGCGAACAACTCGGCCATCCTGCAGGTGCTGCCGTTCCTCGCGGTGGGCACCGTCCTCGCGCTCGCGCTCGCCCGGCCGCTGAACGCCATGGAGATGGGCGACGACACCGCCAAGGCCCTGGGCGCCAACCTCAACCGCACCCGGGCACTGGCCATGCTCTCCGCGACCGTGCTGTGCGGGGCGGCGACCGCCGCGTGCGGGCCGATCGTGTTCGTCGGTCTGATGGTCCCGCACGTCGTACGGTCCTTCACCGGGCCCGACCTGCGCTGGATCCTGCCGTACGCGACCGTCCTGTCGCCCGTGCTGCTGCTCGGTGCCGACGTCCTCGGCCGGATCGTCGCCCGGCCCTCGGAGCTCCAGGTCGGCATCGTCACCGCGATCCTCGGCGGCCCGGTCTTCATCTATCTCGTACGACGGCGGAGGACGGCGCAGCTGTGAAGACCAACCGTGCCCTCAGGACTCCGGGCGGGCTCTCGCTCCGTGTGGACGTCCGTGCCGTCACCGTCGTGGGCCTGCTGCTGCTCGCCGCGCTCGCCGCGAGCGTCGTGCTGATCGGCACCGGCGACTTCCCGATCCCGGCCGCCGACGTACTGAAGACGCTCGTCGGCGACGGCAACGCGGGACAGGAGTTCATCGTCAACGAACTGCGGCTGCCGCGGGTCCTCGTGGGGCTCCTGGTCGGCGCCTCCCTGGGCGTCGGGGGTGCGCTGTTCCAGGCCGTCTCCCGCAATCCGCTGGGCAGTCCGGACGTGCTCGGGCTCGGGCAGGGCGCCACGGCCGGCGCGCTCGTGGTGATCGTGCTGTTCTCCGGCAGCGCGGCGCAGGTCACCCTCGGCGCGCTCGTGGGCGGACTCGCGACCGGATTCGCCATCTATCTGCTCGCCTGGAAGCGGGGTGTGCACGGGTACCGGCTGGTTCTGGTCGGTATCGGTGTCTCCGCGATCGTCACCGCGATCAACGGCTATCTGCTCACCGTGTCCGACATCGTGGACGCCGCCCGTGCGGTCGTGTGGATGACCGGCTCGCTCGCCGGGCGTGACTGGGAGCAGGTCTGGCCGCTGCTCACGCTGTGCGCCGTGCTCGTGCCGCTCGTCCTCGCCAACGCGCGTGGGTTGCGGATGATGGAGATGGGCGACGACGTGTCCTACGCCCTCGGGGTGCGCGTCGAGCGCGTACGGCTGCTGCTGCTGGTCGCCGCCGTCCTGCTCACCGCGACCGCCACCGCGGCCGCCGGCCCCGTCAGCTTCGTGGCGCTCACCGCACCGCAGCTGGCCCGCCGCCTGACCCGCTCGCCCGGCCCGAACCTCCTGCCGTCCCTGTGCATGGGCGCCGCCCTCCTGGTCGCCGCCGACTGGGTCTCGCAGCGCACCTTCGGTGCGGACCAGGTGCCCGTGGGCGTGGTCACCGGTGTCCTCGGCGGCGTCTACCTGCTGTGGCTGCTGGTCGGCGAGCGCAAGGCGGGCCGGATATGAGCCCGCGGAAGCCGGAGACGAGCCCGCAGAAGGAACCCCGGCCCGAGACCCGCGGCACGGCGAACGAGAACCCCCGAAGGAGCACTGTGAACCGCCTGTCCGCCGAGAACGTGACCCTCGCCTACGACCAGCGGGTCATCGCCGAGGAACTGTCGGTCGAGATACCCGACAACTCCTTCACCGTGATCGTCGGCCCGAACGCGTGCGGCAAGTCCACGCTGCTGCGGGCGCTGTCGCGGATGCTGAAGCCGAACCAGGGCCGGGTGCTCCTCGACGGCGACGTCATCCAGTCGATGCCGGCGAAGAAGGTCGCGCGCACCCTCGGACTGCTCCCGCAGTCGTCGATCGCGCCCGACGGCATCACCGTCGCCGACCTCGTCGGCCGCGGCCGCTATCCGCACCAGGGCATCCTGCGCCAGTGGTCCACCGAGGACGAGCGGGTCGTCCAGGAGTCCATGACCCAGACCGGGGTCGCCGAACTAGCCGACCGGTATGTCGACGAGCTGTCCGGCGGTCAGCGCCAGCGCGTGTGGATCGCGATGGCGCTCGCCCAGCAGACCCCGCTGCTGCTGCTCGACGAGCCGACGACCTTCCTCGACATCCAGCACCAGATCGACGTCCTCGACCTGTGCGCCGAGCTGCACGAGGAGCAGGGCCGGACCCTGGTCGCCGTGCTGCACGACCTCAACCACGCCGCCCGGTACGCCACGCACCTGATCGCCCTGAAGGACGGCACGATCACCGCCGAGGGCGCCCCGAACGACATCGTCACCGCCGAACTGGTCGAGGAGGTCTTCGGGCTGCGCTGCCAGGTCATCGACGACCCGGAGACGGGCACGCCGCTGGTGGTGCCGGCGGCACGGAAGGCGCGTACGGAGGCGAAGGTCGTGGCCGCGGAAGCGAAGGCCGGGGCCGCCTGAGCGACGGTCGTGGCTAAAGGAGCTTCCTGAGCTGGAGCAGGTCCCGTAGGCCGGCCTCCAGCTTCACCCGGCCCGAACCCCAGGCCTTCGCGAAGTTGAGCTCGCCTGCGACCAGCGCCACCAGGTCGTCGCCGGCCATCGTCAGTCTGATCTGGGCCTTGTCCGGCGGAGGACCCTGGAGCGTGTCGGTCACCCGGATCCGGCCGCCGGTCATGCGGCCGACGAAGGTGACGTCCAGGTCGGTGATACGGCAGCTCACCGAGCGGTCCAGGGCCGCCGCCGTGCGGACGTCCCCTTCGGCGCTCTGCATGTTGTCCGAGAGCTTCTCGAGTGCGGCGCGGCACTCCTCGATCGTGGCCATCGCGCTCGACGGTACCGCAGCGCTTCAAGGTAGCGTCTGGGCATGAGCGACACAGTGCCGGAGAACGAGGCACCGCAGGACGCGCCGGTGGAGCCCGACGACGACCCCGCCGCCCCCGCCCCGCTGAACGTGCCCCGCGGCCCGACGGGCAACGCCGAGGTCGACGCCCTGCTGGAGCGGCTCGCCGATGCCGACCACCTCGCCACCGACGGACACCTCGAGGTGTACGAGGATGTACACGGGGGGCTGCGTGACGCGCTCACCGCGCTCGACGCCCGCCCGGGACCTCCGGCGCCCCCCGCGCCGTACCAGAGCAGGAGCTGAACCGAACGTGGCAGGAGTCGCACGCCGTCGTCTCGACGCGGAGCTGGTCCGCCGGAAGCTGGCGCGCTCGCGCGAACACGCCAGCCAGCTGATCGCCGACGGGCGGGTCACCGTCGGCAAGGCCGTCGCGACCAAGCCCGCCACACAGGTGGAGACCGCGGCGGCGATCCTGGTCGCGGTCGACGACGGCGATCCCGACTACGCCTCGCGCGGCGGCCACAAGCTGGCCGGCGCGCTCGAGGCCTTCGTGCCGGAGGGGCTGGTCGTCGAAGGGCGGCGGGCGCTGGACGCCGGCGCTTCCACCGGGGGCTTCACCGACGTCCTGCTGCGGTCGGGCGCGGCGCACGTCGTCGCCGTCGACGTCGGTTACGGCCAACTCGCGTGGTCTCTGCAGAGCGATGAACGCGTCACCGTCAAGGACCGTACGAACGTACGCGAGTTGACGCTCGAAGCGATCGATGGGGAGCCTGTGGATCTTGTCGTGGGGGACCTGTCCTTCATCCCGCTCGGCCTGGTACTGCCCGCCCTGGTGCGGTGCGTGAAGCCGGATGCCGATCTGGTGATGATGGTCAAGCCACAGTTCGAGGTGGGGAAGGAGCGGCTGGGCAGTGGGGGAGTCGTACGAAGTCCGCAGCTGCGGACCGAGGCCGTGAGCGCGGTGGCGCGGCGGGCGTGGGAACTGGGGCTCGGCGTGAAGGGTGTCACCGCCAGTCCGCTGCCCGGGCCGTCCGGGAATGTCGAATACTTTCTGTGGCTGCGGTCGGGGGCACCACCCCTGGACCCGGCCGACGTTGACCGTGCAGTGGCGGAGGGGCCGCGTTGAGCCAGAACCGAGCTCGTACTGTTTTCCTGCTCGCCCACACCGGGCGGCCCGCGGCGATCCGCAGCGCCGAACTGGTGGTGAAGGGACTGCTGCGCGAGGGCATCGGCGTGCGCGTCCTGGAGGCGGAGGCACTGGATCTGCCGCTGCCGGAAGAGGTGGAGCTGGTCAAGGAGGCGACCCCGCAGTGCCTCGACGGGTGCGAGTTGCTGATCGTGCTCGGGGGTGACGGGACGCTGCTGCGCGGCGCCGAGTTCGCGCGGGCGTCCGGGGTGCCGATGCTGGGCGTCAACCTGGGGCGGGTGGGCTTCCTCGCGGAGGCCGAGCGGGACGACCTCGACCGGGTCGTCGAGCGGGTGGCGACGAAGGCGTACGAGGTCGAGGAGCGGATGACCGTCGATGTCGTCGTGCATCGCAACGGGGACATCGTTCACACCGACTGGGCGCTGAACGAGGCCGCCGTGCAGAAGGTCTCCGCCGAGAAGCTGCTCGAGGTCGTGCTGGAGATCGACGGGCGGCCGGTCACCGGGTTCGGGTGTGACGGGATCGTGCTGTCCACTCCGACCGGGTCCACGGCATACGCGTTCTCGGCGGGCGGGCCCGTGGTGTGGCCCGAGGTCGAGGCACTGCTGATGGTGCCGATCAGTGCGCACGCGCTGTTCGCGAAGCCGTTGGTGACCTCGCCGGACTCCGTGCTGGCGGTGGAGGTGCTGCCGCACATTCCGCCGGGTGTGCTGTGGTGTGACGGGCGGCGGACGGTGGAGCTGCCGCCGGGGGCGCGGGTCGAGGTGCGGCGGGGGGCTGTGCCGGTGCGGTTGGCCCGGCTGCATCACGCGTCGTTCACCGATCGGCTCGTGGCGAAGTTCGCGTTGCCGGTTTCCGGTTGGCGGGGGGCGCCGCACTAGCGCTGCCAGAGGGGGCGCGGGGGTTGTTCGCGCGGCTGCGGGTGGTCCGTGGCTGGTCGCGCACTCCCCCGCGCCCCTGAGGCAGATCCACTCGCCCGGGTGACGAGTGAGGCCTGTGCGCATTCGTTACCTGCACCTTCACATGTCAGGGGCGGGGGCCGTCGCACTCCCCCTCCCCGACCTCGTAAGGTCGTGTCCGTGCTGGAGGAAATGCGGATACGGTCGCTCGGAGTCATCGACGACGCGGTCGTCGAGCTGTCGCCCGGGTTCACCGCTGTCACGGGTGAGACGGGTGCCGGCAAGACCATGGTGGTCACCAGCCTGGGGCTGTTGCTCGGTGGTCGTGCCGACGCGGCGCTCGTGCGGATCGGCGCCAAGAACGCGGTCGTGGAGGGGCGGATCAGTGTGTCCGCGGGCGACTCGGCCGCCGTACGGGCCGAGGAGGCCGGGGCCGAACTCGACGACGGTGCGCTGCTGATCAGCCGTACCGTTTCCGCCGAGGGGCGGTCCCGGGCGCACCTGGGCGGGCGGAGTGTGCCCGTGGGGGTGCTCGCCGAGCTCGCCGACGAGTTGGTGGCCGTGCACGGGCAGACGGATCAGCAGGGGCTGCTGAAGCTGTCCCGGCAGCGGCAGGCGCTCGACCGGTACGCGGGTGACGCGGTGGCCGGGCCGTTGGCCAAGTACACCGCGGCGTACCGGCGGCTGCGGGCCGTCTCCGTCGAGCTCGACGAGATCACCACGCGTGCGCGTGAGCGGGCCCAGGAAGCCGACATGCTGCGCTACGGGCTCGACGAGATCGCCGGCGTCGAGCCGCGCGCCGGGGAGGACGTGGAGCTCGCGGAGGAGGCGGAGCGGCTCGGGCACGCGGAGGCCCTGGCGTCCGCCGCCACGGCTGCTCACGCCGCGGTCGCCGGCAATCCGGAGGATCCCGAGGGCATCGACGCCGCCACGCTCGTCGCGGGCGCGCAGCGCGCCCTGGACGCCGTGCGGTCGTACGACCCGGCGCTGGCCGGGCTCGCCGACCGGGTCGGGGAGATCGGGATCCTGCTCGGCGACGTGGCGGGGGAGCTCGCCGGGTACGCCGACGACCTCGACGCCGATCCGCTGCGGCTGGCGGCCGTCGAGGAGCGGCGGGCCGCGCTGACCGCGCTGACGCGCAAGTACGGCGACAACGTCGCCTCGGTGCTGGACTGGGCCGAGCGCAGTGCCGCGCGCCTCACCGAGCTGGACGGCGACGACGACCGGATCGGTGAGCTGACCGCCGAGCGGGACGGGCTGCGGGTCGAACTCGGCGGCCTGGCACAGGCGCTGACGGACGCGCGGACGGAGGCCGCCGAGCGGTTCGCGGCCGCCGTGACCGCCGAGCTGGCCTCGCTGGCCATGCCGCACGCGCGCGTGTCCTTCGACATCCGGCAGACCGAGGACCCCGAGGGCGTCGAGGTCGGCGGGCGGGCGGTCGCGTACGGGCCGGCCGGTGTCGACGAGGTCGAGCTGCTGCTGGCCCCGCATCCGGGTGCGCCGCCCCGGCCGATCGCCAAGGGCGCGTCCGGTGGTGAGCTGTCGCGCGTGATGCTGGCGGTGGAGGTGGTCTTCGCCGGGACCGATCCCGTGCCGACCTATCTCTTCGACGAGGTCGACGCCGGGGTCGGTGGCAAGGCAGCGGTGGAGATCGGGCGGCGGCTGGCCCGGCTCGCGAAGACCGCGCAGGTCGTGGTGGTGACGCACCTGCCTCAGGTGGCCGCGTTCGCCGACCGGCAGCTGCTGGTGGAGAAGACCGACGACGGGTCCGTGACCCGGTCCGGCGTGAAGGTGCTGGAGGGCGAGGACCGGATCCGGGAACTGTCCCGGATGCTCGCCGGCCAGGAGAACTCCGAGACCGCTCGGGCGCACGCGGAGGAGCTGCTGGCGACGGCCAGGGCGGACGGGTGACGAACCGAGCTGAGCCGGGCTCGCTCCCGGCACCGTGCTGGCTGGGGTTGGGTTCTGGCACCGTGCCGGTTGGGGCTCGGTCCCGGCACCGCGTCGATTGAGGTTGGGTTCCGGTACCGCGTCGACTGGGGTTGGGTTCCGGTACCGCGTCGGCTGGGGTTGGGTTCCGGCACCGTTCCGGCCGGGGCTCGGTCCCGGCACCGCGTGGACCGCGGTGGGGTCCCGGCACCGTGCCGGCCGGGGTTGGGTTCCGGCACCGCGTGGACCGCGGTGGGGTCCCGGCACCGTGCCGGCCGGGGTTGGGTTCCGGTACCGCGTCGGCTGGGGTTGGGCTCTGGCACCGTTCCGGCCGGGGCTCGGTCCCGGCATCGCGTGGACCGCGGTGGGGTCCCGGCACCGTGCCGGCCGGGGTTGGGTTCCGGCATCGCGTCGACCCGGGCTCGGCCCGGCATCGCGGAGACGCCGGTCCTGTCCCGGCACCCCGTTGACAGGCCTCGTCACCCCGCGGTGTTGGCGACCCGCTGGTTCCCTGAGGTGGCGGCATGATCACGCGGATGAGGAGGAGCGCCGGCTTCGTCCTGGCGGCCGGGCCGGGCCGGGTGACCATGGCGGGACTGCGCGCCCCGGCCCCCGGCGGCCGGGACCGCGGGGAGCGGAAGAACTACGCCGGCCGGACCGTCGAGCTGTACGCGGGCCCCGCGTGCGTCGTGGCGGACGCGCTCGGGGCAGCCCGGGTCCGTCCCGCCGCCGGATTCGCAGTCCTCGCCGCCGGTGTCTGCGATGCCTACGACGATGTCGCCGGAGCCGGTGACCTTCGGCGCGGGTTCAGGGCGCACCTGTCCGCTCTCCGGGACGGCGAGGCCACCAGCGGGCAGTGAAGCTGTTCGGGGTCTCAGCGGCCGGGCTCGTCGCGGGAGCCCTGCTGAAGGAGCGGGCCGTCGACAAGGTGCTCGCGGACGTCGTGATCGCCGGGGCCGCGCATTTGGTGAACTTCGTGGACGTACGGCCGGGAAGGGCGGCCGCGGCGGTCCTCGTACTCGGGCGCGCCCGGACTGCTGAGGGCGGGGCCCGGGGCGGAGCTGTCCGCGGCCGCCGTGGGCGCTGCCGTGGCCGTACTGCCCGACGACCTCGGTGAGCGCGCGATGATCGGCGACACGGGCGCGCACGCGCTGGGTGCGGCCCTGGGCGCCGCCGTGGTCGCCGGCAACGGGCGCGCCGGGCTGCTCGCGCACGCCGTCGCGATGGTGGCCGCGGCGTGTACGGGGACGGGGTGAGCGAGGTGGCGCGCTCGGTGGGCGGTGGGCGACGGGATGCCAAAGAAGGGATCATGCCCCTTCCTCGGGTGGAACAGTGAGGGCACATATGTGCGGAACGCATCCCTCCTTCGCTCGTGTGGGTGACTCGACCCGCCCTGCCTCCGGGCCGGCCGGCACCCGGCGTTCCCGGAACACCCGTACGTACTGGCATCCTTGGCCTGGAACGCAGTAACGCGTAGGAAGCGCGCGGTACACCCCTCCGCCCGACACCTTCTGTACGTTTCCTCGTGACCGCCCGACGCCGAACCAGGAGCCCCGGCCACGTGACCCCCGTGAGCAGCCACTCACCGCACGGCCAGTCGCCGCTGCGCACCGTACAGGTGCTGGGCGGAGGCAACGCCGGCAGCAGCGCGCACGTGCGCTCCCTGACCTCGGGGCTGGTGGCGCGGGGCGTGCGGGTCACGGTGTGCGCCCCCGTCGAGGCGGATCGCGCCTACGACTTCACCGGGGCCGGTGCCGAGCACGTGCACGTACCGCGCAGCAGCGACCCGGGCTCCGTGGCCGCGCTGCGGATGGCGTGCACCAACGCCGACCTGGTGCACGCGCACGGGCTGCACGCCTCCTTCCGCGCGGTGCTCGCGCTGAGCGGGCGGCGTACCCCGCTCATCGTCACCTGGCACGACCGGGCGCACGCCGAGGGTGCTCGCGCCCATTTCCTGCGCCTGTTGGAGCGGCGGGTGGTGAAGGCCGCCGCCGTGGTGCTCGGCACCACCTCGGCCCTGGTGGACCGGGCGCGCCGGACCGGAGCGCGGGACGCCCGGCTCGCCGCCGTCGCCCTGCCCGGACCCCGTACGGCCGCCGAGCCCGAGGACCCCGACCGGCTGCGCCCCAAGGTCCGGGCCGAACTCGGCGCCACCGGACGCCCCTTGCTGATGGCCGTCGGCTCCCTCGACCGGCACCGCGGCTACGACCTCCTGCTGGACGCCACGCGCGTGTGGCGGCGCCTCGACCCGGCGCCGCTGGTGGTGATCGCGGGGGAGGGGCCGTTGCGCGGGGAGTTGCAGCGGAGGATCGAGGACGAGGGACTGCCCGTCCGGCTCATCGGGCGGCGGGACGACGTCACCGAGCTGCTCGCGGCCGCCGACCTCGCGCTGCTGCCGAGCAGTGGGGAGGCGCGGGACGTCCTCGCCCAGGAGGCCCTCCACGCGCGCGTGCCGCTCGTCGCCTCCGACGCGGGCGGTGTCCCCGAACTCGTCGGCGAGGCGGCCGAACTCGTCCCGGACGGGGACGCGGAGGCCTTCGCCGAAGCCGTCGTACGGCTGCTCGCGGATCCCGGGCGCCAGGAACTGCTGCGGGACAAGGGCGTGCGTCAGGCTGCCACCTGGCCGACCGAGGACGAGACCGTCGCCCAGGTCCTCAGTGTCTACGACGAGTTGACCCAGCCGCGGCCCCTGGGCTGAACAGGCGCCGGGCTACGGCACCAGCCGACGCGCCCGCAGGGCCAGGCTCAACGCCAGTACCGTCTGCGGGTCGTCGAGATCGGTGCCCAGCAACTCGCCGATGCGGGCGAGGCGGTTGTACAGCGTCTGCCGGTTGAGGTGGAGCTCGCGTGCCGTCTCCGCCTTGCGGCCCGCGTGCGCCAGATACGTCTCCAGGGTGGGCAGCAGCGGCGGCTTCGAACGGTTGTCGTGGTCGCGGACGGGGCCGATCGCGCGGTCCACGAAGGCCGCCAGGTCCGGATCGTCGCGCAGCCGCCACAGGAGCAGGTCGATGTCCAGCCGGCGGGCGTCGTACCACGGCCGGTCCGACAGCCCCTGCGCCGCGGTCGCCGTCTCCGCCGCGTGCCTGAGGCCGGCCGAGGCCGCCGCCCAGCCGCCCGCCACGCCGACGACGACCACCGGCGGCTGCGCCCCCGGCCGTTGTATGCCGGCCCGTTCCACGCCAGTCCTGAGCGCCGCCGCGACCCGGTCCGCGACCGCCGCCCGCTCCGACTCCGCACGCAGGCCCACGAGCAGCGGAACGCGGCCTTCCACGGGGCGTACGCCCAACAGGACCGGCACCCCCACGGACGCCAGTTCCTCCGCGACCGCACGCGCCAGGACCGCCCACCCGCCGCCGGGAGACAGGGCGTCGCCGACGCGCATCACCACCGGCAGCAGCGGGCTGTCGCCCGGTTTGAAACCCAGCACCCGGGCCTGGGCGGGCGCGTCCTCGGCCGCGACGCGTCCCTCGGCGAGGTCGGTCAGGAAATCCCCCCGTCCCCGCGCCGCCAGCTCCTCCTCCTGCCGGGCCTGCATCAGGACCACGGCCAGGATGCCCGCGGCCCGCTCGGCCGCCATCCGGTGCACGGGCGCGAGCGGGGCACGGACGGGCAGCAGGACGAGGCGGGCGCGGACCGAACCCGTCCCCGGCCCGCCGCCCGGTACGTCCACCAGGACCGAACCCGCGGGCGGGGTGTCCTTGTGCTGGCCGCGCAGGCCCTCCCACACCTGGAGCGGATCCGCGCCCTCGGGGCCGGCCCCGGCGGCGTACAGGAGCAGGCCGTCCGTCGTCTCCAGGAAGACCGGGTTGCCGGAGAAGTCGGCCAGGATGCCCAGTACCTGAGGGATACCGCCGCCGCCGAGCAGGGCCTCGGTACACCTCCGGTGCACCTCCTCCGCCCGCTGGAGCAGCGCGTAGTGGCCGTTGACGATCTCGGTGTGAATCTCCTCGGTGACCGCCACGAAGGCCACCTCGCGGTGCAGTTGGACCAGCGGCAGCCCGGCCGCGCGTGCCGTGTCGACCATGGCGGCGGGCAGCCGGGTGAAACGCGGGCCGAGCTCCACGACGAGGGCCGCGACGCCGCGCTCGGCGAGGGTGCGGACGAACGCGCGCTGTTCGGCCGGACGGGTGCCCAGGGCGTAGCCGGTCGTCAGCAGCAGCTCACCGCCCTTGAGGAGCGAGGCGATGTTGGGCACCTCGCCCGCGTGCACCCAGCGCACGGTGCGCTCCAGCCGGTCCGCACCCGCGAGGACCTCGGGCAGCCCGCTGCGCAGGCCGGGCAGCTCCAGGGCGCGCTGAACGGTGATCCCGGCACCCCGGCTCTCGAATCGGTGGTCCGTGCGGCTGTCCATGCAGCGGACGCTACCTGCGCCGCTCCGGGTTGGGGAGATCGCCGCCGGGTAGCGGCGGGGCATGGACATCAGCGTGGTCGCCGTGGGGCGCGAGGACGACAGTCCGGTCGACGAGCCGGTGCGGGTGGCGGTGCTCGCCGACCGGCTCGGATATCGCGAGGTGTGGGCGGGTGAGGGACCGACCTGGGACTCCTTCGTACTGGCGGCGGCGATCGGGCGGGCCACCGAACGGGTCGCGCTCACCGCCGGACCGGTCCCGGTGTCCGTGCGCGACCCGTTCACCATCGCCCGGGGCGCGGCAGGCGTCGCGGCCCTCATCGGCCGCCCGGCCGGGGTGGCGCTGGGCACGTCCAGCAAGCGGGTGGTGGAGGGCGTGCACGGGCGGCCGCGGGTCCGGCCGGCGGCCGTGATGGAGGAGAGCGCGGCGGCCGTACGGCGTCTTCTGCACGGTGTGCCGGGCGAGCCGGTCGTGCCGGGCAGCCCCTTCCGGCGCCGGCTCCCACCGCCCGGCGGCGGGCTCACCGTGGCGGCGTTCGGGGACCGCGCGATCGCCACGGCCGCCGCGCACGCCGACCGCATGCTGCTCGACCTCGTGTCGCCGGAGCAGGTGCGCGTGCTGCGGGCCAAGCTGCTCGCGGCGGCCGAGCGAGCCGGCCGCACCCCGCCCACGCTGGCCGCCTGGCTGCCCGCGGCCGTCGATCCGGCACCGGAGTCCCTCGCCCAGGTCATGGGAAGCATCGCCGGGTATCTGACCGTGCCGGGCTACAGCGACATGTTCACCGCGGCGGGCCTCGGCGAAGCGGTGGAGCTGGCCGCGGCCGGCGCCGGCCGGGACGCCCTGCTGCGCGTGCTCCCGCCCCGGGCCGCGGGCGCGGTCGGTCTGGTCGGGGACCTCGACGCCGTACGGGCCCGGATCGACGCCTATGCCGAGGCCGGGCTCGACGAGATCGCGCTGGTCCCGGCCACGGCGGGTGACGCGGCGGGGGAGCGGACGCTGACCGCGCTCAGGCCGGCGTGATGTTGTGGTTGAAGCGGAAGACGTTGTCCGGGTCGTACTGCCCCTTGACCGCCGCCAGCCGCCGGGCGTTCTCGGCGCCCAGCCCGGCCTCCACCCGGTCCGCGCCCTCGTCGCCGATGAAGTTGAGGTAGACCGCGCCGGTGCTCCACGGCCGGACGTCGGCGCGCACGTCCCGGACCCACTGGATGGCGCGTGCGTCGTCGGCCGCGTCCTCCCAGGCCGCGAACGGGTGCACCGCCCACGGCGCGTCCCGGTACGGCACGGGGTACTCGTGCGGCCCGTCGGCGATCGCGCCGCCCTGCGGGAACAGCACGTGCTGGGTGCCGGACGGTACGGGCATGGAGTGCGCGCGGTCGCAGAAGACGTTCACGAAGTCGTCGGGCGCCTGCGAGACGTACTCCGCCGACCAGTAGTTCCGCAGCCCGGGCGGATCGTCGATCATGCACTGGACGTCGGCGTACGGCATCGCCCCGACGATCTCCGCCTCGTGCGGCAGCGCCAGCAGCGGCTCGGCGAGCTTGCGCATGTCATCCTCGCCACCGGCGTACGTCAGCAGCATCCCGCACAGCAGCGTGCCGACGAGGTGCGGCGGGACGAAGTCCTCGGGCGGTCCGGTGAGATAGATGACCCCGCCGGCCGCCTCGACCGGGGCGACCGCGATCAGGTCGCGGTAGGTGCGGACGACCTCGGGGCCGTGCTCCGGCAGGTACAGGAGCAGGGCGATGGAGAACGCGGGCAGTTCGTGCAGCTTCAGCGTGAGCGCGGTGGCGATGCCGAAGTTGCCGCCGCCGCCGTGCAGGGCCCAGAACAGCTCGGGGTTCTCGTCGGCGTTCGCGTGGATCCGGTTGCCGTCGGCGGTGACCAGCTCGACGCCGAGCAGGTTGTCGATGGCGAGCCCGCAGCAGCGGTCCAGCCAGCCGGTGCCGCCGCCCAGGACGAAGCCGCCGACGCCGGTCGTGGAGGCCCGCCCGCCGGTGGTGGCGAGGCCGTAGGGCTGGGTGGCGCGGTCGAGGTGGCTCATCGTGGCACCGCCGCCGACCCGTACCGCCTCGGCTGCCGGGTGGACGGTCACCTCGTGCATCCGCCGTAGATCGACGACCAGCCCGCCGTCGTTCAGCGCCATGCCGGCCACGCTGTGCCCGCCACCGCGGACCGCGATGTTCAGGTCCAGCTCCCGCCCGAAGCGCACGGCCCGTACGACGTCGTCCTCGTCCACGCACTGTGCGATCACCGCGGGCCGCCGGTCGATCATGCCGTTGTGGACGACCCGGGCCTCGTCGTAGCCCGGATCCCCGGGAGCGAACACCCCTCCGGTCAGATCCTCGCGAAGCGCGGTGAGAGCCGCGCCCGCCTTCGAGAGGGAAGCCATGGCCGCCCCCTTCCGTGCGGGGGATAGGTGACTTCCAGCCTAGGCGGGAGCGGCGGGCCGGTCCTGTTCAGCCGCCGTAGGCTCCCGACGCCGTCAGACGCAGGGCCGTGTCGATCAGCGGCACGTGGCTGAACGCCTGCGGGAAGTTGCCGACCTGGCGTTGCAGGCGCGAGTCCCACTCCTCGGCCAGCAGCCCGAGGTCGTTGCGCAGGGACAGCAGCTTCTCGAACAGCTTGCGGGCCTCGTCGACGCGGCCGATCATCGCGAGGTCGTCGGCCATCCAGAACGAGCAGGCGAGGAAGGCGCCCTCGTCGCCGGGCAGTCCGTCGACGCCCTCGTCGGCCCCGTCCGTCGGGTAGCGCAGGATGAAGCCGTCCGACGTGGACAGCTCGCGCTGGATCGCCTCGATCGTGCCGATCACGCGCTTGTCGTCGGGGGGCAGGAAGCCCATCTGCGGGATCAGCAGCAGGGAGGCGTCCAGCTCCTTGGAGCCGTACGACTGCGTGAAGGTGTTGCGCTCCTTGTCGTAACCCTTCTCACACACGTCCCGGTGGATGTCGTCGCGCAGTTCGCGCCACTTCTCCAGCGGGCCGTCCGCGTCGCCGGACTCGATCAGCTTGATCGTGCGGTCGACGGCGACCCAGGCCATCACCTTGGAGTGCACGAAGTGGCGGCGCGGGCCGCGCACCTCCCAGATGCCCTCGTCCGGCTCGTCCCAGTGGTCCTCCAGGTAGCGGATGAGCTTCAGCTGGAGCAGGGAGGCGTAGTCGTTGCGGGCCAGGCCCGTCATGTGGGCCAGGTGCAGGGCCTCGGTGACCTCGCCGTACACGTCCAGCTGGAGCTGGTGCGCGGCGCCGTTGCCGACCCGGACCGGCCCGGAGTTCTCGTATCCCGGCAGCCAGTCCAGCTCGGCCTCGCCCAGCTCGCGCTCGCCCGCGATGCCGTACATGATCTGCAGGTTCTCCGGGTCGCCGGCGACCGCCCGCAGCAGCCACTCGCGCCAGGCGCGGGCCTCTTCGCGGTAGCCGGTGCGCAGCAGCGAGGACAGGGTGATCGCCGCGTCCCGCAGCCAGGTGTAGCGGTAGTCCCAGTTGCGGACGCCGCCGATCTCCTCCGGCAGGGAGGTGGTGGGAGCGGCGACGATGCCGCCCGTCGGGGCGTACGTCAGCGCCTTGAGCGTGATCAGGGAGCGGACCACCGCCTCGCGGTACGGGCCGTGGTACGTGCAGTGCTCGACCCAGTCCCGCCAGAAGTCCTCGGTGGCCTCCAGCGACTGCTCCGGCTCCGGCAGCGGCGGCGGCTGCTTGTGCGAGGGCTCCCAGGAGATGGTGAACGCGATCCGCTCGCCCGGGGCGACCGTGAAGTCCGCGTACGTCGTGAGCGACTTGCCGTAGGTCTCGGCCTCCGTGTCGAACCACACGGAGTCGGGGCCGGCGACGGCCACCGTACGGCCCTCGTGCTTGTGCACCCACGGGACGACCCGGCCGTAGCTGAAACGCATCCGCAGCGCCGAGCGCATCGGGACGCGGCCCGAGACGCCCTCCACGATCCGGATCAGCTGCGGGGCGCCGTCACGGGGCGGCATGAAGTCCGTCACACGGACCGTGCCACGGGGGGTGTCCCACTCCGATTCCAGGATCAGGGAGTCGCCGCGGTAGCTGCGCCGGGCCGCGGTGGGCGGCGCGGCGTCGGCAGCGTGCGCGGGTCCCAGCCGCCAGAAACCGTGTTCCTCGGTGCCCAGCAGACCGGCGAAGATGGCATGCGAGTCGAAGCGGGGCAGGCACAGCCAGTCCACCGTGCCGTCCCGGCAGACCAGGGCAGCGGTCTGCATGTCTCCGATGAGTGCGTAGTCTTCGATGCGCCCGGCCACGTGCAACTCCAGTCGAACGGCCACGTCGCCCCCGGAAAACGGGGGGCTGTCGCTAGTGCGGTCAAGGGGTCTTTGTCATACGTCGTTGAGTGGTGAAGCAAAACAGGCTGTGGTGCCGTGAGGCAAAACGACAACTGTTGCTCAACGAACTGACGAGCTCTCGTTGTTCCGGTGCTTACGGGCGGGGGTGGTGCCGTGTTGCCGGCCTGGCTCGTTCAGCGAGTGTCCGAGCAGGATACGACGCACGTAGATGATCCGCGTGCCCCTCCGGGCAACGCAGGTGCGCCGAACGGGTGAGCAAGGGGTGAGAAACGCGTGAGGCCGTGCAGGCTGTGCCGACCCGTGCGCGGAGCGTGGCCGGAAGCCATCTCGTCCGGGCGCTGATACCCTGGTAGCCCGTGGACCGGTGGGCAAGAAACCCCCGAACCGCAGCGACGGCTCCCCCAGAAAAACCCGGTGTCTCCGGGCCGGAAGCCGCCCCGCACCCCCAGACCGCGACCACGGGAGCCCCCTCTTGGCCATGACGCCCAAATCCACGACGACCAAGCACATCTTCGTCACCGGGGGTGTCGCCTCCTCGCTCGGCAAGGGCCTGACGGCCTCCAGCCTCGGCATGCTGCTCAAGGCGCGGGGCCTGCGCGTCGTGATGCAGAAGCTCGATCCGTATCTGAACGTCGACCCGGGCACGATGAACCCCTTCCAGCACGGTGAGGTGTTCGTCACCAACGACGGCGCCGAGACCGACCTGGACATCGGGCACTACGAGCGTTTCCTCGACCGTGACCTGGACGGCTCCGCCAACGTCACCACCGGCCAGATCTACAACACGGTGATCGCCAAGGAGCGGCGCGGCGAGTACCTGGGCGACACCGTGCAGGTCATCCCGCACATCACCAACGAGATCAAGCACCGCATCCGCCGCATGGCGACGGACGAGGTCGACGTGGTGATCACCGAGGTCGGCGGCACGGTCGGCGACATCGAGTCGCTGCCGTTCCTGGAGACGGTCCGCCAGGTGCGGCACGAGGTCGGTCGCGACAACGTCTTCGTGGTGCACATCTCGCTCCTGCCGTACATCGGCCCCTCGGGGGAGCTGAAGACGAAGCCGACCCAGCACTCGGTTGCGGCCCTGCGCAACATCGGTATCCAGCCGGACGCCATCGTGCTGCGCTGCGACCGTGAGGTCCCCACCGCGATCAAGCGGAAGATCTCGCTGATGTGCGACGTCGACGAGGCAGCCGTGGTCGCCTGCCCCGACGCCCGCTCGATCTACGACATCCCCAAGACCGTGCACGGCGAGGGCCTGGACGCCTATGTCGTCCGCAAGCTGGACCTCGCGTTCCGCGACGTGGACTGGACGACCTGGGACGACCTGCTCGACCGCGTCCACAACCCCGACCACGAGATCACCCTCGCCCTGGTCGGCAAGTACATCGACCTGCCCGACGCCTACCTGTCGGTCACCGAGGCGCTGCGCGCGGGCGGTTTCGCCAACAAGGCCCGCGTGAAGATCAAGTGGGTCACCTCGGACGACTGCAAGACGCAGGCCGGCGCCGCCCAGCAGCTCGGTGACGTCGACGGCATCTGCATCCCCGGCGGCTTCGGCGACCGCGGTGTGCTCGGCAAGGTCGGCGCCATCCGCTACGCCCGCGAGAACAAGATCCCGCTGCTCGGCCTGTGCCTGGGCCTGCAGTGCATCGTGATCGAGGCCGCCCGGAACCTGGCCGACATCCCCGACGCCAACTCCACCGAGTTCGACGCGGCCACCGGCCACCCCGTCATCTCCACCATGGCCGAGCAGCTCGACATCGTCGCCGGCGAGGGCGACATGGGCGGCACCATGCGCCTGGGCATGTACCCGGCCAAGCTGGCCGAGGGCTCGATCGTGCGCGAGGTGTACGACGGCAAGGAGTACGTCGAGGAGCGCCACCGGCACCGCTACGAGGTGAACAACACCTACCGCGCCGAACTGGAGAAGAAGGCGGGCATCCTGTTCTCCGGCACCTCGCCGGACGGCAAGCTCGTCGAGTACGTCGAGTACCCGCGCGAGGTCCACCCCTACCTGGTCGCGACGCAGGCGCACCCGGAGCTCCGCTCGCGCCCGACGCGTCCGCACCCGCTGTTCGCCGGTCTCGTGAAGGCCTCGGTCGAGCGGAAGAATTCGTAGCAGCACAACAGTTGTACGGTGGCCGGGGCGCGCGCATTCAAAAGGTGGGCGCCCCGGCCTCTTTGCGCACGTGGAAGGACAGGGCATGACGATCAAGGACACCCCCGAGGCGTGGGAGATCCGGTCCACCGAGACTCCTTTCGTGGGCAACAAGACCTCCGTCCGCACGGACGAGGTGGTCATGCCCGACGGTTCGGTGGTCGGCCGCGACTACCAGGTCCACCCCGGCTCCGTCGCCGTCGTCGCCCTCGACGGCGAGGACCGTGTCCTGCTCATCAAGCAGTACCGGCACCCGGTGCGGCAGAAGCTGTGGGAGATCCCGGCCGGCCTGCTCGACGTTCCCGGCGAGAACCCGCTGCACGCCGCCCAGCGCGAGCTGTACGAGGAGGCGCACGTCAAGGCCGAGGACTGGCGGGTCCTCACCGACGTGTACACGACGGCCGGCGGCTGTGACGAGGCCGTACGGATCTTCCTCGCCCGCGGTCTGTCCGAGGCGGAGGGGGAGCGCTTCGAGGTGGAGGACGAGGAGGCCGACATGGAGCACGCGCGCGTGCCGGTCGACGAGCTCGTCCGGGGCGTGCTCGCGGGGGACCTGCACAACAACTGCCTCGTCGTCGGAGTGCTCTCCCTGGTCGCCGCGCGCGGCGGGGACGGGCTCGAAGCGCTGCGTCCGGCCGAGGCGCCCTGGCCCGCGCGACCCTTCGAGTCCTGAACCCACAGACCCCGCCGCTCATGTGACCATCGGCTGATCCGATCGGGGGACGTGTCCGCCGCGCTCCACACGGAACGTAGCAGAGCGTGAACTAGGCTCTGGAAACGCCCGAACCGGAGTCCCGGCGGGCTTGCGCGTGCGGTGGGACGGGAGTGTGGCCCGTGACGGATCAGGCGGTGGACACAGGCGGCGTGCAGCTGTCCGGAAACGCTGCTGCGGAGTCTCGATTCCTGGGCCGTACAAGAGAGTTGAAAGAACTCCGCGCCGACATCGAGCGCGCCGGCCTGGACACCATCTCCGGCCGCAAGGCTCCCCGCGCACGCGTGCTCCTCATCGCGGGCAAACCCGGCTCGGGCCGTACGGCGCTCGCCGAGGAACTCGTCCGGCAGGTCGCGGACCGTTACCGGGACGGCGTCCTGCGGGCCCGGCTCAGCGAGCCCGACGGCACCCCCGTGCCGACCGAGTACGCCGCCCGCGAACTGTTGGTGGCACTGGAGCTGCCGACGCCCGCCGGAGCCGCCGAGGACGACCTCACGGCCGCCCTGCGCGAGGCCCTTGCCGACCGCAGGGTGCTGCTCCTGCTCGACGACGCGGCCACCGCCGAGCAGGTCGACGCCCTGCTGCCGGACACCCCGGACTGCCTGGTTGTGGCCGTCTCGGGGGGGCCGCTGACCGGGATCGCGGACGTTCGCCCGTGCACCCTGGGCGGCCTCGACACCAAGTCCGCCCTCGAACTGCTGTCCCGGCACACCGGTTCCGTGCGCATCACCGTCGACCCCCGGGCCGCCGAGGGCCTGGTCGAGGAGTGCCAGGCCCAGCCCGCCGCGCTGACGCTGGCCGGCGGCTGGCTCGCCGCCCGGCCCAAGGCGGCCGTCGCCGACCTCGCCAAGCACCTGCACACCGAGGGCGACGAAGGAGCGACCCCGCTCAGCAGGGTCTTCCGGCTTGCCTACATGTCCCTGCCCGCTCCGGCCGCCCGGATACTGCGACTGCTCTGCCTCGCCCCGGCCGGCCTGGTCGACCCGCACACCGCCGCCGCGCTCGCCGGCTGCTCGGTGGGCGGCGCCCGCACCACCCTGGACGACTTCGTCGCCCTCGGCCTGCTGCGCGCCGTGCCCTCGCCGCTGCCGCAGTACGAGGTGCCGGGCTGTCTCCAGCCGCTGCTGAAGGCGCTCGCCGAGTCCCACGACCGCCCCGCCGAGCTCCAGCTGGCCCGCGCCCGGATGCTGGAGCGGACCGTACGGCTGCTGCAGTCCTGCCGGGCGATCACCGAGACCGACGACCCCGGCACCCGCGAGAAGCTGCAGGGCATGCCGCGCTCCCTGCGCTTCCCGAGCCCGAGGGCGGCGGCCGACTGGCTGAGCATCCGCAGGCCCGCCCTGCTCGCCGCGGTCCGTCTCGCGGTCGCCGACGGCGAGCTGGACACCCTCGCCCGGCGCCTGATGTCCCAGCTCGTGCGGGCGATGGTCGCCCACTTCGGCACCCAGGCCGCCGCGCCCGATCTGTACGGCATCCACCGCCTCGTCCTGGACGTGGCCGAGCGCCGCCGGCTGCCCCGCGAGAAGGCCGCCGCGCTCCTGAACCTCGCCGACCTGGACGCCAGGACCGGCCGCACCACCAAGGCCCTGGCCCGCTATCGGGCGGCCCTGGACGCCGGACGGGAGGCGAACGACCCGTACGCGACCGGCCGCGCGATGGAATCCGTAGGCGGCGCGTACCTGGAGCTCGGGGACTACGACCGGGCCGCCGACTGGTACGGCCGGGCCCTCGTCCAGCGCCTCGCCCGGGACGAGCGCGCAGACGCAGCGCGGCTGTACGGCCGTATCGCGGCGGCCCACACCTACGCGGGCCGGTACGGCGAGGCGCAGCGCAACTGGCGGGCCGCGGTCGCCGGGTACCGCAGATACGGCGATGTGGCCGCCCACGCACGGGCGTTGAGTGAACTCGCGCGCGTCCAGGAGTACGCCGGACGGCCCGAGGAATCGTTGGACACCTGCCAGGAGGCCGTGGAGTGGGCGCGTCGCGCCGAGGACGTACGCCTGCAGGCCGCACTGGAGTTGCGGCTCGCCGACACGCTGGAGCACCTCGGGGATCCCGCGGCGGCGGCACTGCACAGGGGCGCGGCCGAGCGGCTGCTGGGGGAGGAGCCGCAGGGGCCTGACGGGGTCGCCGGGGAGGCCGATGGGGAGGCCGATCCGGTCCCGGAGCCCCCCAATCTACCGGAACACAGCGCTAACGCCTGCGAAATCCGTAGTACATCCGCTGAAGATTGATGCAATGAAAGGCTAGACAGCGGGAACACCTTCATTAGACTGGCTCTGCCGCACCTTCTCCTGCGGTGCATCCTGGTGTGCCCTCGCATGCCTGGGTATGTCTTGCAATGCCCCGACATCCTCTGAGCCAAGGACCGTGATCGACGTGAAGGTCGGCATCCCCCGCGAGGTCAAGAACAACGAGTTCCGGGTGGCCATCACCCCCGCCGGTGTGCACGAGCTGGTGCGCCACGGCCACCAGGTCGTCGTCGAGCGGGGTGCCGGTGCCGGTTCCTCGATCACGGACGACGAGTACGTCGCCGCCGGCGCCCGGATCCTTCCGACCGCCGACGAGGTGTGGGCCACGGCCGACCTGCTTCTCAAGGTCAAGGAGCCCATCGCCGAGGAGTACCACCGCCTCCGCAAGGACCAGACGCTCTTCACCTACCTGCACCTGGCCGCCTCCAAGGCGTGCACGGACGCCCTCATCGAGTCCGGCACCACCGCGATCGCATACGAGACGGTCGAGCTGCCCAGCCGCGCGCTCCCGCTGCTCGCTCCCATGTCCGAGGTCGCGGGCCGCCTCGCCCCGCAGGTCGGCGCCTACCACCTCATGGCCGCGAACGGCGGCCGCGGTGTGCTGCCCGGCGGTGTCCCCGGCGTGCTGGCCGGCCGGGCCGTCGTCATCGGCGGCGGCGTCTCGGGCTGGAACGCCGCGCAGATCGCCATCGGCATGGGCTTCCACGTGACCCTGCTCGACAAGGACATCAACAAGCTCAAGGAAGCCGACAAGGTCTTCGGTACGAGGATCCAGACCGTCGTCTCCAATGTCTTCGAGCTCGAGAAGGCCTGCCTGGAGGCCGACCTCGTCATCGGCGCCGTGCTCATCCCGGGCGCCAAGGCGCCGAAGCTGGTCACCAACGAACTCGTGTCGCGCATGAAGCCGGGAAGTGTCCTTGTCGACATTGCGATCGACCAGGGCGGCTGCTTCGAGGACTCCCGCCCGACCACCCACGCCGAGCCGACCTTCCCGGTCCACAACTCGGTCTTCTACTGCGTCGCCAACATGCCCGGCGCGGTGCCGAACACCTCCACCTACGCGCTCACCAACGCGACACTGCCGTACATCGTCGAACTCGCCGACCACGGCTGGGCGGATGCACTGCGCCGCGATCCCGCGCTGGCCAAGGGGCTCAACGCCCATGACGGCAGGGTCGTTTACCGTGAGGTCGCCGAAGCGCACGGCCTGGAGCATGTGGAGCTGGAGACGCTGCTCGGCTGAGCGGACACACGCCGCGAAGCCGCAGGTCGCGTCGCCAAGTCAGCATTCGGCAAAAGGCGATACGTCAACACGGTCGTCAACACCGCGTACCCGGCCGGACCTTGCCCGACAAAGGTCCGGCCGGGTGTGTGTATGGTCACTTTGCGGCTCTGGGTCAACTCGCCTCGAACGTAACCCTTGAACCGATTCGTACACCGGTGAAACCTGCCGTGCGACGGCCGTACGCCCTTGACAGAGGGATGTTTCATTGCCGACACATCCTGCCGGGTCCGGCGGATTGTGTTGCTGCGGACGCCCGACACGCCATAGAGTCGCCAACCGTCGGCATGGTGCCACGCTGACCTGTCTAGAAATTTCCTGGTCACCAAGGAGGTAAGACGACTTGTGAATGAGTCGACATTTTCTCCCGGGGGTGGTCAACCAGGAATGCCTGCACGGGCCGAGGGCCCCGCGGGGTTCGAGGCTGTCGGCTCCGTCGCGGTGCGCACCTTCGCAGCCCACAGGAGTCACCGGACCTCAGGGGTGACTCAGCCAGCACACCAGAGCATGGATGGCCATCACGTGAACGCCATGGCCGGCGACGGAAGTGGCGCGCCCCACAACCACTTCGCCGACTACGACGAACTGCCCGACGGGCACTTCTACGATCCCGACGCCGAATACGAGCCCGACCCCGAGTACGCGGCCACGCTCGCGCCCGACGCTGCCCGCCAGCGCCGTGAGCGCATCGGCCCGACCGGCCGTCCGCTGCCGTACTTCCCGATCCCGGGCCCGCTGACCGATCACGGACCCGCGAAGATCATCGCGATGTGCAACCAGAAGGGCGGCGTCGGCAAGACGACGTCCACCATCAACCTGGGTGCCGCCCTCGCGGAGTACGGCCGTCGTGTGCTGCTCGTGGACTTCGACCCGCAGGGCGCGCTGTCGGTGGGTCTCGGTGTCAACCCGATGGAGCTCGACCTCACGGTCTACAACCTGCTCATGGAGCGGGGCATGGCGGCCGACGAGGTGCTCCTGAAGACAGCGGTCCCCAACATGGACCTGCTGCCCAGCAACATCGACCTGTCCGCCGCCGAGGTCCAGCTGGTCTCCGAGGTGGCGCGCGAGTCGACGCTGCAACGCGCCCTGAAGCCGCTCATGGCCGACTACGACTACATCGTGATCGACTGTCAGCCCTCGCTCGGCCTGCTCACGGTGAACGCCCTGACGGCCGCGCACAAGGTGATCGTGCCCCTGGAGTGCGAGTTCTTCGCCCTCCGCGGTGTCGCGCTGCTGACGGAGACCATCGAGAAGGTCCAGGAACGGCTCAACCCGGAGCTGGAGCTCGACGGGATCCTCGCCACGATGTACGACTCCCGCACGGTGCACAGCCGTGAGGTGCTCGCGCGCGTGGTGGAGGCGTTCGACGACCACGTCTACCACACGGTCATCGGGCGCACGGTCCGCTTCCCGGAGACCACGGTCGCCGGCGAGCCGATCACCACGTACGCGTCCAACTCCGTGGGTGCCGCCGCCTACCGTCAGCTGGCCAGGGAGGTGCTCGCCCGGTGTCACGCCGAGTGAGTCTGCCGGGGGCCGACGAACTGTTCCGTACGACAGGGGGAATGGCGCTCCAGGCGTCCACTCCCCGGCGGGGGGCCAACGGCGAGGCCCGGGTGCCGGGTCCCGCGGGGGAGTCCGACGGGGCCGCGGGGGCATCGCCTCCGTCCTCGTCCGAGGACGCACCGCAGTCGGTGCCCGCCCAGGGCGGTGACGGCGACGGCGCGGAGCACGTGGCGACCGGCGCGGAGCCGGCCGAGACCGGCGAGTCCCGCAGCCGGGGCGCGGACCGCTCCGGACGTCGTCAGGACGAGCAGGAAGGTTCTGCCTCGGGCGCCGCCCCGCGCGGCAAGCGCGGACGGGCGGCCTCGCGCCGGCCCAGCGGGCGTGAGCGGCACGACGAGAAGATCACGGTGTACGTGTCCGCCGAGGAGCTCATGGATCTGGAGCACGCCCGTCTGGTGCTCCGCGGCGAGCACGGGCTGGCGGTGGACCGCGGGCGGATCGTCCGCGAGGCCGTCGCCGTCGTGCTGGCCGATCTGGAGTCCCGCGGGGACGCGAGCATCCTCGTACGACGGCTGCGCGGGCGGTAGCGGTAGCCTGCGGGGGCCATGACCTCGAACGACGTGCCCCCCGTCTCCGGCGCCACCGCCGGCCGTCGGCGTGCGCTGGGGAAGGGGCCGGGGGCAGGCCGAGCGCCCGTTGGGGCCCCGGCTCCGGAGCCGCCTCCCGTCACGGCGGAGCCTCCTGCTCCCGTCGCAGAGGATCCTGCTCCCGTCGTGGAGGCTCTGACGCCCGCGGAGCCTCCCGTCCACCCGGACGCCGGGGAGCCCTCCGACGGCGTCTTCAAGGTCCGTCTCTCCAACTTCGAGGGGCCCTTCGACCTGCTCCTCCAGCTGATCTCCCGGCACAAGCTGGACGTCACCGAGGTCGCCCTGTCCAAGGTGACCGACGAGTTCATGGCCCACATCAGGGCGATGGGCCCGGACTGGGACCTCGACCAGACGACCGAGTTCCTGGTCGTCGCGGCCACGCTGCTGGACCTGAAGGCGGCGCGGCTGCTGCCCGTCGCCGAGGTGGAGGACGAGGCCGACCTGGCGTTGCTGGAGGCCCGGGACCTGCTGTTCGCACGGCTCCTGCAGTACCGCGCGTACAAGCAGATCGCCGACATCTTCAGCGGACGCCTCGACGAGGAGGCCCGCCGCTACCCCCGTACCGTCGGACTCGAACCGCACCACGCCGAACTGCTGCCCGAGGTGGTCATCAGCATCGACGCCGAGGGGTTCGCGAGGCTCGCCGTCAAGGCGATGCAGCCCAGGCCCAAGCCGCAGGTGTACGTAGACCACATCCACGCGCCGCTGGTGAGCGTCCAGGAGCAGGCCCAGATCGTCGTCGCGCGGCTCAGGGAGCTGGGGGAGGCGAGCTTCCGGACACTGGTCGAGGACATCGACGACACCCTGACCGTCGTGGCGCGGTTCCTGGCCCTGCTGGAGCTGTACCGGGAGAAGGCCGTGGCACTGGACCAGGAGACCGCTCTCGGGGAGCTGCTCGTGCGCTGGACCGGTGGGGACGGGGACGCCCAGCCCGTGGTCACCGACGAGTTCGACCGGCCGCCCGAGGAGCCCAAAGAGGAGAAGAAGCCGTGAGCGAGGAGAACACCGGCGTTCCGGCCGGGCCGCGGGCCGTCGCCGGCCTCGACCTCAAGCCGGCCCTGGAGGCCGTCCTCATGGTCGTGGACGAGCCGGCGACCGAGGAGCACCTGGCGAAGATCCTCCAGCGGCCCAGACGGCAGGTCGGGGACGCGCTGCGGGAGCTGGCCGACGAGTACACCGTGCAGGGCCGCGGCTTCGAGCTGCGGCTGATCGCCGGCGGCTGGCGTTTCTACAGCCGCCCCGAGTACGCGGCGGCCGTCGAGGGCTTCGTCCTGGACGGCCAGCAGGCCCGACTCACCCAGGCCGCCCTGGAGACCCTGGCGGTGGTCGCCTACCGTCAGCCGGTCAGCCGCAGCAGGGTCTCGGCGGTCCGCGGAGTCAACTGTGACGGCGTGATGCGCACCCTCCTCCAGCGCGGTCTGGTCGAGGAGGCGGGCACGGAACCCGAAACAGGTGCGATCCTTTACACGACGACGAACTATTTCCTGGAGCGGATGGGCCTGCGCGGTCTGGACGAGCTCCCGGAGCTCGCGCCCTTCCTCCCGGAGGCGGAGGCGATCGAGGCCGAGACCCAGGAAGCCGTACCGTCGTTCGATCCGGATGCTCCGGAGCCGGACGACGGTCCCAGGACGAACATGCCGAACACGACAACGACGGAACTTTGATGCGAAGCAGTGGCAGCGGTAGCGGCAAGAGCGGCGGGCGCGGTAACCCCCGCGGGGCCGGCAACAACAGGGGCCAGAAGCAGGGCCCGGGCAAGGCTCAGGGGCAGGGCAGGGGCCAGGGTGGTCAGGCCAAGGGCCAGAGCCAGGGCCAGGGTCAGGGCCGTCCCAGCAAGCCCCGCCCCGAGGAGCGCCGCTACGACGTGGGCCCCAGCGCGTCTCATGAGGGCCCGAAGGCGGGGCGCGGCGGCGCGGCCCGCGGCGGTGCCAAGGGAGGGCCGAAGAGGCCCCAGCAGCGCGGCCGGTCGGTCCCGGCGACCTCCCGCGAGTACGAGACGCGGGCCGAGGAGCGCAACCGGGACCGGTACGCGGACAAGAAGGACGTCAAGCTGCCCAAGACCTTCCCGGGCGCCGAGCAGGAGGGCGAGCGGCTGCAGAAGGTCCTCGCGCGCGCCGGCTACGGCTCCCGGCGTGCCTGCGAGGAGCTGATCGAGCAGGCGCGGGTCGAGGTCAACGGCGAGATCGTCCTGGAGCAGGGCAAGCGGGTCGACCCGGAGAACGACGAGGTCAAGGTCGACGGCCTGACGGTCGCGACCCAGTCGTACCAGTTCTTCTCGCTGAACAAGCCGGCCGGTGTCGTCTCGACGATGGAGGACACCGAGGGCCGGCAGTGCCTCGGCGACTACGTCACCAACCGCGAGACGCGGCTCTTCCACGTCGGGCGGCTCGACACCGAGACCGAGGGCGTCATCCTGCTCACCAACCACGGCGAGCTGGCGCACCGGCTGACCCACCCCAAGTACGGCGTGAAGAAGGTCTACCTCGCGCACATCGTGGGCCCGATCCCGCGCGACCTGGGCAAGCAGCTCAAGAACGGCATCCAGCTGGAGGACGGGTACGCGAAGGCGGACCACTTCCGGGTCGTCGAGCAGACCGGCAAGAACTACCTCGTCGAGGTCACCCTCCACGAGGGCCGCAAGCACATCGTCCGCCGCATGCTGGCCGAGGCCGGCTTCCCGGTCGACAAGCTGGTCCGCGTCGCCTTCGGCCCCATCACCCTGGGCGACCAGAAGTCGGGCTGGCTGCGGCGGCTGTCGAACACCGAGGTCGGCATGCTGATGAAGGAAGTCGACCTGTAGTCCGCCCCTCCACGCGTGTGTGCGGCCGGTTCCGGATCGTTCTCGGGGCCGGCCGATCCGTTTTCGCCCTCCTGCGGGTCCGTACCGATGTCGCTGTCGCCCCCCGGGGGTTGTGGAGACACACCCGCCTCTTTATAGTCGTATTGACTATTAAGAAGGTGGGTGCGGGTGAACGGCGGCAAGGAGGTCTACGACAAGTACGCCCACGAGCCCTTCGCCGTCACCGTCGACCTCGCCGTACTCACCCTTCGCGCGGGCGCGTTGCAGGTGCTGCTCGTCGAGCGCGGGCAGGAGCCGTACGCCGGGCACTGGGCGTTGCCCGGCGGGTTCGTGCGGCCGGACGAGTCGGCGGAAACGGCCGCTCGGCGGGAACTCGCCGAGGAGACCGGCCTCACGGACGTGTCCGGGCTGCACCTGGAGCAGCTGCGGACCTACAGCGAGCCCGACCGGGACCCCCGGATGCGGGTCGTGTCGGTCGCCTTCGCCGCGCTGCTGCCCGACCCTCCCGAACCGCACGGCGGCAGTGACGCGGCGCAGGCCGGCTGGGTGCCGTACGCCTCCGTCCGGCCGCTCGCCTTCGACCACGACCGGATCCTGGCCGACGCCCATGAACGGGTCGGCGCCAAGCTGGAGTACACCTGCCTCGCCACCGCCTTCTGCCCGCCCGAGTTCACGCTCGGCGAGCTGCAGCAGGTCTACGAGGCCGTGTGGGGCACCGCGCTCGACCGGCCCAACTTCCGGCGCAAGGTGCTCGCCACGCCCGGGTTCGTCGAAGCGGTACCCGGTGCCGCCCGGCTGACCGGCGGCCGTGGCAAACCGGCCGCACTGTACCGGGCGGGTCCGGCCACCACCCTGCAACCGCCTCTCCTCCGACCGTCCCGGGAAGGACGTCCCGCATGACCACGACCCTCACCAAGCGCGCTGCCACGGGCTCGCTCATCGGGCTCGCCCTCGGTGACGCGCTCGGATATCCGACCGAGTTCCAAGGCGTGGCGTCGATCATCGACAGGTTCGGGCCCTGGCGGGACATGTCGCTGCCGACACCCGCTCTCGTCACCGACGACACGCAGATGACGCTGGCGCTGGGCAAGGGGCTGCGGGCGGCGACGGACCGCGGAGTGCTCGGGCCCGACATGGCCGAGCCGGTGCGGCGGGAGTTCATCGCCTGGAACCGCTCCCCGGAGAACAACCGTGCCCCGGGCAACACCTGCCTGCGGGCCTGCGCCCTTCTCGAGCGTCCGGACCTGCCCTGGCAGGACGCCAGCCAGATCGGCTCCAAGGGCTGCGGCGCCAACATGCGGGTCGCGCCCGTCGGGCTGCTCCCGGGGCTGAGCGACGAACAGCGCGCGGGCGCCGCCCAGTTGCAGTCCGCCCTCACGCACGGGCATCCGACGGCCCTCGCCGCCTCCGACCTCACCGCGCACGCGGTACGGCTGCTCGCGCACGGGGCCGAGCCGGGGGAACTGGTCGGACTGCTGCGGTCGTACGCCGAGGACAACCGGAGCCGGTACCACGAGCGCTGGCTCGGCGACCTGTGGACGCGCAGCCAGGACCCCGGCCCCGAGCACTTCATCGCCCGGGGGTGGGACGAGTGCCTGGCGATCCTGGACCGCCTCCAGGAGGCCCTGCGCACCCCCTCGCCCGAGACCGACCCGTGCCTGGCCACCGGTGAGGGGTGGATCGCCGAAGAGGCCATGGCGACCGGGCTGTTGAGCTTCCTGCTCTTCGCCGACGAGCCGGTGACCGCCCTGCGCCGGGCCGCCTGCACGGCCGGCGACTCGGACTCGATCGCGTGCCTGGCGGGCGCCTTCGCCGGCGCGTACCTGGGTGCGGAAGCCTGGCCGGCCGAGTGGGCGGACCGGATCGAGTACCAGAGCGAGCTGGTGACCTTCGGGGCGCTCTGGGACGCCTGACCGGTCCGGGGCGGGAAGCGGTGGTCAGGCCAGGGTGATCGAGTCCCCGGACACCTTGATCTGCTTCGCGGGCAACGGCTTGGTTGCCGGCGGGTTCTGCACCGCGCCGTCCGTGATGCTGAACTTGCTGCCGTGGCAGGAGCAGTTGATGGTGCCGTCGGAGACGTCGGCCACCGGGCACTGCTGATGGGTGCAGATGTTCGAGAAGGCCTTGAACTCGCCCTTCTTCGGCTGCGTGACGACGATCTTCTCGTCCGCGAAGATCTTGCCGCCGCCGACCGGGATCTCGCTCGCCTTCGCCAGTTCCTGCCCGGCGGAGGCGTCGACGGACGACGAGGACGAACCGGAGTCCTCGTCGCCGTACTCGCTGCATCCGACGGTGAGTGCCGCCGCACCCGTCGCGAGGAGAACCGTGCGCCGCGTCGGGCCTTGAGTCATGTCGTCACTCCGAAGGTGCGGAAGAACCAGAGGGCAGAGGTGAGCCAGATGATGGTGAGCGCGGTGAAGACCAGACCGCCGACCAGCGGCAGCAGCCAGCCGGGGAGTCGCTCCGAGCGGAGCAGCAGCATCTTGGCACTGAAGGCACCGAAGAAGAAGCAGCCCAGCAGAGAGTGCCACAAAACGCGCGAGTCGTACGTCTGATAGCCGAAAGCGTACAGACAGTGCACCGCTACCGGAATCGACACCAAGAACGCCACCCGGCCCGACCACCGGTGCAGGGTCGACGACCAGCGAGGGCCCGGCAGCCTGCCGTACACCATCGCCGCCGAGACCACCTGGACGAGTGCGAAGAAGAACGCGACGGTGGCCAGCCACGACTTCACCGCCCCGGTGCTGCTGAAGCCGGCCAGGTTGAAGGCGGTCCCGGCCGGGTCGTGGACCTTGCCGTACACGCCGAGGCCCACCGCCACCGCGGCGGCGACGAGCGCCGGGACCAGGTAGCGGGCCGGGTGCGGGCGACGGTGGTCGGGCTCTGAGGGGGGAAAGCTCTGGGTGGCGGCGTTCGGGTCGACGGTCATGAACGACTCCGGGAAGGGTCAAGGGGTGACAGGGCGTGCCGTGAGCTGCTGTCCGTCGACCGTCACCGCGCCGGTCTCCGGGTCGATCCGCGGTGCCGGGGAGGGTTCGTCGTCACGGGTGAGGATGCCGACCTGCCGGCCGTCCGGCAGGACGATCCAGCCGCCGTCGACCTTCGCGCCGCGCACCGTCGCCGTGGCCCGGTACAGCCCGGACGGCTTCTTCGCCTTGTCGGCGGTGAAGCCGTACCGGTCGCCGTCGATGTCGACGGTTCCACTGATCCGCTTGCCCTCCTTGAGGGTGCCGTTCAGCTCGGCGCCGTGCTTGCCGGTGAGCTTCATCGTGCCGTCGTCCTCGACGTCACCCTTCAGCCAGGACTCCTTCGCGCGGCCGTCGCAGAAGTACGCGACCGCCTTGCCGTCGCTCAGCGTCACGGCGACGGCTGCGGAGTCGTCGGTGGTGCGGCCCGCGTAGTCGGCGTCGGGGACCGGGACGCGGGAGGGGGACGCCGAGGACGGTGCAGGGGACGCGGTCGTCCCCGTGGGCGTCGGGGAGGCCGTGGCCTCCGGTGACGGTTCGGCGTACGAGGTGGAGGCGCTCTTCTTCCCCGTCGTCGCGTTCAGCGACAGCACGAACAGGCCGAGCAGCAGTCCCGCGAGCAGAGTGACGAGTGGTCCGGAGCGCTTCATGAAGGGCCTCCCCCGAGGCGAGCTTCCTGCCATCAGAGCGGACCGGGGGCCTCGCGTCCAGAGGCGCACGGGGGCGTTCTCACCCCAAGTAGCGGATTTGCGCCGTACGAGTGACGTTGGCAGGGTTCGCCGCGCGACGTGGGCCCTGTCTCAGCGGGCGGGCGCCGCGCACCGGCTCCACGGGGGCTGACTAGGCTGGATGCACCAAGAGCCGTACATCAGCAAGGAGCATCGTCGTGGCGGTACGAGCGGTGAGGGGCGCCGTCCAGCTCGAGCGGGACGAGGCCGGCCACATGGACGAGCAGGTCGGGGCCCTGCTCACCGCGGTCCTGGAGCGCAACGGCCTCACCCCGGACGACCTGATCAGCATCTGGTTCACGGCCACGCCCGACCTGCACAGCGACTTCCCGGCCGCCGCGGCGCGCAAGCTCGGCACGGGCTTCGCCGACGTACCGCTGATCTGCGCCCAGGAGCTGGAGATCGAGGGCGCCATGCCCCGCGTCGTCCGCGTCCTCGCGCACATCGAGTCCAACCGGCCCCGCGCCGACATCGCGCATGTCTACCTCGGCGCAGCGGCCGCCCTGCGCAAGGACATCGCCCAGTGAGGACCGCCCTCGTCATCGGCACCGGGCTCATCGGCACGTCCGCCGCCCTCGCCCTGTCCCAGCGGGGCGTCGTCGTCCACCTCGCCGACCACGACCCGGAGCAGGCCCGTACGGCGGCCGCGCTCGGCGCCGGCACCGACGAGGCGCCCGAGCAGCCCGTCGACCTCGCGATCGTCGCCGCCCCGCCCGCCCACGTGGCCGCGGTGCTCGCCGACGCGATGCGCCGGGGCCTGGCCCGCGGCTACCTCGACGTGGCCAGCGTCAAGGGCGGCCCGCGCCGCGAGCTGGAGGCGCTCGGCCTCGACCTGTCGTCGTACATCGGCAGCCACCCCATGTCGGGCCGCGAGAAGTCGGGCCCGCTGGCCGCCACCGGCGACCTCTTCGAGGGCCGCCCCTGGGTGCTGACGCCGACCCGGGACACCGACACCGAGGTACTGAACCTGGCCCTCGAACTGGTCTCGCACTGCCGTGCCGTGCCGGTCGTCATGGACGCCGACGCCCACGACCGTGCCGTCGCCCTCGTCTCCCACATGCCCCACCTGGTCTCCAGCATGGTCGCCGCCCGTCTGGAGAACGCCGAGGAGGCCGCCGTACGGCTGTGCGGGCAGGGCATCCGGGACGTGACCCGGATCGCCGCGTCCGACCCCGGGATGTGGATCGACATCCTGTCCGCGAACCCGGGGCCGGTCGCCGACCTCCTCGCGGACGTCTCCGCCGACCTCGACGAGACGGTCCGGGCGCTCAGGGCCCTGCAGTCCTCCGACGAGGGCAAGCGGCGCGAGGGCACGACCGGCATCGAGGGCGTCCTGCGACGCGGCAACGCGGGCCAGGTCCGGGTGCCCGGCAAGCACGGGTCCGCCCCGCGGGTGTACGAGGTCGTGGCCGTCCTCATCGACGACCAGCCGGGCCAGCTGGCCCGCATCTTCGCGGACGCGGGGATGGCCGGGGTCAACATCGAGGACGTACGGATCGAGCACGCGACCGGGCAGCAGGCCGGTCTGGTGCAGCTGACGGTGGAGCCGAAGGCGGTGCCGGTCCTGACGGCGGCGCTGCGGGAGCGGGGCTGGGCCATCCGCCAGTAGGAGGCCCACGGCACAAGAGGAAGACCCCTCGGCAGCCGCCAGTAAGGAGGCCTCCGGCGAGCCAGTAACCTTGTGCGGGGTGCTTTCGGGTCCCCGCACACTCCCACCACGCACCAGGAAGGTGTCCTCCCGTGGAAAACGGCGTCGCCCCGCCCGTGATTGTCGCCATTGACGGCCCCTCCGGCACGGGCAAGTCGAGCACGTCGAAGGCCGTCGCCGCCCAGCTCGGCCTGAGCTACCTCGACACCGGCGCCCAGTACCGGGCGATCACCTGGTGGATGGTGAGCAACGGGATCGACACCGAGGACCCGTCGGCGATCGCCGCGGCGGCCGGCAAGCCCGACATCGTCTCCGGCACCGACCCGGCGAACCCCACGATCACGGTCGACGGCACCGACGTGGCCGCCCCGATCCGCACCCAGGAGGTCACCTCCAAGGTCAGCGCGGTCAGCGCGGTGGCGGAGGTGCGCGCCCGGATCACCGAGCTGCAGCGCTCCATCGCGGCGACCGCCGAGGAGGGCATCGTCGTCGAGGGCCGCGACATCGGGACGACGGTGCTGCCCGACGCCGACCTGAAGATCTTTCTCACCGCCTCGCCGGAGGCGCGGGCGGCCCGCCGCAGCGGTGAGCTGAAGGGCGCCGACGTCAACGCCACCCGCGAGGCCCTGATCAGGCGGGACGCGGCCGACTCCAGCCGCAAGACCTCGCCGCTCGCCAAGGCGGACGACGCGGTCGAGGTGGACACCACCGAGCTCACCCTGGCGCAGGTCATCGAGTGCGTCGTCACGCTCGTCGAGGAGAAGCGGGCCTCGAAGTGAGCGCCTCGTCCGTGCCCTCGGAAAAGGGCGCCGAGGTCGGGAGGCGCATCGGCGTCGGCCTGATGTACGGGCTGTGGAAGCCGCGCGTGCTCGGCGCCTGGCGGGTCCCCGCGACCGGCCCGGTGATCCTCGCCGTCAACCACTCCCACGTCATCGACGGTCCGATGGTCATGGGCGTGGCGCCCCGGCCCACGCACTTCCTGATCAAGAAGGAAGCCTTCATCGGACCCCTCGACCCCTTCCTGCTCGGCATCGGGCAGGTCAAGGTGGACCGTGACACCACCGACCGTACGGCGATCACCCAGGCCCTGGGTGTGCTGGCGGACGGCGGCGTCCTCGGGATCTTCCCGGAGGGCACCCGCGGCGAGGGCGACTTCGCCGCACTGCGCGCCGGGCTCGCGTACTTCGCCGTACGCGGCGGTGCCCCGATCGTCCCGGTCGCCGTACTGGGAAGTTCCGACCGGCCCGGACGGTTGACCAAAGGGCTGCCTGCGCTGCGCAGCCGCGTCGACGTCGTCTTCGGCGACCCGTTCGAGGCCGGCGACGGCAGCGGACGACGTACGCGCAAGGCGCTCGACGAGGCGACCGAACGCATCCAGAAGCAGCTCACCGCACACCTGGAAAACGCCAGGCGCCTGACCGGGCGCTAGGCGACACTGAGTAGTGGATCAACCCGGACAAACGGTTGGGTGTTCCACCGATCACCACGATGAACGAGGTACGGACTTCATGAACGACCACATCCACTCCGACGGCTCGGGCGAGGAGCACGACCACGGAGCGCTTGGCGACGCCGAGTACGCGGAGTTCATGGAGCTCGCCGCGGAAGAGGGCTTCGACGTCGAGGACGTCGAGGGAGCGATCGAGGCGGCCGGTCACGGACCGCTGCCCGTTCTCGCCGTCGTCGGCCGCCCGAACGTCGGCAAGTCGACTCTGGTGAACCGCATCATCGGCCGCCGCGAGGCCGTCGTCGAGGACAAGCCCGGTGTCACCCGGGACCGCGTCACCTACGAGGCCGAGTGGGCGGGACGCCGCTTCAAGCTCGTCGACACCGGCGGCTGGGAGCAGGACGTCCTCGGCATCGACGCCTCGGTGGCCGCGCAGGCCGAGTACGCGATCGAGGCGGCCGACGCGGTCGTGTTCGTCGTGGACGCCAAGGTCGGCGCGACCGACACCGACGAGGCGGTCGTACGACTGCTGCGCAAGGCCGGCAAGCCCGTGGTGCTGGCCGCCAACAAGGTCGACGGCCAGAGCGGCGAGGCCGACGCGGCCTACCTGTGGTCCCTGGGCCTGGGCGAACCGCACCCCATCTCCGCGCTGCACGGCCGCGGCACCGGCGACATGCTGGACGCCGTCCTGGAGGCCCTGCCGGAGGCGCCCGAGCAGACCTTCGGCACCGCGGTCGGCGGTCCGCGCCGCATCGCCCTCATCGGCCGCCCGAACGTCGGCAAGTCCTCGCTGCTGAACAAGGTGGCGAACGAGGAGCGCGTCGTCGTCAACGAGGTCGCGGGCACCACCCGCGACCCGGTCGACGAGCTGATCGAACTCGGCGGCATCACCTGGAAGTTCGTCGACACGGCGGGCATCCGCAAGCGGGTCCACCTCCAGCAGGGCGCCGACTACTACGCCTCGCTGCGCACCGCGGCCGCCGTCGAGAAGGCCGAGGTGGCGGTCATCCTGATCGACGCCTCCGAGTCCATCTCGGTCCAGGACCAGCGCATCGTCACCATGGCGGTGGACGCGGGCCGCGCCCTCGTCATCGCCTACAACAAGTGGGACACCCTCGACGAGGAGCGCCGCTACTACCTGGAGCGCGAGATCGAGACCGAGTTCGCCCAGGTCGCCTGGGCGCCCCGGGTGAACGTGTCGGCGCTCACCGGACGCCACATGGAGAAGCTGGTCCCGGCGATCGAGACGGCGCTGGCCGGCTGGGAGACCCGCGTCCCCACGGGCCGCCTGAACGCCTTCCTCGGCGAGCTGGTCGCCGCCCACCCGCACCCCATCCGGGGCGGCAAGCAGCCCCGCATCCTGTTCGGCACCCAGGCCGGCACCAAGCCCCCGCGGTTCGTGCTCTTCGCCTCCGGCTTCATCGAGGCGGGCTACCGGCGCTTCATCGAGCGCCGTCTGCGTGAGGAGTTCAGCTTCGAGGGGACGCCGATCCACATCTCGGTGCGGGTGCGCGAGAAGCGCGGCAGGAAGAAGTGACGCAGGCATGAAACAGGGCGGCCCCCCAGACCGGGGAGCCGCCCTCTTTCCTGCCTCAGATGCCCCTGCGCAGTCCGGGCGGCAGCGCCGCCGGTACGTGGTGCATCCCGGTGCTGTGCTGCGGTCCGATCTGCCCCACCCGCTGCCACTGCGACTGCTGACGGGCGTTGTGCGCCCCCACGCTGTAGGCGCTGTAGGAGGTGCTGAACGAGCCCGTACTGTGCGGGATGTTCCCGAAGGCGGTGAAGCCCAACTCGTCCTCGCCACTGCGGTCACCCGGCAGGGAACGGAACGACTTGACGTACTCGGCGTAGAGCGCGTCGTAGATCGGCGTGGCCGATGGGCCGCCGGAGGGCTCCTGAGCCGACCGTGCAGACGGGATCGGCTGGAAGGAGTGGCGGCGGGGAACGTCGTAGGTGTGCACGTATGTCCAAACGACCCCGCACATGAAGAGATGCGGTCGGGCGGCAGGCCTTCAGGGGCGCGACCAGCCGTGCACCACCCGTAGCCGCGACGGTCGCACAGCTCCCTCCCGGCCCGCGCGGTCAGGTGCCCGCAAGCGGCATCGCGGCCGCCACCAGCTTCCCGTTGGCCGCCGCCTTGTCCAGCGCGTCCCGCAGCAGGTCCTCCCGCGGCTGCCGCCCGATCGACCCCACCGGCGCGGCGAACATCAGCACCTGCTGGTGCTTGTTCGCGGCGGCCCGCCAGCTCTCGGTCACCTGCAACGGCTGATGCGCCTGCCACCACGCCACCGGTTGTCCGCCGTTCGGCGAGGGCTGGAGCACCGCGTGCAGCCGGCCCACGGCCAGCAGCACCGACCAGCCGTGCAGCACGGAAGGCGCGGAGTCGATCGTCGTCAGCGGCATGAACCCCTGCTCGATGAGCAGCGGCAGGAAGTCGTCGCCGACCCCCGTCGCACCGGGCCGCACGATCGGCGCGGTCGGCTCGACCACCAGCGCCGGGTACAACTCCCCGTTGATCAGGACGAGTCCGCTGGTCACACCGAGCACGGCCTGCTCGGGCGCGATCTTGTCCGGCTCCAGGTCGACGGTGTCGCCGGTGATGGACTTCACCGCTCCCTGGAGCTGCTCCTCGGTGACCTGGACGACCTGCGAGGGCAGGCAGCTGGCGTGGGCGAAGGCGAGGACGGCGGTCTCGTCGCCGATGAACAGGACGGTGCTGGTGCGCTCCTGCTGGGAGTCGCCCTGGGTGCGGCAGGAGGTGCAGTCGTAACTGCCGGGGGCGTTCTCTCCGGCGAGCAGCCGGTCGGCTTCTTCGTCGCCGATCTCGGCGCGTACCTCGTCGCTGACGTCGAGCATGCGCGGCACGGGTGGCTCCCTCGGGATGTGGTGCGTGGCGGGGCCGGGTGGCTCCCGGCCCGTGAACCGGGTGGGTCCCGGGCTCATGAAGGAGACAACGGGTGATCTGTGGCGGGAGTCACGCTCCACGGCGAACGGAATCGAACCATCAACAGGGCGAGGTCACCTGTGCTAAAGGATCCGGAATTCACCACCAACTCCTCCAAAACCAAAGGAGGTTGACTGGGCGGAGTGGGTCGCGGCTCGTCGAGGCGACTGGTCGACAAATCACGAAATCGGCGAATGAAGTGGGTGGCCGAAAAATGTTGATGCCCGAGGTCACGGCGAACGCTCGCTTCGGGCGACCCCGGGTCCCCGCCCGGTCCGCCGACCGGGTGGGCCGCCGAGCGCACCGGACGCGCCGCAACGGGGATCCGGCCGACGCTGCTTAGCGTGGGCCGATGCACCCGAAGCCGATCAAGCTCGCTCTGGCCGCGGCCCTGTTCTGCGCCCTCGTCTCCGGCGTCGCGCACGCGGCACCGCCACCACCGGCTCCCGGACCGTCCTCGTCCCGCGTGCCCTACGAGTGTGCCGAGGACCAGTGGCCCTGGGGCTGCATCGCCGAGTGCGAGAGCGGCGGGCGGTGGAACGTCAACACCGGAAACGGCTTCTACGGGGGACTGCAGTTCTGGCAGCCCACCTGGGAGGAGTTCGGCGGACTGAAATACGCCCCGCGCGCCGATCTCGCCACCCGCGAGGAGCAGATCGCCGTCGCCCAGGAGGTGGTGGCCGTGCAGGGCTGGGAAGCCTGGCCCGTCTGTTCCAAGAGGTACGGGCTCAAGGGCCGTATGCACACGGTGAAAGCCGGCGACACACTCGCGGCCATCGCGCGCAGGTACGACGTCAAGGGCGGCTGGCAGGAGCTCTACCAGGCGAACAAGGACATGATCGGCGGCTATCCGGACCGTCTGAACCCGGGCACGCTGCTGGTCATCCCGAAGGGCTCGGCCCGGGCCTCCGCCGTGTTCGGCCCGCCGCTTCCCGCAACCGGAACTCGCCCGCCTCTCCACTGAACGCCACGGACCCGCGGCGCAGTTCGTACACCACCGCGGTCCGCCCGTGCAGTGCGGGCGGCAGCCGCTGCTCGGCGATGACCACGCACGCGTCGAGCGAGGTCAGCAGCGCGTACGTGCGGGCCGCGACCGTGGGTGACATGCCCTGCGCGGGCTCGTCGACGAGCACCACGCGCGCGCGTGCCAGCAGGGCGCGGGAGAGGGCGAGCATGCGCTGCTCGCCGCCGGAGAGCGTGCCGGCGCGGCGCGCCAGGAGGGGCGCGAGCTGTGGATAGGCGTCCAGGGCGAGGTCGTACGCCGGTGCCGTGAGTTCGAGGTTCTCGCGCACGGTGAGGGATCCGAACACCGCCTGCCGTTCGGGGACCAGGCACAGGCCGCCGCGGGCCCGCTCGAACGCCGGCACGCGGGTCACGTCGGTGCCGTCCCAGAGCACCGCGCCGCCGGACAGCGCCACGGTGCCGGACAACGCCCGCAGTACGGTCGTCCGGCCGGAGCCGTTGCGGCCCAGCAGGACGGTGAGGCCGGGACCGGGAGCGGCGAGGGTGACGCCGTGCAGGGCTTCCAGGGGGCCGTAGCGCACGCGCGCGTGGCGCAGTTGCAGAGCGGCGGTCATGCGGGGGCCTCCTGGGCGCCGAGGGCCTCGAGGACGCGGGCGGGCGGGCCGGAGGCGACGATGCGGCCCGCCGTCATCACGTGCACGACATCGGCGAGGTCGGCGACCAGATCCAGGTCGTGCTCGACGACGAGCAGGGCGGTGCCGTCGGCGGCGAGTGCCTTCAACACCTTGGCGAGCGCGGTGACCTCGGCGGTGTCCAGGCCGGCGGCGGGCTCGTCGAGCAGCAGGACGCGCGGGCTGCCGGCCAGGGCCCGGGCCAGTTCGACGCTGCGCAGGGTGCCGGTCGGCAGATCGGCGGCGGGCAGCGCGCGCACCGGCCCGTCGAGCGCCAGCAGCCGCAGGGCCCGCTCCACGGCGCCGGGGTCGGTGACGCGGCCCTGCTCCGCGCCCACCCGAACGTTCTCGGCCACGGTCAACGACGGGAAGACGGCCAGTTGCTGGAAGGTGCGGGCGATGCCGAGCCGCGTGCGGGCGTGTGCGGTGAGCCGGGTGATGTCCCGGCCGCCCAGCAGGACCTGGCCGTGCGAGGGGCGGTGGGTTCCGGCGAGGCAGTGGAAGAGGGTGCTCTTTCCGGCGCCGTTGGGACCGACGATCGCGGTGATCCGGCCGGGGAGGACGTCGAGGTCCACGCCGTCGAGGGCGGTGAAGCCGTCGTAGCGGGCACGGAGGTGGCGGGCCGTGAGGGTGGGTGCGGGCGCGGGTGTGTGGGGCGGCACCCGGCCCCCGGCCGGGGTTTTCGGGTCTTCACCCGCACCACCCGTGCGGCCTTCGTGGCCGGGTGCGGGTGGCGCTGGTGGGGGCGGAGCGCCGTCGGCGGGTGCGGGCCGTCGGTCCACCGGCCCGAGCCGTGACCGCACCCGTTCTCCGAGCGGCGTCAACACGGCCCTTCGGCGCAGCCGTAGCCGCCCACCCGCCGTCCGCAGCGCCTCGTACGGTCCCCCCGGGAAGCGGCCGACCAGCACCGCCAGGACCCCGATCAGCGCCGCCGCGACGCCACCCCGGGCGCCCGCGTCGAGGCCCACCAGCAACGCGGCCGCGGCCAGTGCGCCCAGGGTGCTGTCGGCGCCCAGGACGACGACCGCGGCGAACCAGAGCAGGCCGCGGACGGGGTCGTAGGCGCCGGGGTCGAAGGCGCGCAGGCCCATGCCGAGCATGCCACCGCCGAGGGCGGCCAGGGCGGCGCCGGCGACGAAGGCGAGGAGTTTCAGGGACGGGACGTGGACGCCCGCGGCCGACGCGCCCGCCTCGTGGTCGCGCATGGCGGCCAGGGCGCGTCCGGTACGGCCCCTGCGCAGGGCGTACGTCGCCAGCAGCGCGGCCGTCAGCAGGAACAGCTCCAGGACGTAGTACGCGCGGTCGCCGTCGAAGCCGGCCGGGCGGCCCAGCGACAGCCCGGAGACGGCGTACGGCTGGGCGAAGACGAAGCGGCTCACCCCGACGCCCACGGCGAAGGTCGCGAGCGCGAGGGCCAGGCCCCGGCGGCTGATCGCGGGCCAGCCCGTCAACAGGCCCAGGGGAGCGACCAGGAGGACCGCCACGGCCAGCGCGGCCAGTTCGGGCAGGCGGGGCAGTCCGGGGAAGCGCCCGGCCGCGAGCAGGGCCGTGAAGAGTGCCCCCAGGCCCGCGTACGCCGCCTGCCCCAGCGAGATCTGGCCGCCCCGGCCGGTGACCACCACCAGGGACAGCAGCACCACGCCGAGCGCCGGCACCTGGACCGCCGTGTGCAGGTCCGAGCCCGCGAAGCCGAGCGGCAGCAAGAACAGCACGGCGGCCACGACCAAGACGCCCGGCGGCGTCGGCACGCGCGCGGTGGCCGTGCGCGGCAGGGCGTCGCGCGCGCCGATCCGGGGCAGGGCCAGCGCCGTGAGCAGCAGGGCCACGACGAAGAGGTTGGCGCCGACCGCCTGGAGCAGCGGCTCGCCCCAGCCCGACGGGTGCAGCCTCGTCAGCTGGCTCTGCGCCACCCCGATGCCCAGCGCCACCACCACGGCCACCGCCAGGCTGCGCATCCGCGCGGCCACCGCGACCGCCACCACCTCCATGACGAGCAGCGGCAGGCCGTACGGGTCCAGGCGTACGTACGGCGCCAGCAGCACGCCCGTCAGACCGGCCGTGAACGAGCCGAACGCCCAGCCCGCCGCGGCCACCCGGTCCGCGTCGATCCCGCCGAGCACGGCGAGCCGCCGGTCGTCGACCACGGCCCGCAGTTCCCGCCCGAAACGCGTCCAGCGGATCACCGCGGCGACCGCCACGGCCAGCACGAGCACCACCGCCAACTGCCCCCACGGGCCCGCCGACACCAGCTCCGGAGCGTCGTCCCGCGCGCCCTGCCCCCAGACCAGCGCGGCCCCGCCGACCAGGAGCACGAACACGCCGATGGACGCGACCAGTGTCTGCGCGGGGTCGCTGCCAAGCACCGACAGCGGGCGGAAGACGAAGCGTTCCAACGCCATACCCAGGCCCGGCGCCAGCACCAGCACCGTGACCGCCGCCCCCGCCCACAGCGGCCAGCCCCACTCGACCACGCACTGCCGCAGCACGTACGCGCACACCATCGCGATCGCGCCGTGCGCGAAGTTGAGCACGCCGGTCGCGCGGTACGTCACGATCAGGCCGATCCCGGTCAGGGCGGCGGCGCTGCCGACCGAGAGACCGGCGAGCGTGAGGTCGTACGTCAGGCCGGACATCAGTCGGTTTCTTCGGCGGGCTCGCAGATGGGGCAGGGACCCAGTTCGCCGCTCGCCACCAGCTTGGAGTCCACCGGCACGGCCTCCGCCTTCCCCGAGACCAGCGGGCAGTCCGCCCGGTGCCACAGGGTGCCGCCCGGCACCATCAGCAGGTCCCCGCTGACCGCCAGGGGCGCGGACACCGGCTGCGCCGGTTCCTCCGCGTCGGCGGCCTCGGCGGCCACCAGAAGGCCGTGCAGTTCCTCCACGCGGGCGGCGGCGAGTGCGGTGCGGCCGTGGGTGAGCAGGACGGCGCCCGCGACGATCAGCGCGGCGCCCGGGACCGTGCAGGAGGCGAGGTAGGGCAGCTGCCGTTCGGCGAAGCGCTCGCCCGAGACGCCGTACCAGCCGAGCACGCACAGCACCGCGCCCGCGGCGAGCGCGGCCCAGCCGGCCCACAGGACGGGGTGCACGGTCCGCAGTCGGGCTGTCCGCATCTCTGGCTCCCACACGTCATGTGTCTGTCCATGTCAGCCGATGGCTTGCACTATGCCTCTTGCAAGCCGACCCTGAAAGCACCGGGCGCCTACGGCCCGGACCGACACCCGGTGGTGAGCCAGATGGTTCTCGGGAGCGACCTCAAGCGGAGGAACGGCGGCCGAGGGCTGGTGGTGGGGGTGCTCCTCCTCGCCTCGGCCCTCACAGCGTGCTCCGACGACAGCGGCGGCGGCGACACCACTGCGCCCACACCCTCGGTGGAGACCTCCACCAGCGCGGAGCCGAGCCCGACCGCTCCGGAGGACCCCGCGGCGGCCGAGCAGGAGATCAAGCAGAACTGGATGAAGTTCTTCGATCCGGCCGTCCCGGTCGAGGAAAAGCGGGCCGTCCTGGAGAACGGCGACCGGATGGGCCAGGTCCTGGACGGTTTCAGCGGCGACGAGCGCGGCGGCCAGGTGGAGGCGAAGGTCAGCAAGGTCGAGTTCACCTCATCGACCGAGGCGAACGTGACGTACACGCTCACCCTGAAGGGCGCCACCGTCATGCCCGACGCCGCCGGCACGGCCGTCGAGCAGGACGACGTGTGGAAGGTCTCGGTCAAGACGCTGTGCGGGCTGGTCGGCCTGAGCGGCAATGCCTCGCCGGGCCCGGGCTGCTGAGACGGCCGTCGCGGGCCTGCTGCTCCTCCTGGGCACGGCCTGCGGCAGCCGGCTCCCGGAGAGCGACTTCGAGCACCGAGACCGGACGCCGGCGCCCACGCGCAGGGACGGCACCCCCCTCCGCGTCGGCATCATCACCAGCGCCACCAGCCCGGTCGGCGGCAACGCGTTCACCGGCCCGCGCGACGGCGCCAAGGCCTACTTCGACCGTCTCAACGCGCGCGGGGGCGTCGACGGCCGTCCGGTCGAGGTGCGGCTGTGCGACGACGGCGGCAGCGGCGTCGGCAACAACACCTGCGTCCACCAGCTGATCGAGGAGGACAAGGTCGTCGCCCTGGTCGCCACCACCGCCCTCGACTACGCCGGCGCCTCCCGCGTCTCACGCGCGCGCGTGCCCGACATCGGGGGACAGCCCATCGGGTCCGCCTACGACACCTGGCCGCACCTGTACGGCATCTACGGCAGCCTCGCGCCCCGCCGGGGCACCACCGGCTGGGACGGCGAGCAGTACGGCGGCACGGAGGTGTACCGCTACTTCAAGCGCGAGCACGGCGCCCGTACGGCTGCCGTCGTCTCCTACAACCAGGCCGCGTCCGCCGCCTACGCCTCACTGGTCGAGCGGGGGCTGAAGGCCGAGGGCTACCGGGTGGTCACCGAACAGGTCGACTTCGCGCTGCCCAACTTCCGGGCGGTGGCCGCCGACTTGAAGGAGCAGGGTGTCGACCTCGTCTTCGACGCGATCGACACCCACGGCAACGCCCGGCTGTGCGCGGCGATGGACGACGCCGGCGTCCAGGTCACCGCCAAGGTCACGAACGTACAGAACTGGACGTCGACCGTCCCCGACGACTACGAGGACGCCCCGCGCTGCCGCAACGCACTGTGGGCGACCGCGTCCAGCCGCAACCACGAGGACACCGGCCATGCGGCCGTACGGGAGTTCCGGGACGCCACCAAGGGCCTGAAGACGCACTCCCAGTGGCAGTTGGAGGGCTGGGCGGCCGCGAGGTGGTTCACGGACGCGGCGAGGTCCTGCTCCACAAGCGGCGTCACGCGCGCGTGCGTGGACGCCTTCATGAACCGCGGCGGGGCATACACCGCGGACGGGTTGCTCGTACCGGTCGTGTTCGAGCGTCGTGCCGAACCACCGAAGACCCGCAGGACCTGTCTGTCGGTGGCCCGCTGGGAGGACGGCCGGGGATGGGTGTCCCAGGGGGACATGGACAGCACCTGCTTCGACGTCCCACAGCTGGCGTATCGGCCCTGAGGTCATCCGGGCCGGTTCCCGACGCCCCTTGCGGACAACGGCTGTCCGCAAGGGCTGGCAGACTCGGCCCCATGTTGGAGACCTCGGCACGACTGCTGCGCCTGCTCTCGCTCCTCCAGGCCCACCGCGAATGGACCGGCCCCGACCTGGCCGACCGCCTCGGTGTCACCACGCGCACCGTCCGGCGGGACGTGGACCGGCTGCGCGAGCTGGGCTATCCGGTCAACGCCAGCCCCGGCACGGGCGGCGGCTACCAGCTGGGCGCCGGTGCCGAACTGCCCCCGCTGCTCCTGGACGACGACGAGGCCGTGGCGGTCGCCGTGGGGCTGCGCACGGCCGCCGGACAGGGCATCGACGGCATCGGCGAGACCTCGGTGCGGGCCCTCGCCAAGCTGGAGCAGGTCCTGCCGAGCCGGCTGCGCCGCCGGGTGAGCGCCCTGAACGCCTTCACCGTGCCGATGCTGCGCGGCCCGCTGCCCTCCTCCGTCGATCCGGCCGTCCTCACCGAGCTCGCCAACCTCTGCCGGGACGCCGAACGGCTGCGCTTCGAGTACCGCGACCACGACGGCACCCCGACCCGCCGCAGCGCCGAACCGCATCGCCTGGTGTGCAGCGAGCGCCGCTGGTACCTGGTGGCCTGGGACCTCGACCGTGACGACTGGCGTACGTTCCGCGTCGACCGCATCACTCCCAGGCAGCCGCACGGCCCGCGCTTCGCACCGCGCACACCGCCCGCCGACGACCTCGCCGCGTACGTCTCCCAGGGCGTCTCCACGCGCGTGTACGCCTCGCACGCCGTCATCCGGCTGCTGGCGCCCCTGGAGGAGGCCGCGGAGCGGGTCTCGCCCTCCGCCGGCACCTTGGAAGCCTCCGACGAGAACAGCTGCATCCTGCGCACGGGAGCCGCGAGCCTGGACGTGATGGTGCTCCACGTGATGATGCTGGGCTTCGAGTTCGAGGTGCTGGAGCCGGCCGAGCTGACGGAGGCGGTCAGGACGGCTCGCGACCGGCTTGCTCGCTCTCTGGCTCGGGCTGGGGAGTCTGCGCCGCGTACTCGGGATGGTGCAGGTCGAACGCCGGTGACTCGGAGCGGACCCGGGGCAGCGTGGTGAAGTTGTGCCGGGGCGGCGGGCAGGAGGTCGCCCACTCCAGGGAGCGGCCGAAGCCCCAGGGGTCGTCGACCTCGACCTTCTCGCCGTATTTGGCGGTCTTCCACACGTTGTAGAGGAAGGGCAGCGTCGAGATGCCGAGCAGGAACGCGCCGATCGTCGACAGGGTGTTGAGCGCGGTGAACCCGTCGGCGGCGAGGTAGTCGGCGTACCGGCGGGGCATCCCCTCCGCGCCCAGCCAGTGCTGCACCAGGAACGTGGTGTGGAAGCCGATGAACAGCGTCCAGAACTGGATCTTGCCGAGGCGTTCGTCGAGCATCCTGCCGGTGAACTTGGGCCACCAGAAGTAGAAGCCGGCGAAGGTCGCGAAGACGACCGTGCCGAAGACGACGTAGTGGAAGTGCGCGACCACGAAGTACGTGTCGGTGACGTGGAAGTCCAGCGGTGGCGAGGCGAGGATCACCCCGGTCAGACCGCCGAAGAGGAACGACACCAGGAAGCCGGTCGCCCACAGCATCGGCGTCTCGAAGGACAGCGAGCCCTTGAGCATGGTGCCGGTCCAGTTGAAGAACTTCACGCCGGTCGGCACCGCGATCAGGAAGCTCATGAACGAGAAGAACGGCAGCAGCACCGCGCCGGTGGCGAACATGTGGTGCGCCCACACGACCACCGACAGGCCGGTGATGGACATGGTCGCCGCGACCAGCGTGAGGTAACCGAACATCGGCTTGCGGCTGAAGACCGGGATGATCTCCGTGATGATGCCGAAGAACGGCAGCGCGATGATGTACACCTCGGGGTGCCCGAAGAACCAGAACAGGTGCTGCCACAGGATCGCCCCGCCGTTGGCCGCGTCGAACACCTGCGAGCCGAACCGCCGGTCCGCCTCCAGGACCAGCAGCGCGGCGGCCAGCACGGGGAACGCCAGCAGGATCAGGATCGACGTGAACAGGGTGTTCCAGACGAAGATCGGCATCCGGAACATCGTCATGCCGGGCGCGCGCATCCCGATGATCGTGGTGATGAAGTTGACCGCGCCGAGGATCGTGCCGAACCCGGACAGGGCCAGGCCCATGATCCACAGGTCGGGGCCGACGCCGGGGGAGTGCACGGAGTCGTTGAGCGGCGCGTAGGCGAACCAGCCGAAGGCGGCCGGGCCGGAGGGCACCAGCAGCGAGCCGAGCACGATCAGGCCGCCGAAGAGGAACAGCCAGTACGACAGCATGTTCAGGCGGGGGAAGGCGACGTCGGGCGCGCCGATCTGCAACGGCATCAGTTCGTTGGCGAAGCCCGCGAAGCTCGGGGTCGCGAACAGCAGCAGCATGATCGTGCCGTGCATCGTGAAGAGCTGGTTGAACTGCTGGTTGTCCACGATCTGCAGACCGGGCCGGGCGAGTTCGGCGCGCATCAGCAGCGCCATCACACCGGCGATCAGGAAGAACGCGAACGACGTGATCAGGTAGAGATGGCCGATCTTCTTGTGGTCGGTGGTGGTCAGCCAGTCGACGACCACCCGGCCGTGCTGATTGGTTCGCACGGGTCGTGCCGTCGCCTGCACGGTCTGCGTCCCCATCGCTCGCTCGCCCCTTCGCTCGCCTGTCCCGGGCCCGCCGAAGCCCGCGCCACGCGTACCCGCGAGCTCACGTCATGATGCTCGCGTCGTCGCGTGGTCCGACAGGGCGCCTACGGGGGGTTCTGTGCCAAAACCGGCTGTTTCTCATGCGGCATCAGCACCCGCCGGCCTCCGCGGAATCAACGGGAAAAGGGGGTCGGGGAACGGTTCTTCCGGGACTTTCCGTCGGGTTTTTCTCACGACCCTCACGACACGCGGGAATTGCGTTCGATTACCTGCGGAAGGCCTACGGAACCGCTCGTACGTGTGACGGCCCGCTGCGGCAGCCGTTGATGTCATGGGGTCGGATTCGGGTGTCGTGATTCTGTGACAGAAGCGTGACCGGAGAGGGACACGTGACGCTGGGTGCGTGTGCCCGGGCTTCCCCGGTCGTCGGACAGGGCCTAGCGTGGCCGTATGGCACCGATTCCGAGTCCCTCCGCCGAACCCGACGACAGTCCGGACACCTATGTCGGCCTCGTCTCCGACCAGGCCGAACGGCTCGCGCGCGAGCGGGGGTGGTCGACCGTGCGGTCGCTGCCGCCGGGGGCGATCATCACCATGGAATACCGCGTGGGACGGCTGAACTTCGAGGTCAAGGACGGGCAGGTGGCCCGAGCCTGGAAGGGCTGACCCGTCGAACACGGCGACGGCCCCGGCTCTCTTTCCGAGAGCCGGGGCCGTCGCCGTGCGGGGTGGGAGCGTGTGCGTACCGGTCCCGCTGCCTCGGGTCAGCCGCCGCCTGTCAGGGGACGGGCCGTCGAGGCCGGACCGCGCACCCCGCGGTCCGTCTGGGGTGGGCGCCGGCTGCCGGCGGGGGTGACCGGGGTGCGTTCCGAGCGGGCCGTGTGCGGGCCCGGGGCCAGGTAGACGGGCGCGCGCGGCGTCGCGGCGCGCGCCGCGGTCTCGTTCTGCGAGGCCGGGCGCGGCTTGAGCCGCACGGGCGTCTCGACGGGCGACAGACGTACCGGAGCGGTGAGGCCGCCGCGGGCGCGCCAGCGGTCCCGCAGGTCGAAGATCCCGGCCTCCGCGCGCGCGATCAGCGGCTCCACCCAGGGGAGGGCCAGCAGGACCAGCAGGCCGGCGGCCCAGCCGAGGAGGACGTCGCTCAGCCAGTGCGTACCGAGGTAGACCGTGGCCAGGCCGACGCCGAGGGAGGTCACCGCGGACACGGCGGACAGCCAGCGGCGGGCCCACGGGGCGGAGGCCATATAGGCCAGGATTCCCCAGGTCACCACGGCGTTGGCGGTGTGGCCGCTGGGAAATATATCGCCGCCCAGACCCATCTCGTTCGAGCCGATGGCGGTCGCGTAGTGCGGCCCGAGTCTGCCCATGCCGAGCTTGGCGGCGCCGACCGTGATGTTCAGCAGCAGCAGGGCCGCGCCCAGGGTCAGCAGCGGGCGCAGCGTGTGCTGCCGCCAGGAACGCCAGCCCAGCCAGGCGGCGACCATCACCGCGGTCGGGCCGCGCTGGCCGAGCACCACGTAGTAGTCGACGAACCAGTGGATGCCGGCCCACTGCTGGTACGGCCGGAAGAACATGACCTGCCAGTCGAGCCGGACCAGCCAGGAGGTGATCACCACGAGCCACACGATCGCCAGGTAGAAAGCCAGGGTTCCGGCGAGCAGCGCGACGCGGTGCCGGCTCATCTTCGGCACGTCGATGTGAGCCGGCCGTTCCGGCTCACGGTCCAGCCTCGCGAACACCCGGTCCAGACGGGTGAGGTTTCGTTCGGTACGCACCCAATCGACGTTACAGCGAGTGAGGTCTGTTCCCGGGCGATTCCACGGCTTTGTGATGACGATGTGATGTGGGATTCCTCTCAGAGAGAGGTTTATTTCCAATGATTCCGCAATGCCGGCCGCCGGTGTCCTTCAATTCCTTTGATCGTTCTGGGTTGCGGTTTTATCCCGCTTATGAATTCGTTCACCGAATCATGGGGTGGAATTCTCCGGGCGCTCATGGCGTTCCGGCGCCGGTCAGGGCGGGCCGGAGCCGTTCAGCCAGAACGCCCCGTACACGGCCGACGCCACCGCGAGCGTCCCGAGCGCCGGGGCCGACCTGGTCGTACGCAGCCGGGCCAGGGCGAGGGCGAGCGGCAGCAGCAGGGGGAAGGCGGGCATCAGCAGGCGCGGTTTCGAGCCGAAGTAGCTCGACGCGCACAGGGCGAGGGCGGTGACGACACCCGCGTACACCAGGAGCGGGAGCGGTTGGCGTTGCCGTACACAGACGACGTACAGCCAGACGATCAGTCCGACCCCGACGATCAGCCCGACTCCCGCGAGGGCCGACGGAAACGACGTGAACTTGTCGGCGACGAAGCGGGCGAAGGCCAGGCCGCCGTCGAACCCGTTGCGCCAGCCGGCCTGGACGTCGAGGTAGCCGAGCGGGCCGCGGCCGGTGCGGTGGCCGACCCACAGGACGTAGGCGGCGGCGCCGAGGGGGGCGAGGAGCATGCCGAGGACGCGACGGGCGCCGGGGGCGCGGTGCGTGCCCCGGGCGTGTTCCTGGAATGGGGCGCCGTCCACTCGCGCCGGGCTCCCGTCGCCCACCGACGAGGGAGCGCCCGCCGCGCTGCGGTCCCGCACGAAGGCGACGGTCGCCGCCGCCCACACGGCCGCGACGACGGCGAGGCCCACCGGACGGGTCAGGCCCGCCAGCAGGGCCAGGGCGCCCGCCGTCACCCAGCGGCCGGTCAGGACCGCGTACAGCGACCAGGCGGCCAGGGCCGTGAACAACGACTCGCTGTACGCCATCGACTGCACGATCCCGACCGGGAGGACGGCCCACAGCAGCACCGCGCAGACGCCCGCCCGGCGGCCGTGCAGGTGATCGGTGACCGCGAAGATCCCCCAGGCCGCCGCGAGCGAGGCGAGCAGGGAGACGAGGAAGCCCGCGTCGGCGGGGGACAACGGGGTCACCGCGGCCGGCAGCCGCTCCAGCCAGGGCAGCAGCGGGAAGAAGGCGAGGTTGGAGTGCACGTCGCCGTTGGGCAGGCGGACCTCGTAGCCGTACCCCAGCTCGGCGACCCTCGTGTACCACAGGGAGTCCCAGCGGGCGGTCAGCAGCGTGTACGCGTTCTTGTCGCGCGCCGCGCTCCACAGGGCCAGCGCGAGCAGCCCCAGGGCGCGTACGGCCGCGTACCCGAGGAGGGCCGGGGCGGCCCGGCGCAGGCTCGGGGCGCCGGGCGGTGCCGCGCGCGTTTCAAGATCGGTCACGGGCTCGATTATCGACGGCGTACGGAACCGGGCGGCCGGCCGGGTCGGGGTGCGGCCGAGAGGAGTGGTGCATGCCACAGGGGTTCCGTGCAACCACTGAGAGGTCCGCCACTTGGTCCCGGCACGAACTCGCGTACGCTGACGTGTCACTCGCCATCGTTGCGCGGGCCGGAGACCACCGCTCCTCTCCGGCCGAGTCACGGGGAGTCCCCGCCCTGTGAACCCGCCGAACGCGAGGGAACATCTGGGAGGTACGTACATGTCCGGGACGACCACGGCCGCCGCTGGGTTGCGCCGTCGGGCGGCCGGGGCCGGTGCCAACCGCTGGGTCGTCCTCGTCGTCCTCTGTACCAGCCTGCTCCTGGTCGCCCTCGACGCGACCGTGCTGCACGTGGCGGTCCCGGCCGTCTCCGAGGACCTCAGGCCCAACGGGATAGAGCTGCTCTGGATCGTCGACATCTATCCGCTCGTCTGCGCCTCGCTGCTGATCCTCTTCGGCACGCTCGGCGACCGCGTGGGCCGCAGACGGGTCCTGCTCCTCGGCTACGCCCTCTTCGGCGTCGCCTCCGCGATGGCCGCCCTCGCCGAGACCGCCCAGGTGCTGATCGTGGCGCGGGCGCTGCTCGGCGTCGGCGGCGCGATGATCATGCCCGCGACGCTGTCGATCCTGCGCCAGGTCTTTCCCGACCGGCGGGAACGGGCGCTGGCGATCGGTATCTGGAGCGCCGTGGCGGCGGTCGGCGCGGCGATCGGCCCGCTGCTCGGCGGCTTCCTGCTTGAGCACTTCTGGTGGGGCTCGGTCTTCCTCGTCAACATTCCGTTGATGCTGGTCAGTCTGCCGATCGGGCGATTGTTGCTGCCCGAGTCGAAGGGCGACGGGCGCGGGCCCTGGGACGTGGTCGGCGCGCTGATGGCGGCGGCCGGACTGTTCTGCCTGGTACTCGGCGTCAAGCGGCTCGGCGGCGGGGAGCTGGGCCTGTTCACGGTGGTGCCGCTGGTGGTCGGCACGGTGCTGGTCGTCTTCTTCGTACGGCGTCAGCGGCGCCGGGCGCATCCGCTGGTGGACCTGCGGATGTTCGCGCGGCCGGCGTTCAGCACGTCGGTGGGCTGCATCGTGCTGGCGATGCTCGCGCTGGTGGGCCTCGAACTGATCGCGGCGCAGTATCTGCAGCTGGTGCTCGGGCTGTCTCCGCTGGAGACCGGTCTGCGGCTGCTGCCGCTGACCATCGCCGCGATGGCGGCGGGCCTCGCGGGGGCGAGGATGCTCCGGCGGTTCGGGCCGCGTCGGATGGTGAGCTGCGGATTCCTGCTGACGGCGGTGGCCGTGCTGCTGCTGACGGCGATGGACGGCGAGGACAACGCCGGTCTGATGTTGTCCGGGTTCGTGCTGCTGGGCTTCGGGCTGGAGACGACTCTCTTCGGGGCGTACGAGTCGATGCTGAGCGAGGCTCCGCCGGAGCAGGCGGGTGGGGCGGCGGCGATCGGGGAGACGTCGTACCAGCTGGGTGCGGGCATCGGGATCGCGCTGCTCGGGAGCGTGATGAACGCGGCGTACGCACCTGGGGTGACGTCGGTGCCCGGTGTTCCGGCGTCGGCGTCGGCGGCCGCCGGGCATTCGCTGGGCGAGGCGTACGAGGTTGCCGGGCGGCTCGGCGGGTCGGCCGGAGTGGCCCTGCGTCGGACCGCCCGGGAGTGTTTCGTGCACGGGTTGCATGTGACGTTGCTGGTCAGCGCCGGGTTGTTGCTGCTGGGGGCCGTGATGGCGTTGCGGTTGCCGCGCGTGATGCAGTGCGGGGAGGTCGGGGGCGGGGCCGTGGAGGTACCTGCGCCTCGGGAGGTCGCGGAGTCCCGCGTCTCCGCCTGACGGCGGCAACGTCTCCCACCCACGCACCGCCCGTGGCGGTTCTTGAGAGGTGGAGCTCTCCTGCGGGGGTGCACCGCCGTCGGCGGCTGCCCCTCGTCGCCTGTCGGTGCGTGGCTGGGCGATGACCTGGACGTGCGGGACGCTGCCTCGTATCGTCAGCCCCGCAAGTGCGTAACTAGCGGTGCTAGTTTTGGGAGGATCTGCTCATGGCTCCGTTCGACCCCGCCGACCCCCTCGGCATCGACGACCTGCTCGAGCCGGAGGACCTCGCCGTCAGGGAGACCGTGCGGGCGTGGGCCGGTGATCGTGTGCTGCCGTATGTCGCCGAGTGGTACGAGAGCGGTGAGCTGCCCGGGATCCGCGAGCTCGCCCGGGAGCTGGGCGGGATCGGCGCGCTGGGAATGTCGCTCAGCGGGTACGGGTGCGCCGGTGCGAGTGCCGTGCAGTACGGGCTGGCCTGTCTGGAGCTGGAGGCCGCCGATTCCGGGATCCGGTCGCTGGTGTCGGTGCAGGGGTCCCTCGCCATGTACGCCGTCCACCGGTTCGGCAGCGAGGAGCAGAAGCAGGGCTGGCTCCCGCGCATGGCCTCCGGTGAGGTCATCGGGTGCTTCGGGCTCACCGAGCCCGACCACGGATCCGACCCCGCCGCCATGCGGACGTACGCCAAGCGCGACGCCGGGGGAGACTGGGTGCTGAACGGCCGGAAGATGTGGATCACCAACGGGTCCGTCGCCGGGGTGGCCGTGGTGTGGGCACAGACCGAGGACGGGATCCGCGGGTTCGTCGTGCCGACCGACAGCCCCGGGTTCTCCGCGCCGGAGATCAAGCACAAGTGGTCGCTGCGCGCCTCCGTCACCAGCGAGCTCGTGCTCGACGAGGTACGGCTGCCGGCCGACGCCGTGCTGCCGGAGGTGACCGGGCTCAAGGGCCCGCTCAGCTGTCTGTCCCACGCCCGCTACGGCATCGTCTGGGGCGCCATGGGCGCGGCCCGCACCTGCTTCGAGGCCGCGGTCGACTACGCCAGGACGCGGGAGCAGTTCGGCCGGCCGATCGGCGGGTTCCAGCTGACCCAGGCCAAGCTGGCCGACATGGCGGTCGAGTTGCACAAGGGGATTCTGCTCGCCCATCACCTCGGGCGGCGCATGGACGCCGGCCGCCTGCGTCCCGAGCAGGTCAGCTTCGGCAAGCTCAACAACGTCCGCGAGGCCATCGACATCTGCCGTACGGCCCGGACCATCCTCGGCGCCAACGGGATCTCGCTCGAATACCCCGTGATGCGGCACGCCACCAACCTCGAGTCGGTGCTCACCTACGAGGGCACCGTCGAGATGCACCAGCTCGTGCTGGGCAAGGCGCTCACCGGGCTGGACGCCTTCCGCTGATTCCCCCGAGCAGCGGCAGGGCCGGTGAGCGGCCCTGCCTCAGCTCTGGTTGAAGAAGCCGTCCGTGCGGTGCGCGGCCGGGTCGCCGTTCACGATCTCCGTGTTGGCGGGGGTCAGCAGGAACACCCGGGTGGACACGCGCTCGATCGAACCGCGCAGGCCGAAGATCAGCCCGGCCGCGAAGTCGACGACGCGCTTGGCGTCGGCGGCCTCCATGGCCGTGAGGTTCAGGATGACCGGGACACCTTCGCGGAACAGTTCACCGATGGCGCGGGCGTCCCGGAAGCTGTCCGGGGTGACCGTGCCGATCCGGCGGCCCTTCTCCTCGGCGACGTCCGAGGCCACCTTGACCCGCGGGTCCGTGACCCAGGCCTCCCCGGGCTGCTCGGTCCCTTCGGAGTAGTCGTCGTCGTAGTAACGCTCGTCATCGTTGTCGTCGACGAGGCCAAGCCAGGCACTTGCCTTGCGTACCGATCCCATGGACGCCTCCTCTCACAGCGGTCTTTTCTGCTTTCCGCATCCCTATGGTCATCCATGATGCGGACGTCGCGCCAAGTGGATAGACGCCGCCCGGGGGGTTTGTGACGGTACTGGTGCACAGCGAATCCGTCGAGAGTCCAAGTGTCCCAAGGGTCGTTCCGCAAACGGCTGCTGACTGTGAGTGAAATATGATTCTTCACGGCGTACGGGTGATGGGCGGTGCGTACGGGTGAATGCAGCGATCGGTACGATGCCGCAGCTCACCGCAGTTCAACGCCGTACGGATCACCGGGGGATCGTCGTGTTCGGAATCGTCAGGCCCTGCCGTCACCGGCTCGGCGAGAGTCTCAGCACCCAGTGGATGGCCCATTTGTGCGGGCTGTGCCTCGCGCTGCGCAAGGACCACGGGCAGTTCGCGAGGATCGTCACGAACTATGACGGCTTGCTGATATCGGTTCTGACGGAAGCTCAGGCCGAGCGGGCCGGTGGCGGGCGGCGTACCGCGGGGCCCTGTCCGTTGCGCGGAATGCGTACCGCGTCCGTCGCGCACGGTGAGGGGGCGCGGCTCGCGGCCGCCGTTTCGCTGGTGCTCGCCTCCGCCAAGGTGCGCGACCATGTCGCCGACGGGGACGGGGTCCTGGCCCGCAAACCGGTGGCGCTCGCCGCGCGCCGGGTCGCCACGAGCTGGGGCCGGGCCGGGGAGCGGACCGGCTCGGACGTCGGGTTCGACACCGCCCTGCTCGTCGACGCGGTGGACCGGCAGATCGGCATCGAGGCGCTGGCGGGGCCGGGAACGCCCCTTTTGACGGTCACCGAACCCACCGAGACCGCGACCGCCGCCGCCTTCGCGCACACCGCGGTCCTCGCCGGACGGCCGGGCAACGCCGAACCGCTCGCCGAGGCCGGACGCCTCTTCGGACGGCTCGCGCATCTCCTGGACGCCGTGGAGGACAGGGGAGCTGACGCCGCGTCGGGTGCCTGGAACCCCCTCACCGCGACCGGGACTCCGCTCACGGAGGCCCGGCGGCTCGCCGAAGACGCCGTGCACGGGATACGGCTCGCGTTGCGGGAGGCGGAATTCACGGACGCGAAGCTCGCGCACCGACTGCTCGTGCACGAGCTGCGCACCTCCGTGGACCGGGCCTTCGGCACCGCCTCCTGCGCCCACGGGCCCGCGCCGACGGCGGCGATGCCGGGCGGACCGTACGCCCCGCCCGGCGGTCCGGGAGCCCCGCTGCCCCCGGAGCCGCCCCGCCGCGACCGGCGCGGGCTGCTCGCCGGGTGCGCGGTGTGGGCGGGACTCGCCTGCACGTGCCAGATGTGCTGCGGGCACTTCGACGACCCGTGGAGCGGCCGGCGCCGGGAAGGACTGTGCACCAACACCGACTGCAGCGGCTGCAGTGACTGCTGCAGCTGCTGCGACTGCTGCGGGAACTGTTGCGGCAGCTGCTGCGGTGGCGACGGGTGCGACTGTGGCTGCGACTGCTGACCTGCCTGCGCCTGATCTCGTCGATCCGCCCCCATGGGCGGGTCGACGCCCGGAAGCTTCGCCTACTCCTTGAGTTCCGGGGGCGAGATCTGCGAGGTCGTGATCGCCGAGCCCGTCGTCCCCCACTTCTTGAGGATCCTGTCGTACGTCCCGTCTGCGATGAGGCTGTTCACCGCGGCCTGGAAGGCGGGGGTGAGTTTGCTGCCCTTCTCGAAGGCGAAGCCGACGTCCAGGCGGTGGAACTCGTTGAGGAACTTCACGCCCTCCTGGTGGGCGACCGCGTACCGAAGGCCGTTGATCGTGGACATCACGATGTCACTGCGGCCCTGCTGGAGTGAGGACCAGGTGGCGCCCTGCTCGTTGTAGGTCTGCACCTTGTACGTCTTCCTGCCCGCGTCGGTGCACAGGTGCTGGTTGTCCTCCAGCGTGGCCTCGAAGGTGGTGCCCGCGCCGGTCGCGATGTTCAGGCCGCACAGCTGGATCAGGTCGGTGACCTTGGGCAGCTTGCTGTCCTCGCGGGTGGCGAAGCCCTGGCCGTCGTTGATGTAGGTGACGAAGTCGATGGCTTTGCGGCGCTCGTCGGTCACGCCGAAGTTCCCGACGCCGAGGTCGTACTTGCCGCTGTCGAGGGCCGGCAGGATCGCCTCGAAGCTCGCCTGCTCGGTCCTGAGTCCGATGCCGAGGACCTTGGCGACCGCGTTCGCGAAGTCGACGTCCTGGCCGGCCAGGGTCCTGCCGTCGTCCAGGATCGAGGTGCCGGGCGGCTGGCCGGAGACGCTGACGGCGATGGTGAGGTTCGACGCGCCGGAAGGCAGGAGGGCGGCCGCTGCCTCGTCCTTCCCGACGGCGGAGACGACGTCCTTGGTCGGGACCTCGTCGGACCGGGCGGAGGCGCTGACGGCGTCGTCCGTGCCGGAGCCGCACGCGGTGAGGAGCAGGGTCGCTGCGGTGATCAGGGCAAAGGGGATGATGAGCCTGTTTCGGGCACGCGTGGGCGTACGCATGGTGTGGCGGTCTCCTGGGAGCGAGAAGCGCTGGGTGAGGGGGAGCGCGTGTGAAGGCGAAAGAAAGGAAAGCGAACGGGGAGAACGCGAAAGCGCCCCGCCGGATCAACAGCTCAGGGCGCGCAGGGGGTCAGCTCAACAGGAAGAGGACCACACGCGACCGAAGTCGATGTGGGAGCGCTTGACCAGCCACTGCTGTGGATGCATGGGCCAAGTGGAGCAGGCATCCGGTGGTGCGTCAACCGACGTGAGACGTACGGCTCACAGTCCGGACAGCCTTGACAGTGAAGGGAATCGCACCCGTAGTCTCAGGGGACGGCCCTGCTGAGGGGCTCGGCCGTACCGCGCGGCACGTTCCGCGCGTATCCGTGTGAAGGCACCCACCCGAGTTCTCCCGACTCGATGCCACGGAGCCTTCGCATGTCCTCCGACACCCTCGCCAAAGCACCCGCCGCACCGGACGTCCCCGAGCACGCGGACTCCCTGCGGATCGTCCCGCAGCGCCGGACCGGCCAGTGGGCCGCCGCCCTCGCCGTACTGGTGCTGCTGGCGCTCGCCGTCAACTCCGTCCTGCGCAACAAGGCGTTCCAGTGGGACGTCGTCGCCGACCACCTCACCTCGGACGCGGTGCTGCGCGGCCTGTGGCTCACCCTGTGGCTGACCGCGCTCGTGATGGTGCTCGGCTTCGCGCTGGGCACGCTGCTCGCCGCGTTCCGGCTGTCCGCCAACCCCGTTCTCAGAAGCGTCGGTTGGGGTTACGTCTGGCTGTTCCGGTCGATTCCGATCCTGGTGCAGCTGCTGCTGTGGTTCAACATCGGTGTGCTGTACCCGCAGATCCTCGGCGTGCAGACGGTCGACCTGCTCGGCCCGGTCACCGTCGCGATCATCGGCCTCACCCTGCACGAGGCCGCGTATGCCGCCGAGGTCGTCCGCGGTGGCATCCTCTCCGTCGACCGCGGGCAGATCGAGGCCGCGCAGGCGCTCGGCCTGAGCCGGTGGCGCCGCTGGTGGCGGATCGTGCTCCCGCAGGCGATGCGCTCCATCGTGCCGCCCGCCGGGAACATGCTGATCGGCACCCTCAAGGGCACCTCGATCGTCAGCGTCATCGCCGTGCACGACCTGCTCTACTCGGTGCAACTCGTCTACCACCGCACCTACCAGGTCATCCCGCTGCTGATGGTGGCCACCGTCTGGTACACGATCGTCACCTCGGTGCTCAGCCTCGGCCAGCACTACGTCGAGAAGCACTACGCGCGCGGCTCGGAGCGCACCCGATGAGCGCTCACCGGCCCTCCCTGGTGATCGTCGGGGCCGGGCCGCGGGGAACCGGTCTGATCGAGCGGATCGCCGCCAACGCACCCGAGCTGTACGCCGGTCCGGGCCTCGACATCCACCTGGTCGACCCGCATCCGCCGGGTGCCGGACGCATCTGGCGCCCGGCCCAGTCGCCGCTGCTGTGGATGAACTCGCACGCCGAGGACGTCACCATGTTCACCGACGAGACGGTCGACATGGCCGGGCCCGTGCGGGAAGGCCCGACCCTGCACGAGTGGGCCGGCATCGACGGCCGCACCTTCGCGGACCGGCGGCTCCAGGGCGCCTACCTGAGCTGGGTGCACGAGCGGGCGGTGGCCGAGCTGCCGCCGGGCGTCGTCGTCCACCACCATCCACGCCGTGCCCTGCGGGTCGGCGGGCCGCCCCAGGGACGCCAGCAGGTGTGGCTGGAGGGCCGCGCCCGCCCGCTCCTCGCCGACCTCGTGGTGCTCGCCCTCGGCCACCTGGACGCCGAACCGGACGGTGAGCAGCGCGAGTTGGCGGCGTACGCCCGCGAGCACGGCCTCGTCCACCTCCCGCCGGACTTCACCGCCGACAGCGACCTGTCCCGGCTCGCGCCCGGCGAACCCGTCCTCGTCCGCGGCTTCGGGCTCGCCTTCGTCGACCTGATGGTGCTGCTCACCGAGGGCCGGGGCGGGCGGTACACCGGGGACACGTACGTGCCTTCGGGGCGGGAGCCGGTCCTGTACGTCGGTTCGCGGCGCGGAGTGCCGTACCACTCGAAGATCGGTTACGACTGGACCGGTGAACGGCCGCCGCTGCCCCGGTTCTTCGGGCCGGCGGAGGCGGACGGTCTGCTCGCCCGGCCGGGGGGCTTCGACTTCCGGCGGGACGTGTGGCCGCTGGTGGAGAAGGAACTGGGCTTCGCCCACTACCACCGGCTGTTCACGGTCCACCCCGAGCGGACCACCGTGGCCTGGAGTGTCTTCGAGGAGAAGTACGCGGCCGTCGACGACCCGGCCGGGCGGGCTGCCCTGGTCGCGTCCGCCGTGCCCGATCCCGCCGACCGGCTCGACCTCGGCGCGCTCGACCGTCCGCTTCAGGGAGTGCGGTACGGGTCGTACGAGGAGCTCCAGGAGGGGTTGCGCGGGTACGTCGACAGCGACCTGAGCCGCCGTCACGACCCCTCGTACAGCCCCGACCTGGCCGTCTTCCTCGGGTTGCTCTCCGTCTACGGCCAGTTGGTCCGGCTCGGGGACATCGGCCCCTGGTGGCACGGGTTCTTCAGCTATCTGGCCTCCGGGCCGCCCGGGCCCCGGCTGCGGCAGCTGCTCGCCCTGTCCCGCGCGGGCGTGGTCCGGTTCCTCGGCGCGGGCATGACCGTCAGCACCGGCGGCGGGGTGTTCCGGGCGTCGAGCGCCAGCGTCCCGGACTCCGTCGTGGAGGCCCGGGCACTGGTCGAGGCGCGGCTGCCCGAGCCGACGGTCGGGCGGGCCCGTGACCCGCTGCTGCGTGAGCTGCACGCCGACGGGGTGGCCGAGACGCCGGACGGTCTGCTCCGGGTGGACCCGGCCGACGGGCGGATCCTCGACCGGGCAGGCCGGCCGCATCCCCGGCGCTTCGCGCTCGGGCCGCACACCGACGCCCGCGCCCCCGGCGCGTTCACCCGGCCGCGCACCGGAGGGCCCGCGTTCCGGCAGAACGACGCGACGGCCCGGGCCGCGCTGGCCTTCCTGAGCGCACTGTCCGGACGGGCGGCCGCGTGAGACACCCCCTTCGACCGCCCTTCGCTCCCCTTCCACCACACTTCACCCCCTTCGGCTCCCTTTCGATCGCTAGGAATCCGCGATGACCGTCATGGTCGACATCAGGTCCGTCCACAAGAGCTTCGGCTCACTGGACGTGCTCAAGGGCATCGACCTCGCCGTGCGCGCGGGCGAGGTCACCGTGATCCTCGGCCCGTCCGGGTCCGGCAAGTCCACGTTGCTGCGCACCATCAACCATCTGGAGAAGGTGGACCGGGGCGCGATCAGCGTGGACGGGGTGCTGGTCGGCTACCGGCGCTCCGGCAACCGGCTGTACGAGCTGCGCGAGCGCGAGGTGCTGAGGCAGCGCACGCGCATCGGCTTCGTCTTCCAGAACTTCAACCTCTTCCCGCACCTCACCGTGCTGGACAACATCATCGAAGCGCCGGTGTCCGCGCTGAAGCGGCCCCGCAAGGACGCCGTGGAGTCCGCGCGCCGGCTGCTCGACCGGGTGGGGCTCGCCGAGAAGGCGGACGCCTATCCGCGGCACCTCTCCGGCGGGCAGCAGCAGCGGGTGGCCATCGCCCGGGCACTCGCGCTGGAGCCCAGGCTGCTCCTCTTCGACGAACCGACCTCCGCGCTCGACCCCGAGCTGGTCGGTGAAGTCCTCGACGTCATCAAGGACCTGGCCCACCAGGGCACCACGATGATCGTCGTCACCCACGAGATCGGGTTCGCCCGCGAGGTCGCCGACACCGTGGTCTTCATGGACGACGGGCGGATCGTCGAGCGGGGCGCGCCCGGTGACGTGCTGGACGCGCCGCGCCACGAGCGGACCCGAGCCTTTCTCTCCAAGGTCCTCTGAGGCCTGCAAGGCCTGCCAGGAAGGGTTGCTTTCCATGACCTCATCGCACGGCCGGCGCCTGCTGCACCTGGCCGCCGCCGTCGACCAGCGGGCGGTGTACGACGCCGACTCCTACGTCGCTCTGGCGCGGCTCGCCGAGCGCGGCTGTCTCGACTTCGTGACCCTGGACGACGGCTTCGCCCGCCCCGGCCCCGACGCGCTCGGCGTCCTGTTCCGGGTGGCGCCCGCGACCAGCAGGGTGGGCCTGGTGGCCACGGTCACGACCACGCACACCGAGCCCTTCCAGGTCCAGGCGGCCGTCGCGACCCTCGACCGGGTCAGCCGCGGCCGGGCCGGCCGACGGCTCGACGTGGCGACCACCGAGGGCGTGGCCCGCCTCTTCGGCCGGCGGAACGTCGACCCGGCGGCCGAAGCGCTGTGGCAGGAGGCCGGTGAAGTCGCCGCACCGGCCGCGAAGCCGGGGGACGGCCGGGAGGACGACGCCGGGACACGGGACGTGGCGACCGGCCGTTTCGTCGACCGGGCCAAGCTGCAGCACGTCGGCTCCACGGGCTCCGCCTTCTCGGTCACGGATCCCTCGCTCGTGCCGAGACCCCCGCAGGGCCACCCCGTGCGTGTGGTCGACGCCACCGAGGGACCCGCCCGGCGGACCGCCGCCCGCTACGCCGACGTGGCGCTCGTCCAAGCCGTGAGCCCGGCGCAGCTCGCTGCCGTACGGGATCAACTCCGGGAGGCCGCCTCGGAGTTCGGCCGGGACCCGGACGACCTGCGGGTGCTCGCCAGTCTCGTCGTCGACCTCGGCGGCGGCGAGTACGCGGCCGAGCCCGGCCACGGCGGGGGCGGCCCCCGCCAGACGCCCCAGGGGCCGCTGTACCGGGGCGGTCCCGTCGACCTCGCCGAGCTGATCGGCGCCTGGTACGCGGACGGTACGACGGACGGCTTCCACCTCATACCCGCCGAGCCCCGCCGTGACCTGGAGCGGCTGGTCAACGGCACGGTTTCACTGCTGCAACACCGGGGGCTGTTCCGCACGTTCTACCCGGGCAGCACTCTCAGGGAGCACCTGGGACTCCCCCGGCCCGCCAACCAGTACGCCGGGACCGGGGGAGCGTCATGACACCGCGCCCACACCTGCGACTCGCCGAACCGGCGGGGAAGGGCTGATCACATGAGGACGGACGCGTCCGACGCGTGGAGGCGGTGGCACGAGCACCGCGTCGAGACAGCGGCGGCGCCCTACGGACCGCTCGCTCTGACCGGCACGTACTGGCTGGAGGACTTTCCGGACGGGCGACTTCCGGACACCCCCGGTGCATGGAGCGTCGAGGGCGGGACGGTCGTCCTCACGGCCGCCGAAGGGGACGGTCTCACCGTGGACGGCCGGCCCTTCGCCGGCGAGGTGCGGCTCACCGTGGATCCGGGCGCGGCTGCCGCCGCCCGGGTGGCCCACGGGGAGCGGCGGCTGGTCGTGCTGGTACGCGAAGGCGTTTGGGGCGTGCGCGACTTCGACCCCGCCTCCCCGGCCCGCCGGGCGTTCCGGGGCATCGAGGCCACCCCGTACGATCCGCGCTGGTCGGTGCCGGGACGGTTCACCCCGTACGGCGAGGACCGCACCGTACGCGTGGAGAACGCGGACGGCCGGGCGCGCGGGCTCGGCCTCGGCGGGCAGCTGGCCTTCACCCTGGACGGGCGGGAACTGACGCTTCAGGTGACGGTCCAGGGTGACGGCTCGCTGTGGGCGGTTTTCGGCGATACCACGAGCGGGAACGGCAGTTACCGTTTCCGGTTCCTGCGGCCCGCCGCGCCGGACGCCGACGGCCGTACGACGGTCGACCTCAACCGGGCGCTGCTGCCGCCGTGCGCGTTCGCCGACCACTTCGTCTGCCCTTTCCCGCCACCGGGGAACGGGCTGGACGCCGCGGTCGAGGCGGGGGAGCGCAACCTGCTCTGAAAAGCGGTCATCTCGCGTAGACCACAGAGATCGTTTAAATGTTGACGGCCGAAAGGCGCCCTTGCGCCTACCGTCCGTTCGGCCGAATATTCCCCACAGCGCTTGTCAGGAGCACGACGTGTCCGGAATCCGGGCACCCGGCACCTGGCTGCGCCTCACGGGCCCGAACCCCACGAGGGCCCCCGACTTCCCATGTGGAGGAACGAAAAGTGAGGATCAAGCGCACCACCCCCCGCAGCGGCATCACGAGACGGACCCGGCTGATCGCCGTGACCGCCGGACTCGCAGCCGCCGCAGCCATCGCGGTCCCCAGCGCGAACGCGTCCGACACCCCCAGCACTTTCAGCGCCACCGCGCTCAAGAGCGCCGGCAGTTCGGTGCTCAAGGCCGACGTCCCGGGCACCGCCTGGGCGGTCGACAGCAAGACCAACCGTCTCGTCGTCACCGTCGACAGCACGGTCTCCCAGGCCGAGATCGCGAAGATCAAGGAGCAGGCGGGCGCCAACGCCGACGCGCTCACGATCAAGCGGACCCCCGGCAAGTTCAACAAGCTGATCCAGGGCGGCGACGCCATCTATGCGAGTAGCTGGCGCTGCTCCCTCGGCTTCAACGTCCAGAACAGCAGCGGGGTCCAGTACTTCCTGACCGCCGGTCACTGCACCGACGGCGCGGGCACCTGGTACTCCAACTCGGGCCGCACCACGGTCATCGGCTCGACCACGGGCTCCAGCTTCCCGGGCAACGACTACGGCATCGTGCGGTACTCCGGGTCCGTCAGCAGGCCCGGCACCGCGAACGGTGTGGACATCACCCGAGCGGCCACGCCGAGCGTGGGCACCACCGTCATCCGCGACGGCTCCACCACCGGTACGCACAGCGGCCGTGTCACCGCCCTCAACGCGACCGTCAACTACGGCGGCGGCGATATCGTCTCCGGTCTGATCCAGACCAACGTCTGCGCGGAGCCCGGCGACTCCGGCGGTTCGCTCTACGGCAGCAACGGCACCGCATACGGTCTCACCTCCGGTGGCAGCGGCAACTGCAGCTCCGGCGGCACGACCTTCTTCCAGCCCGTCACGGAGGCCCTCAGCGCCTACGGCGTCAGCATCTACTGAGGACCTGGCGACCTTCGGCACCCGTACGGCCCAGCCTGCAGCCGGCAGCAGGCGAGCCCCCGCACACCACTGGTGTGCGGGGGCTCGCCCTTGTCCGGGCACCGGGGCACCGCCGACGTACACGCGGTCATCCCCGGTGAGCAGGCGCAGGCGGCAGCCCCTGTGACACGTCCACGCCGGGCCCTGGGGGGTGCCGTGACGACGCGACACGGCGACCGGTGCCTTCCGTTGCACAGCGGCCGGTGCCTTCCATGGCGCAGCAGCCGACGCCTCCTGCGGGGCAGCAGCCGACGCCTCCTGCGGCGCAGCAATCGGTGCAGGAGCAATTCCCCTCCGCCGACCCTCGGCCGAACTCCGATGCCTGAGGGGCGGTTTCAAGACAGGACTAGACCTCACAGGCTGATGGATATTACTCGCACGTAGTGTTTGCAGGGCGAAGGGCCTGGGGTGACCGTGGACAGTCAAAACGAAGGGGGCGCGCAACCGCGTTCTACGCGCGTCCGGAAGTCGACCTTGTGCGCCCCCTGTGGGGTTCGGAAGAGTGGTCGCTCGTCAACCAGCCTTCCGGTCCACGAGGTCCCCACAACCTCCGGGCCGACCCCCCACAGGAGGACGCGAGTTGAAGCACCGACGCATACCCAGGCGGCGGGTCGCCGTGGCAGGTGCGGGCATCACCGCGCTGGTCGCCGCGGGAGTCACCTTCCAGACTGCGAACGCCAGCGAGCCTGCGAACACCCCTGAGCCCCGGGCCCTTTCGGCTCTGGCGGCCGGAAAGCTCGCCTCGACGCTCGGCCAGGACCTCGGCGCCGACGCGGCGGGCACGTTCTACGACGCGAAGACCAGGAGTCTCGTGGTCAACGTGGTCGACGAGGCCGCGGCCGAGACCGTCGAGGCGGCCGGGGCCCAGGCCAGAGTCGTGGCGAACTCCCTCGCCGAACTGAAGAGCGCCCGCAGCACCCTCACGCAGGACGCGACCATCCCCGGCACCTCCTGGGCGACCGACCCGACGACCAACAAGGTCGTGGTCACCGCCGACCGCACGGTCTCCGAGGCCGAGTGGGCGAAGCTGACCAAGGTCGTCGACGGGCTCGGCGGCACGGCCGAACTCCAGCGCACAAAGGGGGAGTTCAAGCCCTTCATCGCGGGCGGCGACGCCATCACCGGCGGTGGCGGGCGCTGTTCGCTCGGCTTCAACGTCGTCAAGGGCGGCGAGCCGTACTTCCTCACCGCCGGGCACTGCACCGAGTCCGTCTCCACCTGGTCGGACTCCAGCGGCACCGAGATCGGCACCAACGAGGTCTCCAGCTTCCCGGACGACGACTACGGCCTGGTCAAGTACACCGCCGACGTGGACCACCCGAGCGAGGTGGACCTCTACAACGGCTCCTCCCAGCAGATCACCGGCGCGGCCGCGGCCACCGTCGGCATGGAGGTCACCCGCAGCGGCTCCACGACCCAGGTGCACGACGGCGCGGTCACCGGTCTGGACGCCACCGTGAACTACGGCAACGGCGACATCGTCAACGGCCTGATCCAGACCGACGTCTGCGCCGAACCCGGCGACAGTGGCGGTTCGCTCTTCTCGGGCAGCAGCGCGATCGGCCTCACCTCCGGCGGCAGCGGCGACTGCACCTCGGGCGGGGAGACCTTCTTCCAGCCGGTGACCGAGGCGCTGTCGGCGACCGGTACGCAGATCGGCTGACCCTGGCCCGCGGGTTGCCGGATCGCCTGATCCGGCACCGTGATCCGGCTTCGTGAAGTCCCGCCCCGCGCGCGAGGGGCGGGACTTTCGCGTCGTAGTCGTACGGGAACGGCCTGGCGTGGTCCAGGCGGTCCGTGCGGCCCGCTCGGCCGGCATGGTCCGCGCGGCCTGCGCGGCCTGCTTCGGCTGTCGCTTTCCGCGCTGCCCCGCCGTCGGCGGCGGGGCAGCTGGAGCGCGACCACGCCGGGTACGAGCAGCGTCGCCCGAGGGGTCACGGTGTCCTTCGCCTCGCCGGGAAAAGGGGTACTCGGGGTGTCGGCACCGGTGGTCTGCGTCATGCCCCCACGGTCCGGGCCGTGGGGTGTTTGCGCAGGTGGGAGGGGCCCGAGCGGAGGTCGCACACACATTCGAGATTTGGTCTATGGTGGGGGTGAGGTAGCTGGGAACAAATGTTCGATAGCCCCGTCGGGCTCACGAGTGCGGGAGGTGTGTGTGCCGGGCTTCACGCATCTGCACACCGTCTCCGGGTTCTCCCTGCGGTACGGAGCCTCACACCCGGAGCGGCTGGCCGAGCGCGCCTGTGAGCGGGGCCTGGACGCCCTCGCCCTGACCGACCGCGACACCCTCGCCGGCACGGTCCGCTTCGCCAAGGCCTGCGCCAAGGCGGGGGTCCGCCCGCTGTTCGGCGTGGACCTCGCGGTGGAGACGCCCGAGGGCGGACGGCAGGAGCGGCGCCGCACGCCCGTGCGCGGAGGCGCCTTCATCGACGAGTCGGCACCCCGTGTCACCTTCCTCGCCCGGAACGGCGCCCGCGGCTGGGCCGACCTGTGCCGGCTCGTCACGGCCTCGCACGCGGGGGAGGGCGCGCCCCTGCTGCCCTGGGCCGACAACACGGCCGACGGCCTGACCGTCCTGCTCGGTCCCGCCTCCGACGTCGGCCGCGCCCTCGCCGCGGGGCGCCCCGACCGCGCCGCCAAGCTGCTCGCCCCCTGGCGGGAGGTGTACGGCGACGCCCTGCGCCTCGAAGCCGTCTGGCACGGCCGCGAGGGCACCGGCCCCGGCTCCCTGCGGCTTGCCGCCCGTACCGTCGGCTTCGCCGCCGAGCAGCGGATCCGGCCCGTGCTCAGCAACGCCGTCCGGTACGCCGATCCCGGCCTCGGCCCGGTCGCCGACGTCCTGGACGCGGCCCGCCGTCTGGTTCCCGTCGACCCGACGAAGGAACTGGACTCCGGCGAGGCCTGGCTCAAGGACGCGCCCGCCATGCTCGGGGTGGCGGAACGGATCGTCGAGGCCGCCGGCTACCGGCGCGACACCGCCCACCGCCTGCTGGAACAGACCCGGGCGACGGCCGCCGAGTGCCTGGTCGACCCTGAGGACGACCTCGGTATCGGCAGGGTCCACTTCCCCGAGCCGCACCTGGTCGGCGCGGACCGCCGCACCGCGCAGCGGACGCTGGCCTCGCGGGCGGCGACCGGAATGGTGCTGCGCGGGTACGACCGCTCCCCGAAAGCGCGGCACTACTGGGAGCGGATGCACCGGGAACTGGACATCATCGCCCACCACGGCTTCGCCTCCTACTTCCTGACGGTCGCTCAGGTGGTGGACGACGTACGGGACATGGGCATCCGGGTCGCCGCCCGCGGCTCCGGTGCCGGCTCCCTGGTCAACCACCTCCTCGGCATCGCGCACGCCGACCCGGTCGAGCACGGGCTGCTGATGGAGCGCTTCCTGTCCAAGGAGCGGGTCGTCCTGCCGGACATCGACATCGACGTGGAGTCCGCGCGCCGTCTGGAGGTCTACCGCGCGATCATCGGCCGGTTCGGTGCCGAGCGGGTGGCGACGGTCGCGATGCCGGAGACCTACCGGGTGCGGCACGCCATCCGTGACGTGGGTGCGGCCCTGTCCATGGACCCGGCCGACATCGACCGCATCGCCAAGTCCTTCCCGCACATCCGTGCCCGCGACGCCCGCGCGGCACTGGAGGAACTGCCCGAACTCAGGAAGCTGGCGGGGGAGTTCCAGCGAGAAGGGGAGCGCTACGGGAAGCTCTGGGAACTGGTCGAGTCCCTCGACGCCCTCCCGCGCGGAGTCGCCATGCACCCCTGCGGAGTGCTCCTCTCCGACGCCTCCCTGCTCTCCCGTACGCCGGTCATGCCGACCAGCGGCGAGGGGCTGCCCATGGCGCAGTTCGACAAGGACGACGTCGAGGACCTCGGGCTGCTCAAGCTCGACGTGCTGGGCGTGCGGATGCAGTCGGCGATGGCGCACGCGGTCGCGGAGGTGGAGCGGGCGACGGGGGACCGGATCGACCTGGACGCGGTGCCGGACGGTGATCCGGAGACGTACCGACTCATCCGTTCCACCGAGACGTTGGGCTGTTTCCAGATCGAGTCACCGGGGCAGCGGGACCTGGTCGGCCGGCTGCAGCCGGCCACCTTCCACGACCTCGTCGTCGACATCTCGCTCTTCCGGCCGGGTCCGGTAGCCGCCGACATGGTGCGGCCGTTCATCGAGGCGCGGCACGGGCGGGCACCGGTCCGTTACCCGCACCGGGACCTGGAAGAGCCGCTGAAGGGGACGTACGGAGTCGTCGTCTTCCACGAGCAGATCATCGACATCGTCGCCATCATGACCGGCTGCGGGCGCGGCGAGGCGGACCGGGTGCGGCGCGGGCTGTCCGACCCGGAGTCGCAGGGGCGGATCAGGATCTGGTTCGCGCAGCACGCCGCGGCCCACGGCTACGACGCAGAAACGATTCAGCGAACCTGGGGGATCGTCGAGGCCTTCGGGTCGTACGGCTTCTGCAAGGCGCACGCGGTCGCCTTCGCCGTACCGACGTACCAGTCGGCGTGGCTGAAGGCGCACCACCCGGCCGCCTTCTACGCCGGGCTGCTCACGCACGACCCCGGGATGTACCCGAAGCGGCTGCTGCTGGCGGACGCGCGGCGGCGTGGGGTGCCGATCCTGCCGTTGGACGTGAACAGGTCGGCGGTCGCCCATCGTATCGAACTGGTGTCTGAATCGAAGGTGTGGGGGCTGCGGTTGGCCCTCTCCGACGTCCACGGCATCAGCGAGGCCGAGGCGGCACGGATCGCGGACGGGCAGCCGTACGCCTCGCTGCTCGACTTCTGGGAACGGGCCCGCCCGAGCAGGCCGCTCGCCCAGCGGCTCGCGCAGGTCGGTGCGTTGGACGCGTTCGGTGCCAACCGCCGTGATCTGCAACTGCACTTGACCGAGTTGCACCGGGGAGCCCGGGGCAGTGGCAGCGGCGGAGGTCAACTCCCGCTGGCGGGCGGCAGAAAGACGGCCCCGGCCGGGCTGCCCGACCTCTCCTCGGCGGAGAAACTGAGCGCCGAGCTGGGTGTGCTGTCCATGGACGCCTCGCGCAATCTGATGGACGACCACCGGGCGTTCCTCGACGAGCTGGGCGTGGTGCCGGCACGGCGGCTGCGGGAGGCACGGCACGGGGAGACCGTGCTGGTCGCGGGTGCCAAGGCGGCCACCCAGACGCCGCCCATCAGGTCCGGCAAGCGGGTCATCTTCTCCACCCTGGACGACGGCACGGGCCTGGTCGACCTCGCCTTCTTCGACGACTCCCACGACGCCTGCGCCCACACCGTCTTCCACTCCTGGCTGCTGCTGGTGCGCGGGGTGGTGCAGCGCCGCGGCCCGCGCAGCCTCAGCGTGGTGGGCGCCGCCGCCTGGAACCTCGCCGAACTGGCCGAACTGCGCGCCGAGGGCGGGCTCGACGAGGTGGCGGCACGACTGGCGGAGCCCATGCCGGAAGGGCGCGGGGATTCGACGGGCGGCAGGCGAATCCAGATGCCCACCGGATACGAACTGCATCCGTGGGCCGATCTGCGCCCGGCGGGCGAAGAGCCCGCGAAGGTACGGAAGTTGTGGCACCAGAGTCCGGGGAGTGCGGGATGACCATCCTCTGCGTACGTTTCCAGCTGCCGCCGACGGAGGAGGCGGCCCTGCCGGGGCTGCTCGGATTGCTCGAGGAGTTCACGCCCGTCGTCCAGGCGCTGCCGCCGGACGGGGCGCTGGCCGATCTGCGGGGCGCCGAACGGTACTTCGGGCGCGGTGCGGTGGAGCTGGCGTCGGTGATCCGGGTCCGGGCGCTCGCCCTGTACGGCGTCGACTGCGTGATCGGTGCCGGGCCGGGCCCGATGCTGGCCCGCCTCGTGCTGCACGACGCCGAACCGGGGGTGACCCGCGCGGTGTCCGAAGAGGCCGTGGTGGAGTTCCTCGCCGACAAACCCGTCGCCGCGCTCCCCGGCGTCGGCGCCGCCACCGCCCGGACCCTGGGCGAGTACGGCCTCGACACCCTCGGCCTGGTCGCCGCCGCCCCCCTGTCCACCCTCCAGCGTCTGGTCGGCGCGAGGGCGGGCCGCGAACTGCGGGAGAAGGCGGGCGGCATCGACCGCGGGCGGGTCGTACCGAACGCCGTGTCCCGTTCGCTGGTCACCGAACGCCCCTTCGACCGCGACGAGTTGGACGCCGACCGGCACCGCCGGGCCCTGCTCTCGGCGGCCGAGGAACTGGGCGCCAGGCTGCGCGCCCTCGACAAGGTCTGCGGCACCCTGACCCTCACCGTGCGCTACGCCGACCTCCCCCACTCTCGAACAAGCTCGAGCGGGGGGACCCCCACCTCGACGACCCGCACCCGCACCCTCAAGGAGCCGACCGCGCACTCGGCCGCGCTGACGAAGGCGGCCTACGGCCTGTACGAGGCTCTTGGTCTGCAGCGCGCCCGGGTCCGCTCGGTCGCCCTGCGCGCCGAGGCCCTCGGTCCCGCCGAACTGGCCTCCTACCAGCTCGCCTTCGACCCCGTGGACGAGAAACTGCGCCGCATCGAGGAGGTCGCGGACCGCGTGCGGGCGAAGTTCGGGCCGCGGGCGGTGATGCCGGGGACGCTGGCCGCGTAGCGGTCAGTTGGCCCACGGGGGTGTGATGCGGGTGCCGTCGGCGAGTTCCGCCTCCAGGCCGATGGAGGTGGTGACCCAGGAGGTGGCGAGCTCGCTCGTCGGGTTCTCGACGGCGAGGGTCGACCCGGCGTTGATGATCACCGTGTCGCCCGCGGCGACGCGGTGTGTGTGGCCGTCGAGGGTCATCAGCAACTCGCCGCCGAGCACATGGAAGATCTCCTCCCGGTTGACGGTGTGCGCGGGCGCCCTGGTCCCGGCCGGGATCTCGCCGCGCCAGGCGCACAGCTCCGTGCTGCCGGTGCGGGGGGAGGCGTAGGAGACGAAGCGGGCGCCGTGGATCTCGTGGGTGACGGCTTCGGACGGGCGGACGACGGGCATGGGCTCTCCGATGGCAGATAGTCAAGCTTCTTGACTAGTTGACTTTATGGTCAAGCAGCCTGACCAAGTTGTCAACGGTGTTTCAATGCTGTCGTGCAGAATTCCGAAGCCATGGCCCTGTCCGCCGCTCTGCTCGCCGTCGCGGGCGAGCTCACGCAGCGCATCAACGAGGGTGTCGTCGCCCGTGGCTTCGAGGGGATCAGGCCCGCGCACGGCTTCGCGTTCGCCCGGCTCGCCCCCGACGGGGCGACGGTCACCGAGCTCGCCGCGCACCTCGGCGTCACCAAGCAGGCCGCCAGTCAGCTGGTCGACGAGATCGTGCGCAAGGGGTACGCCGAGCGGCGGCCGCACCCCGGTGACGCCCGGGCCCGGCTGGTCGTGCTGACCGGGCGGGGGTGGGCCTGCACCCGGGCGGCGGAGGAGGCGGCCGCGGAAGCCGTGGGGGCGTGGGTGACGCTGCTCGGTGAGGGCGCGGTGCGCGCGTTGCGCGACCAATTGGGGCGCATCGCACCCTATGGTCCCATCAGGCCGACCTGGTGACGATTCTTCAGTTCTTTATCAGGGGCTCCGGCCATCGATGGTTACCACTGGAAGTTTTTACTGACGCGTAACTTCACAAGTGCACTACTCGTCCGTAACTTGACGAGTGAACAGCATCCTCGTGATCCGGATCACAGGGCGTAGAGCCGTCGCAACTCCCTTGAGCCGCAAGGAGATCACCCGATGCTGCCCTGGAAACGAGTGCTCAGACCCCTGGCCGCACTGCTGCTGACCGCCGCGGTAGCCGTCGTCCCCGCCACCACGGCCCAGGCCGCCGACGCCTCCGGCCAGGGAGGCTGGAACAACTACTCCTGCAAGCCGTCCGCCGCCCATCCCCGCCCCGTCGTCCTCGTGCACGGAACCTTCGCGAACTCCGTCGACAACTGGCTGGCCCTCGCGCCCTACCTGAAGAACCGCGGTTACTGCGTCTTCTCTCTCGACTACGGCCAGCTGCCCGGCGTCCCGCTCGTCCACGCCCTCGGCCCCATCGACAAGTCGGCCGAGCAGCTGAAGGCCTACGTCGACAAGGTGCTCGCCGCGACCGGCGCCGCCGAGACCGACCTCGTCGGCCACTCGCAGGGCGGCATGATGCCCCGCTACTACCTCAAGTTCCTCGGCGGAGCCGCCAAGGTGAACGCCCTTGTCGGCATCGCGCCCAGCAACCACGGCACCACGCTCTCGGGCTTCACCCGCCTCCTGCCGTACTTCCCGGGCATCGAGGACCTGCTCACGACCAACACCCCCGCCCTCGCCGACCAGGTCGCCGGCTCCGCCTTCCTCACCGAGCTCAACGAGGGCGGCGACACCGTGCCCGGCGTTCGGTACACGGTCCTCGCCACCAAGTACGACGAGGTGGTCACGCCGTACCGGAGCCAGTTCCTCAGCGGACCTGGCGTGCGCAACATCCTGCTCCAGGACCTGTGCCCGGCCGACCTGTCCGAGCACGCCGTCATCGGGCTGTTCGACCGGATCGCCTTCCACGAGGTGGCCAACGCCCTTGACCCGGCGCATGCCACCCCGACCACCTGCGCGTCGGTGCTCGGCTGAGTGCCGCCGGGGCCTGACCGGCCTGAGCCGCAGGTCAGGCCCCGGAGCCCCAGGTCAGCGACCGTGCCGGCCGCCGCCCACCGCACGCCGGCGCACCGAGGCGAACAGCACCGCCGAGCCGAGCGCCAGCGTCGCCGCGCCGCCCACGGCGAGATACGGCGTGCCGCCGTCGCCACCGGTCTCGGCGAGGTTCCCGGTGTCGCCGGCCGCCTTCACCTCGGTGGGCGGGGAACTCTCGCCCTGGGCGGCCGGCCCGGCCTCCGGACGCGCCTCCGGACTCGCCTGCGAATCCGTCTCCGGCTCGGCCGACGTCCTGGCGTCCTGGTCACCGTGGCCGTTGTGCTCGACTGTCGACTTGTCGGTGCCGTCCTCGATCTGCTCCTCGGAGGGAGCGGAGGCGGTCGGGGCCGCGGACGCGCCGCTCGTCGTACCGCTGTCACTGTCCCTGCCGCTGTCACCGCTACCACTACCGCTACCGCTATCGCCGCCGAACGCCACGTCCGAGCAGGAGTAGAACGCCTCCGGGCTGTCCGAGCGCTGCCAGATCGCGTACAGCAAGTGCTTGCCGGAGCGCTGGGGGAGGCTGCCCGAGAAGGTGGAGAAGCCGCCGGACGTGCCCGGGTCGGTGGCCGTCGCCACCGGGTTGGCCAGGTCCAGGTCGTCCCAGCCGAGCGGCTGCGCCGGGTCGTAACCGGCCTTGGTGATGTACACCGTGAAGGTCCCCTTGTGCGGGGCGGTCACGCGGTACTTGAAGGTGTACGACCCACTGCTCACGCCGGTCGCGGGCCAGTCGGCGCGGACCAGGTCGAGCCCCTTGAACTCGTCGTTGTTCGCGCTGCACAGCCTGCCGTCCGGGATCAGCGCCTGGTGCTGTCCGTCCGCGTTGCCGATGCGGACGCCGTTCCAGTCGTAGAGCGCCTGCGTGCCGCCGGCCGCGACCGCCGCCCGGCACGCGTCCGACGCCGGGCTCTCGGGGCCCTCCGCGTAACACTGCGAGACCCGGCTGACCGGGTCGCCCATCGATCCGTGCGCGGAAGCGGGGGCGGCGGACAAGGTGGTCAGGGCCAGCGGGGCCAGGCCGAGAACGGCGACGGTGACGGCCTTGCGGCGTGCGGGCATGGGGGATCTCCTCGAACCGGAACAGATGCGTGCCGGATCAAAGAAACCGTGAAAAGGCCTGCTGGGGGCGGCTGGAGGCGATCTTTATGGCCGCCTTAAGGGAGGGCTGAGGCGTAGATCAGGTACATGACCGGCCTGCGTCACGGTGGCGGCGGCGAACTACGACACGGCCGCCTCGCGCGCCACGCGGTGGCGGAGGTAGACGACTCTCGAGGCGAAGGTGCGGGTCTCGACGAGTTCGAGATCCACCCGGCGCTCGTGCTGGGGAAAGAACGGAGTGCCACCGCCGACCAGCACCGGGTAGACCATGGCCCGGTACTCGTCGATCAGATCCGCCGCGGCAGCCTCGGCGGCGAGAGTCGCGCCGCCGATCGCGATGTCGCCCTCTCCCGGCTCGGCTCGCAGCCGCTCGATCTCCTCCGCCACGCCGCCGGAGGCCAGGCGGGCATTGCCCTGCACCGACGACAGCGTGGTGGAGAACACCACCCTCGGCAGCGCCTTCCACAACGCGGTCCACTCGAGATCGGATTCGTCGAGCGACGGATCCTGGTCGGCGGTCTCCCAGTACAGCATCGTCTCGTACAGCCGTCGTCCCAGCAGGTGGACGCCGACCTCTCGAATCTCGTCGATCCAGAAGCGAAAGACCTCCTCGTCGGGCACCGTCCAGTCGAAGCGGCCGTCCGGCCCGACGATGTAGCCGTCAAGTGAGACGCTCATCGAATAGGTCACGCTGCGCATGAGAGATCCTCCTCGGTCACGGGCTCGACGGTACGACCGCCGTAAGCCGCGGAACTCATCGCGACGCGCGGGATCTCCTGAGCCTCACCACTGGCCGGGCCCGGTGCACGGCGCATCGGTCCCGGTAGCGTGCGCGCCATGACGCACGAGGAGATCCGGCCCGCGACGACAGCCGACGTACCCGCCGTGAAAGCCGTCACCGACGCCGCGTACCACCACTACATCGAGCGCATCGGGACGGTGCCGCAGCCCATGCGGGCGGACCACGCGGCGAACGTGGCCGAGGGGAAGGTGTTCGTGACGGGGGAGCCCGTGATCGGGCTGGTGGTGATCGAGGCGTACGAGGACCACCTGTACCTGGACAACATCGCCGTCCACCCCGACGCGCACGGCAGGGGCGTGGGGGGACGGCTGCTGCGTTTCGTGGAGGCACGCGCGCGTGCGCTGCGTCTGCCCGAACTCAGGCTCCACACGCACGCCATGATGTGGGAGAACCAGAAGATCTACCCGAAGTACGGATACGAGGTCGTGGAACGGCGCGTCGACGGGCCGTACGACCGCGTTCACTACCGCAAGCGGCTGCACTGACGGGAGATCGGGCCGGGCAGGCTCGTGCCTCTCACCCGTCCGGCCACCACGTGCGCGCGATGTCCTTTCGGACCTCCGGGCGTCCCGCGGGGCGCTCGTCGGCCTCCTCGCGGACCTGGCGGGAGTCCGTCTTCTTCAGGGGCTTCTGCACGGTCACACGGCGCATGGCTGCCTCCTTCAGGGTCTACCGAGTTCCGCGTTCTCACGGAGGTAGACCCGTTAAGGGAGACTTCCTCATCGGTTGCTGTTCTGTCAGTGGCCAGTGTCACGATTCGACTGTCAGTGGCAGGTGTCACCCTTGGGCGCATGACACACGAGAGTGACGGAACGACTTCGGTGGGTGTCGACTGGGACGCTCGGGCCGCCTCATTCGACGACGAGCCGGACCACGGTCTGCGCGACCCGCGGGTGCGCCACGCCTGGGCAGGACGCCTGCGCGACTGGCTCCCCGAGCGTCCGTCCGACGTCCTCGACCTCGGCTGCGGCACCGGCAGCCTGTCGCTCCTCGCCGCCGAACAGGGCCACCACGTCACCGGCGTGGATGTGTCTCCGGCCATGGTCGGCCTCGCGCGCGCCAAGTCGGCCGGCCGTGACGCCGTGTTCCTCCTCGGTGACGCGACGGCACCGCCCGTGGGGGAGGAGCGCTTCGACGTCGTGCTCGTACGGCACCTGCTGTGGGCGCTGCCCGACCCCGGCCGCGCCGTGCGGCACTGGCGGGAGTTGCTGCGCCCGGGAGGGCGGCTGGTGCTGGTCGAGGGCGTATGGGGGACGGTGAGTCCGGTGGGCATCCCCGCCGACCGGCTCGCCGCCCTCCTCGCCCCGATCGCCGGGCAGGTGCGCGTCGACCGGCTGTCGGACGACGCGCTGTTGTGGGGGAGGGAGGTGGAGGACGAGCGGTATGCGGTGGTGGCGGTGGTCCGTTGAGGACGGTCAGGAGTGGCGGGGTGGGTGGTCGGCTGGGGACGGTCAGGAGTGGCGGGGTGGGTGGTCGGCTGGGGACGGCTACGACAGCAGCGCGTCGAAGCCGCCCGCGCGCGCCAGCGCCTCCAACTCGTCAAGGGCGGCCACGGCGGCGGCCGCCGCCTCAGGGTCCCGCTCCGCGAGACCGCTCTCGGCGAACTCGTCCTCGTCCAGGCGGAGCACGTCCGTGCCGTCGGCCGAAAGCCACAGGTCCAGGTCGAGGTCCTCCACGACGACTTCGGCACTGGACCGCGTGGCCGGGCGGGTGATGTCGCAGTACCAGCCCTTCAGATCACCGGACGCGGCGCGGACCTCCTTCACCGCGTACCAGCGGTCCCGCCAGTAGTACTCGGTGAACACGTCGCCGGGCTCGAAGCGGACGAAGCCGAAGTCGCGGACGCCCTCGCCGGCCCAGGCGGCGCGGACGACGAGGCGGGTGCCGTCGTCGCCGAGGAGCCCGGCCTCGTAACGGATCTTCGTGCGGCCCGCCTTGACCAGGACGATCTCCAGGAGGACCGAGGGGTCAGCCGAGTTCGCGGACATACCGCACCTCCGTGGCGCAGATCTCGTACCCGAACCACTTGTTGATCGCGATCATCGGGCCGTTGCCGGTGTCGTTGCCCGTGAACGCCTGCGTGAATCCGGCGGTACGCGCGCGGTGCAGGGAGTCGTTCTTGGCGAGCTTGGCCAGGCCCCGGCCGCGGAAGGCGCGGGCGGTGCCGGTCATGACGGTGCCGTAGCGGGTGCCGCCGTCGGTGCGGGCCATGCTGAAGGCCGCGGGGCGGCCGTCGGCCACGGCGACCGAGGTCAGCTCGGGACTGAACAGAGGGTGGTACCAGGTCTCCGCCAGCCAGGCCTCGTAATCGGTGAACTCGTAGGCGATGTCGCTCGGTTCGTCCGACATCGTCTCCGAGTCCAACTCGAACAGCGGGCGCGGATCGTCCGCGAAGTCGGCACCCGTGCGCAGTTCGACCCCCGGCGGCAGCGGCCCGAGCGGTGGCAGGTCGCCGTTCGCCAGGTCCAGGCGGAGGAAGTGCGCGGAGCGGCTGCCGTGGTAGCCGTGCCGCTCGGCGAAGACACGGTTGCCCGGTTCGTCCAGGACCCAGGCGAAGAGCTTGGTCGCGCCGTGGGCGGTCAGGTGCTCCTCGGCGGCGCGGACCAGCAGCGCGCCGGCGCCGCGGCGCGTCCGCTCCGGGTGCACGTAGACGTTGACGTAGCCCAGTCCGGCCTCCGGGCTGTCGTGGACGAGCCCGACCTGGGCGGTGCCGATCACCTCGCCGTCCTCCTCCGCGACCAGCGGCCGGTAGTGGGCCTCGGGCCGGATGTGGGCGAGGTCGTGGGCCAGGGAGTCCGGGGTGACGAGGAAGAACGGAAGCGCGAGGTGGCGGACGCGGGCGAAGCCCTCGATGTCGGCTCGGACCTCGGGCGCGAGGTCGCGCACGATCACAGTCATGTACGCGCACGCTACGGGGGCGACGGACCGCGGTGCCTCTCATTTTCTGGCGGGTGCGGGACAATCACCCCGTGACCTTGAAGATCCACATCGATGAGAGCGCCCCGCCGTACGAGCAGGTGCGGGCCCAGATCTCCGAGCAGGCCCGGTCGGGGGTGCTGCCGGTGGGATACCGGCTGCCCACGGTGCGAGGGCTGGCCGAGTCACTCGGACTCGCCGCGAACACCGTCGCCAAGGCGTACCGGGCGCTGGAGGCGGACGGGGTGATCGAGACCCGGGGGCGCAACGGAACGTATGTCGCCGCCGCGGGCTCGGCGGCTGAACGGGAAGCCGCGCTGGCCGCACAGGCGTACGCCGAGCGGGTCCGACGGCTCGGCTTGGACGAGGACGCGGCGCTCGTCGCGGTGCGGGATGCCCTGCGGGCGGCTTACGGGACGGGCTGAGCCGCGTCTGGAACCTTCCCCCCGGGGGCGCCGGAATCAGGAGCGTCCGGGGCCGTTCCCCTCTTGGGGGTCGGAGTCGTGGCGTCCGGGGTCTTTGCCCCGGGGCACTGGAGCCGAGGACGTCCGGGCTTTTCCGGGGGGCACCGGACTCAGGGAGGCGTGGGCTCTTTCCTCCTCTTGGCCCGCGCCCCCCCCGAGTCCGGTCCCCTGGGGCACCGGAGCCGAGGACGTCCGGCTCTTCCCTGGGACAACGGACTGGGACAACGGACACGGGGAAGCGCGGGGTCTTACCTGGGGCCCCGGACTCGGGAAGCGCGAGCCCTTCCCTGGGGCCCCGGACTCGGGAAGCGCGGGCCCTTTTCTGAAGGGACCGGAGCCGGGAACCTCAAGCCCGCTCCAGGTGCTCCGGCGCTCGGGTGACGTCCCAGCCCTCCGCCCGCGCCGCCCTCGCGAAGGTCATCGCGTCCTCCACCGCCGCCCCCGTCGGGTCGTTGTTGAAGTACGCGAACACGTCCTGGCTCCCGGACCACGTCTGCGTGATCCGCTCGGCCCACGTCTTCAGGGCCCGTCGGCCGTAGTGCGGCCAGGCGCGGGCGCGGCCGACGTGGAAGCGGACGTAGCCCCAGTCGGCGGTGCGCCACAGCGGAGTCGCCTGGCGGGAGCGGACGTCCGCCCAGCACAGGGCGGCGCCGCGGGATTCCAGCACCTCGCGCACCTCGCTCGTCCACCACGAGTCGTGGCGCGGTTCGACCGCGACCCTCGTCCCGACCGGGAAGCAGGACAGGCAGCTGTCCAGCAGTCCCGCATCCGCGCGCAGTGTCGGTGGCAGCTGGAGCAGGACCGGTCCCAGGCGGTCGCCGAGGCCCGCCGCGTGGCTCATCAGGCGGTGCACCGGCTCCTCGGGGTCCCGCAGCCGTTTGATGTGGGTCAGATAGCGGCTGGCCTTCACCGCGACGACGAAGTCCGGCGGGGTGCGCTCCCGCCAGGCCTCGAAGGTCTCCCGGGACGGCAGCCGGTAGAAGGCGTTGTTGATCTCGACCGTCGCGAAACGCGCCGCGTACTCCTCCAGCCACAGCCGCGTCGGGCACCCGGCCGGATAGAGGACGCCCCGCCAGTCCTTGTACTGCCACCCCGAGGTGCCGAGGAACAGGGTCATATCCCCATCAAAGCACGTGCCCTACAGGTACAGCCCCGCGTCCGTCCCCGGCCGGGGCTCCGGCACCGAGGTCGGCGAGGTGCCCCGGCGCAGCGCGTACAGCTCGGCCAGCGTCGCGCCCTCGCGGCCTACGCCCTCCTCGGTGCCCAGCCAGCTCACCGCCTCCCGGTGGGTCAGCCGGCCCACCTCGATGCGGGCCAGGCAGCGGCCGGGGCGGACCACGGCCGGGTGCAGGCGCTCCAGGTCCTCGTTGGTCGTGACCCCCACCAGGACGTTGCGGCCCTGGCCGAGCAGGCCGTCGGTCAGGTTGAGCAGCCGCGACAGGGCCTGGCCCGCCGTGTGCTTGGCCTCCCCGCGGATCAGTTCGTCGCAGTCCTCCAGGAGGAGCAGCCGCCAGCGGCCCTTGCCCGTGGAGTCGTCCTCGCCGATCGCGATGTCCATCAGATAGCCGACGTCGGAGAAGAGGCGCTCGGGGTCCAGGACGCAGTCCACCTGGCACCAGTCCCGCCAGGAACGCGCCAGCGTCCGCAGCGCCGACGTCTTGCCGGTGCCCGGCGGGCCGTGCAGGAGCAGCAGACGGCCCGCGATGCCCTCGGGGGTCGTCTTCATCAGGCGGTCCATCGCGTCCGCGACCGGCGCGGTGTAGTTGTCCCGCACCTCGTCCCAGGTGCCCGCGGAGATCTGCCGGGTGGTGCGGTGCGGGCCACGCCTCGGGGAGACGTACCAAAAGCCCATGGTCACGTTCTCCGGCTGCGGTTCGGGCTCGTCCGCCGCGCCGTCGGTGGCCTGGTCGAGGACCTTTTCGGCCAGCTCGGGGCTGGTCGCCGTCACCGTGACGTCGGCGCCGCGGTTCCAGCGGGAGATCAGCAGGGTCCAGCCGTCGCCCTCGGCGAGGGTCGCGCTGCGGTCGTCGTCGCGGGCGACGCGCAGCACCCGGGCACCCGCCGGCAGCAGCGTCGTCCCGGACCGCACGCGGTCGATGTTGGCCGCGTGCGAGTACGGCTGCTCGCCCGTCGCGAAGCGGCCGAGGAACAGCGCGTCGACGACGTCGGACGGTGAGTCGCTGTCGTCGACGTTGAGCCGGATCGGCAGAGCGTCGTGTGGGTTCGCAGACATGCCGCCATGATCCGGCACGCGGACGTCGTGTGCACCCGCTTTCCGCGGTGCACCGCCCGCGTTCCTTCGGCACGGGCGGTGCACCGCGGCGCGTCACGAGCGTCCCGCGCTCCCGGCGTATCCCCTTCGTCCTGTTACACAGCTGTGCGCCCACGACATCTGCCCCAGGAGGCGTCCTGCCGGATACCGTTGCCCTTGATGGGACGTCATGGGTGGAATTCGGGGGTGGGGCGGTGGCGGCTCACCGCGCTGCTCGGTGTCGGCGTGGCCGCACTGGCCTTGGTGGTGACCCTCCTCAACACGCTTCCCGGGGGCGGCTCGGGCACCGAGGGCACCTCGCGCGACGGGGACAAGGTGCACGGCACGCCCACCGCCACTCCGGCCGCGACACAGCCGGACGTGGGCTGGGGCTTCACCCACACCCAGTTCAGCGCCGACGAGGGCAGTGCCGCCGCCGTCGGGCGCGTCGAGGGGCTGCTGTCGAAGGCCGGGGGCCTGCCGCAGATCCAGCACCTCATGGGCTGGGGCGCCGACAACCCCGAACCGGTCGAGGGGCGTTACGACTTCGAGGCGATGGACCTCCGCGTCGACTTCATGCGCGCGTCCGGCGGCACACCCGTCATCACGCTGTGCTGCGCCCCCGACTGGATGAAGGGCGGCGAGGCCGGCGTCGACAACACCGACTGGAGCCAGGCCTCCCTGGAGACCGCCCCCGAGCGTGAGCACTACCAGGACTTCGCCGACCTGGCCGCGACCGTCGCCAAGCGCTATCCGGACGTACGCCACTTCATCGTCTGGAACGAGTTCAAGGGCTTCTGGAACGACGCCGAGGCCCGCTGGGACCACGAGGGGTACACCGAGCTCTACAACCTCGTCTACAAGGCCCTCAAGAAGGTCGACACGGACATCATGGTCGGCGGGCCCTACCTGGTCATGGACAGTCTCGACCCGAGGTCGGAAGACGCCTCCGCGACCTTCAAAGGCCCCTGGGGCGCCATGGACCAGCGCGTCCTGGACGCCTTCGAGCACTGGAACAGGCACAAGGCGGGCGCCGAGTTCGTGGTCGTGGACGGGTCCAGCTACACCCAGGACGACGAGCTGCTGCCCGACGAGTTCGCGGCCACCGACAAGTTCACGGCGGTGGGCGACTGGGTGCGCGCGCGGACCGGTGATCTGCCGCTGTGGTGGGCCGAGTACTACGTCGAGCCCGCCGACGGCAACGACGAGCGCAAGGGCTGGTCCGAGACCCGCCGGGTCGCGGTCCAGGCGGCCGGGATGATCGCCATGGTCAAGGGCGGTGCCTCCTCCGGTTTCTACTGGAACCCGGAGAAGGAGAAGGGCTCCGACTGCCCGGGCTGCCTGTGGACACCGACCGACAGCCGCGGCGGGGGCGAGAAGCTGCCCATGTACGACCTGGTCGCGCGCTTCAGCCAGGAGTTCCCGCCGGGAACCGCCTCCAAGGAGGTGCCGGTCGCGGCCGCCGACGGGTCCGAGGTCCGGGTCCTGGCGACCGACGAGGTGATCCTGGTCGTCAACACCCTCGACCGGTCGGTCAGCGCGAAGATCGACGGCAAGGACGTCACGATGCAGGCGTACGAGGTCAGGTGGCTCGAACGCCGAGCCACCTGACCCTCACTTGATCGTCATCAACCGCTGCACCAACGCGGCCAGCAGCACCGCCAGCAGCGGCAGCGAGAACCAGAAGGTGCTCTGCAGCCACTGCAGTTGCCGCACGCTCGGCCGCACCGCGACCCGGACGACCTCCCGCGCCGACAGCAGCACGATCAGCGCGAGCGCCGCGAGGGCCCCCACCACCGACCACGGCGTCCAGGTCACCTGCGGTCCGATGGGACCCGGATCCGCGGCCGGGACCTTGCCCTCGGGCTGCTTGCGCAGCGCGTACATCGTCACGTCCTCGTTGACGAAGACCTTCTTCAGTTCCCTCCGGTCGTCCAGGTTCTTGATCAGCCGCGGTTCCCAGCCGGCCGCGTAACCCACGTCCAGCTGGAGGTAGACGACCTGACTGCGGTTGACCATCAGATACGAGTTCGGGCCCGCGTCCTTGAGCGCCTTGACCAGGCCGGACACCAGCACCGGGTCGGTCGGGGCCAGCGTGGGCAGGTACTCGACCTTCTCCATGTCCTTCGCGCCCCACGGCAGCGACGGCGTCACCACGTTCACCGGGTCGTCGCTCAGCCACAGCAGACGTGCCGTCGGGTCGTCGTGGGCGTACACGTACTCCATGGCGGCGATCTCGCCGGTCCGGGTCCGCTCGAAGGGCTCGTTGCCCCACCGGGCCACCAGGAAGCCGCCGATCAGCACCAGCCCCGCCATCAGCGCGGCCAGCGGGGCGAGGCTCACCCGGTCCTTGTCGCGTTCCTCGACGGTGACGCCGGTGCGCGGGAACAGCGCGAGCCCGGCGAGCAGGGCCGCGCCCGGCAGGGCGAACATGAAGACCCGCAGGGCCATTTCGCCGCCGTACGACTGCATGCCGAAGCCCAGGAACGGCACGAACGTGAGGACCAGCAGCGACCGCTCGCGGTACTTGTGCTCGCGCCTGCGCCACCAGCCGTAGCAGGCGAAGGCCATCACACCGCCGGCGAGGAGCACGCGCGCGTAGAGGACGAGTTTGTGGGTCGAACTGCCGCCCTCGATACGGCCGGACACGGACGAGGACACGTTGCCGCCGACCCCGCCGACCCCGCCGAACATCTCGTCGAAGTGCCCGGACCAGTACGGCTCGGCCATGAAGCCCACCCAGGCGGCCACCAGGACGCCGAACAGCACCGGCAGCCCCCGCAGTTCGCTGCGGCCGACCAGGACGAGCACCGTCAGCACGCCCAGCATCACGAACGGGGTGAGCTGGTGGGCCGGGACGCTCGCCGCGAACAGGCCGATCACCACCGCCAGCAGCACGGCCCGCTGCCGCCGGTTCGTCGGCTCGACCTCGATCTCGCCGGGGCGCCGCCCGGTCCAGATCACGCCCGGTGCCCGGAACCAGACGAGCAGGATCGCCACGAAGACCAGGTACAGGAGATACGTGAAGCCCTGCGGGGAGAAGTAGTCCTGGCCGACCCAGCCGCTGAGCACGAAGATCCAGATGCCGGTCCACTTGGCCCGCCAGCTCGCCCGCATCGACCGCACGAGCAGGAACATCGGCGCCAGGTAGAGCAGTTGGACGGCGAGCGGCCACCAGCGGATGATCTCGGTGAAGTCGTCGACCCCGCAGGCCTTCAGGACGAACGCGGCGGCCGCGAAGAACCCCGGCCAGCTCCAGCGCGCGTCCAGGTCCGGCACCGCGGACCCGGTCCGGTCGATGTAGTCGAGGAAGCCGAGGTGCTGCCAGGCCGTCGCGAACCGGGGCTCGGCCTCGATCACGGCGGGCAGCGCGTGCAGCGAGACCACCGTCGCGAGCAGCGTGACCAGCAGCAGCGCCCGGTGTTCGCGGCCCAGCCACAGCAGCGAGGCGAAGACCAGGACCAGCAGCCCGGCGCCGACGAGCGTGGCCTTCGGCAGCACGGAGACCAGTCCGAGCCCGCCCATCCGGTCCAGGTCGGCCTCGCCCAGCCGCAGCGCGGGCACCCAGTACAGCAGCAGCGCGGCGGCCAGCAGGCAACCGAGGACCACACCGAGACGGGTGGGCAGCAGGGCCCTCGGCCCCGAGGCGGGCCGCACCTCGGGCTCCCACACCTCTTCGTGTACGGGCGTCTCCCGTGCCTCTTCGCGTACGAGGGCCTCCTCTGCCGCTGCCTCTTCGTCTGCCTCGAACGGCGCGTCGACCTCCGCCTCGGCCGGACCCAACGACGCCTCCGACCCCGGCTCCCGGGCCTCGACCGGCAGCCCCAGTTCCGGCTTGCGGGCCCAGGCGGGCCGGTGGTCCTCGGGCACCGCGGGCGCGCCCGTGGGCGGGGTGCCGGGGCCCGGGCGCACATCGGGCCGGCGTTCCAGGTGGTCGAAGTCGACGTGGATGCCCAGGCCGAGGGTGTCCTGGTCCAGTGCCCAGCCCGGCCCGCGCTTGTGCGCCGCGGCGGGCGCCTCGCGCGCCCCCAGGTCGGCGAGGTCCCCGTCGGGCGCCGCGCCCTCGGGCAGCTCGGCGCCCGACGCACGGACGATCCTGTACAGCCTGGGTGCGGCGAGCGCGACGATCACCGCGAGGGCGGAGATCTCCGCGACGCCCGCGCCGGTCAGGCCCATGCGGGGGAGCAGCAGCAGCGTCAGGCCGAGCACCAGGGCGCACAACAGGCCCTGCAGCCAGGCCAGTCCGGCGGTGCGGCTCTGCGCGCGCAGCACCGCGAAGTACGTCTCCATGACGACCCGCAGGAGCCCGCCGACCGCGAACCAGCGCAGCAGCGGGGTGGCCGCGTCCGCGTACCCCGCGCCGAAGACGCCGAGGATCCACGGCGCCCCGAAGAACAGCACCCCGGCCACCGGCAGCATGATCCGCGCCATCCGCTTCAGCGCGGCCCGGGTGTTGGAGGCCAGCCGCCGCGGGTCGTGCGAGCCCTCGACGGTCAGCGAGGCGCCCATGTTGATGGCGAGCAGGTTGACCGTGCCGCCGATGGTGGCGGTGATGTAGAAGTACGCGTTGTCCTCGGAGCTGACCTGCGAGGCGATGATCACGGGGATCAGATAGACCACGGCGAGCGAGAACAGCGAGCCGGTGTAGTCACCGGCCAGGAACCGCCCGACCTCCCGCCACGTCGGCGGATGCGCGTGCTCCTCGGTCGCCCCCACCTGCCGGGGCACCAGACGCCGGAACACCAGCCAGCCCAGCGGCAGCACGGAGAAGGCGATCGCCGCGACCCAGGACACGAACACACCGGTCATGGGGACGGCCACCGCGAACGCGACCAGCAGCCCCAGCTTCACCGCGGAGAACACGGTGTTGCCGACCGGTACCCACAGCGCGCTGCGCAGCCCGGTCAGCACCCCGTCCTGGAGCGTGAGCAGGTTCCAGGCGACGACGGCCACGACGAAGCCCAGCCCGCTGACCGGCGCGTTCAGGAAGCGGTACGACGGCCCCCACACGTCCAGCGTCAGCAGGAAGACACCCGCGGCCAGCGCCACGACCACCGAACTGCCGACGTACGTGCGGAAGATCAGCCGCCCGGTGGCCCGGCCCGCGACCGGGATGAAGCGGGCCAGCGCCCCGGTCAGGGTCACCGCGGTCAGACCCGCGAGCAGCTTCATCGCGGCGATCGCGGCGGAGCCCTGGCCGACCGCCGCCTCCGAGTAGTAGCGGGCCGCGGCCAGCCAGAACCCGAGGCCTAGCACCGCGGAGATGCCGGTGTTGAGCATCAGGGCGTAGGCGTTGCGGAACAGCTGGCTGCCCCCCGGCGACCGGCCGAGCCCGGGCAGCCGGAGCCTGCGCCCCGACTGCTCGGGCGCCCCGGTCGCGGGCGAGGTGTCCTCGGTCGTGGTCGTGGTCGTGTCAGACACGGGAACGGATGGCCTTTCGGCGGACCTGACGTGCTCTGCGGACCAGGGCGTATCCCTTGGTGAGGGCACGGTCCCCAGCGAAGTTCCGGGCGATCCCACGGCCCTTGACGAGCCGCTCGAACTCCTCGACGCCCGTGCTGCGGCGCACGGTGACGCGTCGCAGGGCGTACGGTCCCTGGCGGCGCCGCGCGAGGCTGTTGCCGACGGCGAGCGCCTGGCCGTACCCCGTCTCCCGCACCGCCTGCCGCACCCGGCGGCTGGAGTAGCCGTACGGGTAGGCGAAGGAGGCCGGGGCGGTGCCGAGTTCGTCGGTGACGATCTCCCTGCAGTGGATCAGCTCGTGGCGCAGTGCGGCGTCGTCGAGCTGGTCCAGCTGCGGGTGGGTGTGGCTGTGCCCGCCGATCTCGACGCCCGCCGCTGCCAGTTCGCGGACCTGGGCCCAGTCGAGCATGGTGTCGAGGCTGTCGCCGGTGTCGTGCGGACCGCGGATCCAGCCCGTGGAGACGAACACGGTGGCGGTGAAGCCGTGCTGGGCGAGGACGGGCAGGGCGTGCCGGTGCACGCCCTCGTAGCCGTCGTCGAAGGTGATCAGGACGGGCCGCGCGGGCAGCGGGCGGCCACCGCGCCAACAGGCGGCGAGATCGGCGGCGGTGACCGGGGTCAGGCCCAGATCGCCGATCAGCGCCAGCTGGGCCGCGAAGTCCCCGGGCGTGACCGACAGTTCGCGGGTCGCTTCGTTCGGTTCGGTGCCGATCGCGTGGTACATGAGGATCGGCACGGGTGCCTCAGTCATGTCTGCCCCCCTCGCTGTCCGACAGCCGAGCCACCGTGAAGGTTGCCCCGCCCCGGCGGGCCCGCACACTTCCCACCACGTATCCGCCCGCCGCCGTGAGCACCCCGGCCACGATCGCACCCGCCCGGCCCGCGCCGCCCGGCCGGGCCAGCAGGGCGTCCCGCAGCCCGCGCGCCACGCCGGCCGGCAGGACCCGGGTGGCGTACCGGCGCTCCGACTCCAGTCCCTTGCCGGCGCCGACACTGCGCGCCACCAGGGCCTTGGACAGGCCCTCGGCGTACGCGCGGGTGCGGAAGTACGCGAAGTGCTCGCGCGCCTCGGGCACCCGGTGATGGATCACCGCCCGGTCGTCGATCAGGAGGACCGCGTCCGGCCGGGCACGGGCGAGGCGGATGCACAGCTCCGTCTCCTCGCAGCCCAGCGGCCTCTTGTCGCCGTCGCGTCCGATGCCGGTGGCGAAGCCGCCCGCCGCCTCGAAGGCGGCGCGCCGGAAGGACGCGTTGCCGCCGAGCACGTTGCGCACCCGCACCAGGCCGGGCGGCAGCCCCCTGTACGTGCAGCCCACCACCCAGTCGAACTCCGCGGGAAACCAGGCCGGCCGGCGGCCCGAGGCCCAGATGGGCTCCGTACGGCCGCCGACGGCCATCACCCGCGGATCCGCGTACGCCTTGGCGAAGTGCGCGAGCCAGTCCCGCTCGGCGACGGCGTCGTCGTCCAGGAAGGCGACGACCTCGCCGCGCGAGGCGGCGATGCCGGTGTTGCGGCCGGCGGACAGGCCGCGGGGGCCCGCGTTGGCGAGCACCCGCACCGCCGTGCCCGCCCCGGACTCCTTGTATTCCTTGTACTCCTTGGTGAGCCGGTCCAGGAGTGCCGCGTTGTGGTCGACGACCAGCAGGGTTTCCAGGGCAGGCCGGGACTGCGCACGCACCGAGGAGACCGCCGCGAGGATGTCCTCCCAGCGGTCCTCGGTGTAGACGCAGATCACGACGGAGATGTCGGGACCGCTCAAGACACTTCTCCCCGGACCGAGTCGAGCATCGGGGAGGGGTGCCTGCGGCTGCGCAGCGCACGACGGTTGGAGCGCTCCCGCAGGATGACCTTGAGCACCCTGATCCCGTCCCGCACGGCCCGCAGGTTGCTGGTGCCGTGGATGCGGAGGTACTCGTGGCTCGGTATCTCCTGCACCTTGAGCCCTGCCTTCACGACCCGGATGTTCATCAGGGTCTCGACCTCGAAACCGGTGCAGTCGAGGTCGATCTTGTCGAGGCAGTGCCGCCAGAACGCGTTGTAGCCGTAGCAGAGGTCCGTGTAGCGGGCGCCGAACTTGCGGTTGACGGTGGTGCACAGCGCCCAGTTGCCGAGCTTGCGGATGAAGGTCATGTCGTCGGTGCCGCCGCCGTTGGCGAAGCGGGACCCCTTGGCGAAGTCCGCGCCCGAGACGAGGGCGGAGACGTACGACACGATCTCGTTGCCGTCGGCCGAGCCGTCCGCGTCGACCATCACGATGATGTCGCCGGTGCAGGCGTTGAACCCGGTGATCAGGGCGTCGCCCTTGCCCTTGCCGCGCTGTTCGACCACCTTGACGTCAGGCCACAGTTCGCGGGCCACTTCGACGGTGTTGTCGGTGGAGTTGCCGTCCACCAGGACCACTTCGTGGATCCAGTCCGGAAGGGTCTTGAAGACGTAGGGGAGATTCTCCGCCTCGTTCATGGCGGGAATCACCACGCTCACCGGCGGCGCGATGGCCAGGTGAGAGGAGATCGGTCGGTAATGGCTGGTCACGAAGGCGTCCTGGCCCGACGTGGCCGGCCGCAGATCGAAGCTCATGAGTCTGGTCCCTCTCGTCCGGTGGACCGCCCGCCCCTGGGCGGCCCGGCTGTGTGTCCGGTTCGAAAGGGGGGTTTCTCACGCACGGCACCGCGGAATGGAACTCCGCACCCACCGGGTGAGCTGGCAAAGCTGGCCGGCCTCCGACAACGGCTGCCGACCGCGCGGCACGACTCGGTCACCAGTACGGTCACCGAGCACGGCACCCCCCTACCGCGCCCCGCGCCAGGCCATCGCGGTCCTTGAGCCCTCCCCTAGAGCCGCGCAATGATGGACCGATGCGGGTGAGATGTACGACGGTATTGACGATTGAACCCGTATGGCAAGACCTATAACGAGGCCTCACGTTTTTGTTGGTTTGACCGTTACCGACGGGACGAGCGGATCTTTCCCGCCCGCTTGAGCAGTTTGTCGGCCGGCTCGAACAGCTCCGGCCGGGACACCACCGCGTTGCGCAGTGCCCGCACCGGGGCGCGGCGGACGCGATGTCCGACCGCCACCGGGTGACGCCTGGTCACCCACCCCTCGGACACCTGCAGCTCACGTGTCTTCAGGGAGTCCTTGTATTCCTTCTGACCCCGGCCGAGGTCCAGGTAGGCGATGCCGTCCGCCGCGGCCGCCTCGGCCATCCGCAGATGCAGCACCAGGCCGGGGGAGTACTTCGAGAACGCCGGGTCGTAGGCAGGGAACCAGCACGCGAGCACCCGCTCGGTGCGCAGTCCGAAGTGCGCGGCGACCGGCTTGCCGCCCGCGTAGAGCACGGACAGGATCCCCGCGAACGACTCGGAACGCGTGTGGAACAGGTGCTCCACGAGCCGGGTGATCCAGTCGTGCGCGAAGCGGTCGCTGCGCCCCGTCCTGCGGTACTGCGCGGACTTCCAGTCCATCAGGGTGCGCAGGGCCGCCGGGTCGCGTTCGTCGTGCACGTACGTCACCTCGCCCGCGTCCCGGCCCAGCCTGCGCTCCTTGGCCAGCGTGGTGCGTGTGAACTTCGGTGCCTGGGTGCGGAGTTGGGACAGATAGGCGTCGTAGCCCTGGTCCACGTCCATCACCGGCGACGGGAAGGTTGCGGTGGCCCCGGCCTCGAAGGCCCGCTGGCCCGCCACCAGGTGGTCGAACTCCCACAGGGCGAGCCCGCAGGCCCGCAGCAGCTCCCGGGCGTCCCAGGTGAACCCGGGCCGGTGCACCACGCCCTGGGCGTCGGAGATGCCGAGCCCGATGGCCCGGCCGATGCCGGTGGCGGTCCGCTGGTACGGGAGGAACGCGGCGACCTCGCCGTCCTCCCGCACCACCGCGATCCGTACCCCGCGCCGGTAGCGGCCCACCGCGAGCGCGAACTCGGGGGACAGGAACGGGTTCGCCAGCTCCGGGGAGCCGAGCAGGTGGGCCTTGGACTGCATCGCCGTCCACGCCGTCCGGTCGGCCGCGCTCAGCTCGCCGGGACGGTACACGCTGATGTCCACGTCAGATGCCCTGCCTTGTCGTCGTACGGCCACGCGGTCGTCGTACCAGAACCAGCAGGAGGAGAACACAGCTGATCACGGTCACGGCGACGATCCCGCCGCGCACCGACCAGCTGTGCAGGGCCAGCATGCCCTGGGCCACCAGCATGTTGACGACGACCGAACCGGCGAGCGCGGCGATGGTCCGGCCGAACGGTTCGAGGCCGCGCAGTGCGGCGCCGATGGCCGCGGCGGGCGCCGCGAGCAGGAAGAACAGGGTGAGCGGGCCGCGCAGGGGTGAGTCGGAGCCGGCGAGTGCCAAGGCCGCGCCGAATCCCCCGACGGCCGTGGCGGCGCCCGCGAGCAGCGGTGCCAGGTCCCTCCCCGGTCCTGGCGACGCTCCCTCGGCGCCGTCCGTCGACGCTGTTGAAGATGTTGTGCCACGTATGGACTGCATTGGCGACTTTGCCCCCCGAAGCGCCGGATGCCGGGCTTCAATGTCGCTCAGTCGCGCGGGAGCCGTCAAGACGGCGAAGCCGGACAACAGCGGTTCCCCGCACCCGGTACCGGGTGCGGGGAACCCCTTCCTGGTTGCCTACGGCACGATCTTCAGCAGGCGGTTGGGCGAACCGGTGCCCGCGCTGGTGACCTTGCCGGTGGTCGAGCCGTTGACGAGGGCCGTGGCGACCTGGGCCGGGGTGGCCGAGGTGTGACCCGCCAGGTAGACCGCCGCGGCGCCCGCGACGTGCGGGGTCGCCATCGACGTGCCGGAGATGGTGTTCGTCGCGGTGTCGCTGGTGTACCAGCCCGCGGTGATGGAGGAGCCGGGGGCGAAGATGTCCAGGACCGAACCGTAGTTCGAGTAACTGGCCCTGGCGTCGGTGCTGGTGGTGGCGCCGACCGTGATCGCCGAGGCGACGCGGGCCGGGGAGTACGAGGAGGCGTTGGCGCTGCTGTTGCCGGCCGCGACGGCGTAGGTCACGCCGCTCGCGATGGAGTTGGCGACCGCCGTGTCCAGAGTGGTGGAAGCGCCGCCGCCGAGCGACATGTTGGCGACCGAGGGGCCCGAGTGGTTGTTGGTCACCCAGTTGATGCCCGCGATCACACCGGCGGTGGTGCCGGAGCCGGCGTTGTCGAGCACGCGGACCGCCACGATCTTCGCCTTCTTGGCGATGCCGTAGGTGGAGCCCGCGATGGTGGTGGCCACATGGGTGCCGTGGCCGTTGCCGTCGGAGGCGACGGTGTCGCCGTCGACGGCGTCGTAGCCGTACGAGGCGCGGCCGCTGATCTGGGAGTGGGTGATGCGCACGCCGGTGTCGATGACGTACGCCGTCACACCGGTGCCCGCGCTGTCCGGGTAGGTGTAGGTGCCGGACAGCGGGAGCGAGGTCTGGTCGCTGCGGTCCAGGCCCCAGGGCGCGCTGGACTGGGTGGTGTCGGTGAGCCGGACGCGCTGGTTCTGCTCGACGACGGCCACCGACGGGTCGGCGGCGAGTCTCTTGGCCTCGGCGGCGGAGAGAGTGGCGGTGTAGCCGTTCAGCGCGGCGCCGAACGTCTTCTTCACCGAGCCGCCGTACTCCTTGATCAGGCTCCTGCCCTCGCTCGAGGAGGCCTTGAATCCGGCGTCCTTCTTGAGCGTGACGATGTAACTGTCCTTGACCGCGGTGGGGGAGCCGGCGGCCAGGACCTTGCCCTCGGCCGGGGCGGCATGGGCGGGGAGGGCGGTGAGCCCGCCCACGAGGGCGGCGGTCGCCAGGCTGGTTATCGCGGCGAGCCGGACCTTCTTGCTACGCAGTTGTGCCATTACGAGGGAGTCCTCCTCATAGGCGACGCGTGCCCGGGTGGGGCGCGCGTCTGTGGGGGGTGCGCGCGTCGTCGCACACACGGCCGCGGAGCGTCGCGTTCCGTTCCACGGCTGAGTAAAGAGTCAGTGGTCTACGGGTGTAGATCAAGGGGCTTGAGGGTCTGTCATATGTTTGTCATGGACGCGTAATCGAATGGGTCGTCAGTTGGCCCGGAAAGTCTTGGCATGAACACTTCCCGTCAACACGCGTAGTTGCTACGACGGTTGTGGCAGAGATCCTGCTAAGGGAGGTTCCATGAGACGTTCCCGATTTGCCGCATACGTCGGCTCGCTCCTCCTGGCCGTCGCCACCGCCCTCACCGGGGCCACAACCGCCCACGCAGCCCAACTCGCCGCACCGGGCGGGTATGTAGCGCTCGGCGACTCCTACTCCTCCGGAGTGGGAGCGGGTAGCTACCTGTCCGCGAGCGGCAACTGCAAGCGCAGCACCAAGGCCTATCCGTACCTCTGGGCCGCCGCCCATTCACCCTCGTCGTTCGACTTCACCGCCTGCTCGGGCGCCCGAACGGGTGATGTTCTGGCGAATCAACTCACCCCGCTCAGCGCCGCCACCGCCCTCGTCTCGATCAGCGTCGGAGGCAACGACGCAGGCTTCGCCGACGTCATGACGACCTGTGTGCTCCAGTCCGACAGTTCCTGCCTGTCCCGGATCAACACCGCGAAGGCGTACGTCGACTCGACGCTGCCCGGCAAGCTCGACAGCGTCTACTCGGCGATCCGCTCCAAAGCACCGGCCGCCCGTGTGGTCGTGCTCGGCTACCCCCGCTTCTACAAGCTCAACACCACCTGCGTCGGCCTCTCCGAGACCAAGCGGAAGGCGATCAACGACGCGGCCGACTACCTCGACACCGCCATCGCCAAGCGTGCCGCGAACTTCGGGTACGCCTTCGGTGACGTCCGCACCACCTTCACCGGCCACGAGATCTGCTCCGGCAGCTCCTGGCTGCACAGCCTCAACCTGCTGAACGTCGGCGAGTCGTACCACCCCACGGCGGCCGGCCAGTCCGGCGGCTATCTGCCGGTGTTCAACGGCCTGGCCTGACCCCTCAGGGGGACGGCGAAGTGGAAGCGGAGGCCCCGTCCGACGGGGTCTCCGTCACACAGGTCACCGAGAACGGCACCGAGTTGGACGTCGTCTCCACCGGAGAGCGGACCTCGACACCGATCTCGTTCTCGAGGCTGCCGTTCTCGTCGTTCGTCGTCACGAACGCCGTGTCCTGACGGGTCAGGCCGCCGCCCTCCGGGAACGAGAGGGTCTTCCACTCCTGATCCATGATCTCGCCGTCCTTGGACACCCAGCGGTACGTCACCTCTGACGGCAGACTGCCCACCGTGAGCGTCGCCGTGAAGGCGGGCGCCTCGCCCTGCGGCGGCGGGCAGGTGCCGGTGTACTCCGTGTGCGAACCGGCCACCGTGACCTTCACCGACGGGGGCGGAGCCGCGGTCGTGGGACTGCTGCTGGGGCTCGGACTCGGGGAGCGGGTCGGCTCGGCCGTGTCACTCCGGTCCGGATCGCTCACCGACGGCGAACTCAGACTGGACGGATCCTTCGCGGGCCCCCCGGCCTCCTTGCCGTCGTCATTGTCGAGCAGGGCGTACATGAGTCCGGCGACCGCCAGCGCGAGCGCGGCGATGCCCGCGATCAGGACGACGGCGGCGCGGCGGTTGCGGTGCGGCCGCTCCGCCGTGCTGGTCGTGCCCCCGGACTGCGTCCAGGCCGGCGGGACCGGTGCCGTCGGCGGCGACTGGTCGCGGCTCGGCGGGTGGGCCGGCCGGTACGGCGGCTGCTGGTGCGCGACGGTCGTCGGCGCGTAGGGGGATGCCGGTACGGCGTCCGCGCCGAGCGTGCCTCCCCCGGAGGGGGTACCCCCCGCGCCGATCACCCGCAGATCCTGCTCGGCCCGGTCGGCGGACAGCCGTTCCCCCGGCTCCTTGCGCAGCAGCCCCTCGATCACGGGGGCGAGCGGACCCGCCCGGTGCGGCGGCGGCAGCTCCTCGTCGACGATCGCGCGCAGCGTGCTGAGCGGCGTGTTCTGGCGGAACGGTGAGCTGCCCTCGACCGCCGCGTACAGCAGTACGCCGAGCGACCACAGGTCGGACTCCGGGCCGGGCGTGCGGCCCAGCGCCCGCTCCGGTGCCAGGAACTCGGGCGAGCCGATGACCTCGCCGGTCATCGTCAGCGCGGAACTGCCCTCGACCATGGCGATGCCGAAGTCGGTGAGCACCACGCGTCCGTCGTTCGACAGCAGGACGTTGGCCGGCTTCACGTCGCGGTGCAGCACCCCGGCCTCGTGCGCGGCCCGCAGCGCGGCCAGCACGTCCGCGCCGATGTGCGCGGCACGCTGCGGGCTGAGCGGCCCCTCGGCCTCCAGGAGCTCGGCCAGGGAGATGCCGCGGACCAGCTCCATCACGATCCAGGGGCGGTGGTCCTGGGTGGCCACGTCGTAGACCGTCACCACGTTGGGGCTGGAGATCCGGGCCGCCGCCCACGCCTCCCGCTCCAGCCGCGCGTACATCCGCTCGATGTCGGCGCCGGGCAGTCCGGAGGGCGCGCGCACCTCCTTGACGGCGACCTCGCGGTTGAGCAACTCGTCACGGGCCCGCCACACCGTTCCCATGCCGCCCTCGCCGAGCGGGGCAAGGAGACGGTAGCGGCCCGCGATCAGACGTTCACTGCCCGGTTCTTCGGACATTGGGCCCCCATTCGCAGCCGACTCCTATACTTCCCGTGTCGCGGCGGGACACGCCGGAGGGGTATCACCGCATCAGTGGTCGAGTGCCCGTGAACCTCAGCCCGCAGGGCTGGAATCCCGCGCCCTCAGGGTGGGGGAGGATGTCAAAAAAGTAGCTCAGCCGAGTACAGATGTCGCCCCCTTGAATACCAGTCCGGCACCAAGGGCCACGACGACGAACGCAGAGCCCAGCGGTACGGTCCGGCGCATCAGCGCCGTGACCGGCCCGTTGACCCAGCGGGGGCGCTTGTCCAGAACCCGCGAGACCCCGGTACCCAGCTTGACGACGGCGAAGCCGGCCGCGGTGAGGGTGAGGGCGAGCCCGACGCCGTACGCCACGACGAGCAGCAGACCGAACCAGGCCTGCCCGAGCGCCGCCGCGCCGACGAGTACGACGACGGCGGAGGGGCTGGGCACGAGGCCTCCGGCGAAGCCGAGGAGGATCGTGCCGCGGAGGGTGGGGGCGGTGGCGTGGGTGTGGGTGAAACCGCCGTGGGTGTGCTCGACGGTGTGGGGGTGGCTGTGGGGGTGGTCGCTTTCGTGGCTGTGGCTGTGGCTGTGGTCGTGGCCGCGGTCGTGACTGTGCTCGTGTTCGGGGTGGGGATGCGCATGGGGATGCGGGTGTTCGTGTGGGTGTCCGGTGGGGGTGGCTTGGCCGTGAGCGCCGACCAGGACCGGCGTGCGCTCGTGGGCGTGCTCGCTGTCGTGCGGGTGCGGGTGCGGGTGCGGGTGCGGGTGCGGGTGGGGGTGTCCGTGTCCGTGTCCGGGTCCGTGGTCGTGCGGGTGCGGGTGCCCATGGGCCTGCTGTCGGTTGCGCCAGGCCCGTCGTACGAGGGTCGCGCCCGCCGCCGTCACCAGGGCGCCGCTCGCGATGCCCAGCCATGCGATCACCGAGGGCGCCGCCGCCGAACCGGCCGTGACCAGGAGGCCGAGGGCGACCACGCCGAGGGTGTGGGTGACCGTCACCGAGGCGGCGAGGGGCAGGACGTCCTTCATCCGGGCCTTGCCGCCCCGGGCGGCGGCCACCGCGGCCATCAGGGTCTTGCCGTGGCCCGGTGCCAGGGCGTGCATGGCCCCGAGTGCGACGGCGATGAGGAGGGCGAGCGCCGCGAAGCCGACGGTGAGGTCGTTGCGGGCGACCAGGGAGTCCAGGGCCCGGGTCCAGCGGTCGGCGCCGCGCGGCAGGACGGAGGCGGCGGGCGCGTCCTCCTGCCCCTCGACGAGGGCCGGGCCGCCGGGCCGTACACGCAGGGCGGCGGTCGCGGTGTCGGCGGGGGAGGAGAGCAACTCCTCGGGGTACTCGGTCAGTTCACCGGACAGCGACTTCGTCGGTACGTCCGACTCCGTGAGCGTCGTGCGGTCGCCGCGCGCGGTGATCTCTCGCCAGCCGGGGCCGGAGTCCGTGGCCGCGCTGCGGAAGCCGAGGGTGACGGTGTCGTCCTCGGGCAGCGGTGCCGTCAGGCGGCACTCCAGGCGGAGGGTGTCCAGGCCGGCCTGACCGGGGCGCAGGCGCGCGTCGCTGCTCTTCGCGGTGAGGGCGACCGCACGGCCGTCGACGGTGACCCGGCTCGCGTCGGCGGCCCGCGCACACCGCTGCCGGGCCCACTCGGTCATACCCAGCCGCTCGATGTCCGGCCCGGCCTGGGTCGCCGGGATCTCGGCGAGGTCCTCGACGTGGTCGACGCGCAGTTCGCCGGGGGTGGTGACGAGGCCGTCGTAGTGGTTGACGGTGAAGTTGCCGAGGGGGTGGGCGCCGGCCGTACCCGAGGGGACGAGCACGAGCGCGCACGCTGCCGTGAGCACGGCCGCGGCGGAGGCGAGGACGCGTCGGCGCCGGCGGGGCTGGGGCTTCACTTGGCCGCCTCCAGGGTCTTACGGGCCTCACGGGCGCCCAGGGGTGAGAAGCCGGGGCTGAGGTCCAGGGCCGCCTTCAGATGGGTGCGGGCCTGCCGCTCGTTGCCCACGGCGTGTTCGATCACACCGCGGTGGTGGAGGAAGGCGGCGTTGCGGTAGCCGGTGGCCGTGGCCCGGCGCGCGTACGGCAGGGCCTCCTCGTCGCGGCCGTTGACGTGCAGGGCCCAGGCGAGGGCGTCCGCGGTGTGCACGGTGTGGCGGCGGGCCCATTCGGCGCGGGCGGCGCGCAGGGCCTCGGCCTTGTCGCCGTGGTCGGCGGCGGCGAGCGCGGTGTCGAGGTCGGCGTTGACACCGCCCGCGCGGGCGAGTGCCGTCCAGGCGTCCACGAGGGCGTACTGGTCGCCCGCCTTCGCCCGGTCGCCCTCGGCGCCGCGGGCCTCGTACAGCTCGCCGAGCTCGACGAGCGGGCCGGGCAGCGGGTAGCGGGCGACGACGGCCTCCATGCCCTCGATCGCGGCGGCCCGGTCGCCGCTCGCGGCCTGGGTGCGGGCGCGGCCCTCCAGAGCGGGCAGGTAGGCGTCGTCGGCGGCGAGGGCGCGGGCGTAGTGGGTCAGGGCCGTCGCGTACTCTCCCTGGTTCCAGGCGAGTTGGCCGAGCGCGGTGGCCACGTACGCCACGTCTCCGGGGGCGGTGGCCGACGCGAGCGCCTGCTCCAGCACCCGCCGCGCGGTGGCCACGTCGCCGCGCAGCTCGTGCACGTACGCGTACCGCGTGAAGACCGGAATGCCCGGCCGGCGTTCGTCCGCGAGGTCGGCGGCCTTCGCCGCGTCGTCGTAACGGCCGAGTTCGACGAGTGCGTCGATCCGGGAGGACAGGGCGCGCTCGCTGTAGGGGTTCTGCTTCAGCGCCTGGTCCGCGTAGGTCAGCGCGTCCTCGAAGTCGTGCCGGGCCGCGGCGAGGGCGGCGCGGCCTGCGAGAGCCTGGACGTTGTCCGGCTCCAGGCCGAGGGAGCGCCGCAGAGCCCGCTCGGCCTGCGGGTAGCGGGACGGGTCGCCCTTCGTCCTGGCCTGCTCGACATAGGCGATACCGAGGGTGGCCCAGCCGCCGAAGTCCCGTGGCTGGGAGCGCAGATGAGCCTGCAGCGCGGTGATACTCGCGTCGAGATCACCGCCGGTGAGCAGTTCGGGCGACACGGCGGCGGGTGCGGAGGCGGCCGTCGCCGTCCCGCCGTCCCGCACGGCACCGACCGCCACGGAACCGGCGGTGAACGCGACGGCCAACAGCACCGCACAGCCGGCGAGCTGAGCGCCCCGCCAACGCCGCCCGGCAGCCGCCACCCGCCGCACGGCGGCAACGCGCTGGTCGGCCACGGCGATCTCGTCGCCCCGGACGGGACGGGTCGCCTCCGGCACACCTCGGGTGCCGGGCCGAGGGCCCGCTGACGCGGCCTTGGCCTCCGGCCGGGTCCCGCCCCGCGCCCGGACCGCCTCGGCGTCGGCCCCGGCCCTCGCGGGTGTCTCCGGGGCGAACTGGCCTCCCGGCGTACTGCGGGTTGCGGTCCGGGGCCCGGTCCTCGACGCGGCGGCTTCCGGCGCGGCCTGGTCGGCGAATCGGGAATCGGCCGACGAGACGTCCGCCTCCGGCCGGGTCGCGGTCCGCGGCTGGGCCGCTTCCGGGACGGCCCCGGGCCTCGGAGGGGCTGTACTCGAGTCCGCCCCGGATGTCGGCGGGGCCGACTCGGGGCCGGCCGCGGTTTGTGGCGGGGCGGTCGTGGGAGTGCCCTCGGCTTCTCCCGGGGCGATCTTCGGCGTGCCCTTGGCGTTCGGCTCGGTTGTCTTGGGGGTGTCTTCCGCCTCCGGCGCCGCCGTCTTGCCTGTGTGCCTCGCCTCCGGCGCCGCTGTCCTGCGGGTGTGCCTCGCCTCCGGCTCCGCTGTCCTGCGGGTGTGCTTCGCCTCCGGCTCGGCCTGCTCCGGGGCGAGGGCGGTTGGCGCAGCCGCGGAATCCGGGCCGGCGCCCGCCCCGGGCACGGTGGCCGCACTCGCCCCGTCCATGGGCATCGGCACCGGCACAGCAGCCACCCCCGCACCGCCTTCGCGTTCCGGCCCCGCGCCCCTACCCGCACCGCCCGTGCGTCCCGGCTCCGCGTCCACACCCGGCCCGCGCCCGCGCTCCGGCAGTGCCGTCGGCTCTGCGCCCTGGTCGTTCTCCGGTGCGCTGTCGTTCGTACGCCGGGCCATGCCCTCTCCTCGGTCGGCTTGCTGTGCAGGGAAGTCGCGGCGCGGCCCGCGCCGTGGGGGAAGGTTGGGTGCGGGCCGCGCCAGTCGGTGGGGAGTACGGATCAGTACGCCCGATTCCTCATCCGGCGCCACCACACGAGGGCCGAGCCGACCAGGAGGATGCCGGCCGCGCCGGCGCCCGCGGAGGCGGCGATCAGGGTGGTGTCGCCGGATCCGCCCGCACCGGCCGGCTGGAGGGCGTCGCCGATCTGGCTGCGGACGTCGTTGCCGTCGGTCGTGCCCTTGGCGAGCGGGCCGCGTGAACCCTCGGTCGGGAGGGCGACGTACGGGAAGGCCTTCTCGAAGTCCTTGTCGTTCTTGTCGACGGCGTCGCCCAGGTCGTTCTTCGCGCCGAGCAGTTCACCCTCGACGACCTGCAGCGAGGCGTCGATCACGTCGTCGGTGAGGCGGCGTCCGTTCGGGAAGCCGGCGTTGTCGCCGTCGAGGACACCGAGGCGCTTGGGGTCGGAGACCGGCTTGATCGAGGTGTTCAGGCGCAGTTCCTCCGCCGCGACCACATGCGGCGGCTGGTTGAGGCCCTTCACGCCCTTGAGGAAGACGTCGACGAGGTCGTTGCGCGGCTCGTCGGGCGCGTCGATCTTGTAGATCGCCTCGATGAGCTTCGGCAGCTCCGGGTTGGTCACGTTCTCGAGGAACTGGGCGTCGTCCCGGGGCGCGGACGCGTTGAACTTGTCCTTGTCCTTGATGGGGTTGACGACCTCGTTGACCAGCGGCATGCCGAGCCGCGAGACCTGGGAGTAGTAGCCCTGGGCGTTCTTGCGCTGGGTCGTCGACCAGATCCCGACGATCGGCTGCTCGGCCGACTCGGTGATCATGTGGGTCGGCACCTGGAGGGCGATGGAGTTGACGTTGTAGCCCTTGAGCGTGTCGTTGCCGACCTCGGTGAGGTTCCCGCCGTACAGCAGGTCGAAGACGCGCAGGTCCAGGAAGAACGGGTCGTCGGCCTGGCCGGCGAACGTCGTCGAGCCGCCGGGCAGTTCGTGGACCGCCTGGTCGCGCAGCTTGGCGTAGTCCGGCATGGACGCCTTGCCGACGTTCGACGGTGCCACCGGCACGTCGTCCGCGACCTTGGTCTTCGACACCATCCGCTGGTGCTTCAGCTTGATCAGTTCGATGTCGTACGTCTGCGTGACGTTGAGGTCCGGGTCGTCCAGGCTCTCGACCGGCCCGGTGTTGTAGAGGAACGTCTTCTCGTTCTTGACGTGCGTCTTGAAGGTGAAGCGGTACAGCAGCTCGCCCTGCGCGTCACCGTTGTTGTCGATGTGGAGGTCGTACTGCGCGTCCTCGGCGAACGGGAAGAAGTTCGGACCGCCGGCGGGCTCCTCGAAGGGGGTCCAGTTCGCCACGATCGTCGTGGTGTCCGGCTTGTCCGGGCTGACGAACGCGTACACGTCCGTGTTGTCGTACTGGGGCTGCCCCGAGATCAGGGGGGCCTCCCGGTGGCTGGAGGCGGCGGCCGCCCCCGGTTCCAGCGCGGTCACACCGGCGGCTGCGAGCCCGCCGGCGGCCAGCGCACCACATACGAGAGTCGCGAGGTGCTTGTGTCCCGCACCGCTCCTGGAGATAGGTGTCATGCCGTCCGTCCTCAGTCCAACTTGCCTGACGCCGGGGGATTCGGAGCGGGGGCGGGGCCGGATTGGTCGAATCTGAAAAGACTTTTTCTCGCTGCCGGACCCGCGTTTTCGGCCCGCTGATCCGTAACCCCATCCGGAGGTGTGTTCGTTGCGAATACCGCGTGGGACGGGGCGGGCAGGGTGCGGTGTGCGGAGGGGGGGAGCCGGGGTGGAGGCTGACGAGCTTCTGGTCCTCGTGGCGGGCGGTGACCAGAGGGCGTTCGAGGAGCTGTACGGGCTGGTGTCCGGGCCCGTGTTCGGGCTCGTGAGGCGGGTCGTACGGGATCCGGCGCAGTCGGAGGAGGTGTCGCAGGAGGTGCTGCTGGAACTCTGGCGGTCCGCGGGGCGGTTCGACCCGGGGCGGGGCAGTGCCCTGTCCTGGGTGCTCACCCTCGCCCACCGCCGGGCCGTCGACCGGGTGCGCAGCGCCCGCGCGGCCGGTGAGCGCGAGCAGCGGGAGGCCCGGCGGTCCCATCACCCCGCCTTCGACCAGGTCACCGAGGAGGTCGAGGCCGGCCTCGAACGCGAGTCGGTGCGCCGCTGCCTGAACCGGCTCACGGCCCTGCAGCGCCAGTCCGTCACCCTCGCTTATTACGAGGGGTATACGTACCGTGAAGTGGCCGAGCGTCTCTCCTTGCCGCTCGGCACGGTGAAGACGCGGATGCGTGACGGACTGACCCGCATGCGCGACTGCCTGGGAGGTGTGGCATGAGTCTTTTTCGCCGAGAGGACGTCCACTCCCTGGCCGCGCCCTACGCCCTGGACGCCCTCGAACCCGACGAGCGACGCCGTTTCGAGAAGCACCTGAAGAAGTGCGACAGCTGCACCGCCGAGGTGCGCGCGATGGCCGAGGACGCCGTCCGGCTCGCCTGGTCGGAGGCCGCGGCGCCGCCGCCCGCGATGCGCGAGCGGGTACTGGCCGCCGTACGCGCGACTCCGCAGGTGACCGCTCCCCGGCAGGAGGCGCCGCGCGCGCGTACGCCCCAGTTGCCGCCGCACGTGTGGGGCATGCAGCCGCCGCCGCGCGTACGTGAGCGGCGGCGGATCCCCCTGTTCGTGCCCTTCGCGACGGTCACCGCCGCCGCGGCCCTCGTGGTCGCGTCCCTGTTCGCCGTCCAGGCGGGGCAGACGGAGGACCGGCTGAACGCCGAGCGGGCACAGGCGCGTGAGATCGCCCACGTTCTCGGGGCTCCCGACGCGCGGGCGACGACGGGGCAGGACGCCGACGGCCGCAGAATCGGAGTGATCGCCTCCGCATCCGAGGGAAGCGCGGTCGTCACCCTGAGCGGATACGGCGACCTGCCGAGCGACCGCGTGCGCCAACTGTGGCTCATGCGCCCCGACGCGCAACCACGCTCCCTCGGGCTCTTCGACGACGACACGCCCTTGGTGGCGTCCGGTCTCGACACCTCCGCCACGTCACTCGCTGTGACCGTCGAGCCCGACGGTGGCTCACCGCAGCCCACTACTCAGCCGGTTGTCCAACTCGCCCTGAAATCAGTTGGATTCGGAGAGTGATCAGAGAGGAGTCGTCAACCTGCTTACGGGGAAGGTGAATCCTGTGACCGCGATACACGAGTGCCCCGAGGGGGCGATAGGGTTACCCTGCCCGGGCCGGGTGGACTCGTACGGGTGGGGAGTGACATGGAACAGATAACAGTGCGCAGCAGGGCACGTGTCCCTGCGATCACCTGCGGGAGCAGCGCGACCAGTTCGCGCCTCGACCGCCATCTCTCGGTACTGGGCGGTCCTGCCGTCCCGCAGCGGGAGACAGTCGAGGCGACCTCGCTGATGCGTGAGCTGACCGCGCGTGACACCCCGCAGGAGCGCAGCCCGAGGGGTGCGCGAGTGAGCCGGGTCCTGCTCTTCGCGCCACTGCGCCGGCTGCGCCGTTCGCTGTTCGGCGGGCGCTGAGCCCCCGCTCAGACGTTTCTGATCCGCGCTCAGGCGGCCATGCCGCTCCGGCCGGTGCTGCGATCCCGTCGTCCGTCATCCCCACGGCATGCAGCGTCGTCCAGGTGTGTCCGCCGAGCGCGGATACGTTTCTTTCCCCTCCCTCCCGTCGCCCTCGCGTCCACCCCGCAGGTCCGTGGGTTCAGCGCTCGCCGTGCGCGTACCGGTGCACGGCGAGCGGCACGAACGCCGCGAGGAGGACCGCGCACCAGACCAGCGACCCGGCGACGGGATGCGCCACCGGCCAGGCCGCCCCCTCCGGTACCGGGGCGTTGCCGAAGAGGTCCCGCAGGGCCGTCGTCACCGCGCTGATCGGATTCCACTCGGCGATCGTCCGCAGCCAGCCCGGCAGGCCGTCGGCCGGGATGTACGCGTTGGACAGCAGCGGCAGCAGGAAGGTCGCGCCGCCCAGCTGGCCCGCGGCCTCCTCGCTCCGGGTGAGCAGGCCGAGGAAGATGCCGATCCAGGTGGTGGCGAACCGGAACAGCAGCAGCAGACCGAAGGCGCCCACCGCCTCCAGGGCGCTCCCCTCCACGCGCCAGCCCACCGCGAGGCCGACCAGCAGCAGGGGAACCGTACCGGCCGCCGTGACGACCAGGTCCGCGACCGCCTGCCCGAGCGGTACCGCCGCCCGGCTCATCGGCAGGGTGCGGAAGCGGTCCATCACGCCCCGGTGGGTGTCCCCGGCCGCCTGGAACATCCCCGTCATGATCCCGTTCGCGGCCGTCGCCACCAGCAGGCCCGGGAGCAGGAACGCGCGGTACTGCTCGCCCGGCATCGCGAGCGCGCTGCCGAAGACGTAGCCGAAGAACAGCAGCATGCTGATCGGCATGGTCTGGGTCAGGATCAGCAGCCCCGGGTTGTTCCGCATCCGCCGCAGCTGGCGGCCCAGCATCGCGGTTCCGTCGTAGGCCAGTGTGGTCATGCCGCACGCTCCTGGTGGTCGTCGGTGAGCCGGAGGAACACGTCGTCGAGGGTCGGTGGGCGCAGGCTCGCGTCCAGCAACGGCACACCCGCCGCGTCCAGTTCGCGCACCAGGCGGGGGATGGTGAGCGTCGAGTCCCGGCTGACCGCGCCGACGGCGTTGCGCTCGTGGTCGAACGAGGGCTGTGCGCCGGTGAGTCGATCCAGCACGGCCGCCGCCTTCGCCAGCACGTCCGCGTTCGCGACGACGACCTCGACCTGGGTCCCGATGAGCGACTTGAGCTGGGCCGGCGAGCCCGTGTGCGCGACCCGCCCCCGGTCCACCAGGGCGATGTCGTCGGCGAGTTGGTCGGCCTCCTCCAGGTACTGCGTGGTCAGCAGCACGGTCGTGCCGTGGGCCGTGAGGTCGCGCACGGCGGCCCAGATCAGGTTCCGGCTGGCCGGGTCGAGCCCGGTGGTCGGCTCGTCCAGGAACAGCACCTCGGGGCGGCGGATCAGGCTCGCCGCCAGGTCGAGGCGGCGCCGCATTCCGCCCGAGTAGGTGGACGCGGGCCGGTCGGCGGCCCCGGCGAGCCCGAAGCGGTCCAGGAGCTCGCCGGCCCGCTCGGCCGGCCCCCGCACCCGGTGCAGCCGGGCGAACAGGCGCAGGTTCTCGCGCCCGGTCAGGTCCCCGTCGACCGACGCGTACTGTCCGGTGACGCCGATCCTGCGCCGTACCGCCGCCGCCTCACGCACGAGGTCGTGCCCGGCGATCCGCGCGGAGCCCGCGTCGGGGCGCAGCAGCGTGGTGAGCAGCCGCACCGCCGTGGTCTTGCCGGCCCCGTTCGGGCCGAGGATTCCGCAGACCGTGCCGGTCGCCACCGCGAGATCCAGGCCGCGCAGGGCGTGGACGGCACCGAACCGCTTCTCCAGACCTTCACTAAGTACAGCGTACGTAGAAGTCATGCTCCGACCATAGCGCACTACGTACGCTGTACGTAACTAGGATGGTGGACGAGGTGATGATCGATGGCGGGCCGAGCGGCCGTACCCGAAGTGATCTGGGCCCGTCCCGAGCGGACGGGCCGGGGGCCGAAACCGGCGTTCACGCGTGCGGACGTCGCGGCCGCGGCCGTGCGGATCGCCGACGCGCAGGGGCTGGACGGCGTCTCCATGCGGCACGTCGCGGCCGAACTGGGCTGCGGAACGATGTCGCTCTACAACTACGTGCCGCGCAAGGAGGACCTGTACGAGCTGATGCTCGACGCCATCGGCGCCGAGCACGAGATGAGCGAGCCGTCCGGCGACTGGCGCGCCGACATGCTGCGCAACGCCCATGAGACCCGCGCCATCATGCGCCGCCACCCGTGGGTGCCGCGCCTGATGGCGGGGATCTACGGCTTCAGCCCCAACACGCTGCGCTATCTGGAGCACTGTCTGGCCTGCCTCGAACCGCTCGAGCAGCCGTACAGCATCAAGATGGAGCTGGTCGCGCTGCTCAACGGCGTCGTGACGACGTACACCGCGAACGAGCTCGCCACCGCCGAGCGCACCCGCTCCATGCCCTGGTCCGAGGAGGAGGAGAACGCGGTCCGTATCGCCTACCTCGGCAGCCAGGTGGCCACCGGTGCCTATCCGCGGCTGGCGGCGGCCTTCACGGAGGACTCGGGGCCGATCGACCTGGAGGCGGTGTTCGAACGGGCGCTCCATCGGGTCATGGACGCCTTCGAGCCCAGGGGTCGGAGGAGCTAGGGGGCAGCGGGCTGCGGTCAGGGGTCAGGGGTCAGGGGGCACGGGTCAGATCAGGGTGAACTGGCCTTCCGGGCCTTCCTCGTGGTGGTCCAGCACCGACGCCGGCCTGCGTGCCGCCTCCGGCACCGGCAGGACTCCCGCCTTGCGCAGTTCCTCCGCGGTGATCGGCGCCGTCACCGTCAACTCCTCCTGGCGCGGCCTCAGCTCCGCCAGCAGCGCCAGCACCGTGATCAGCTCCAGCAGCTCCGACGTCCACGCCTGGGGCCAGGCCGCCGGGCGGATCGCCTCCAGCGTGCCCGGCTCGGGGTGGGCGGTGCGGACCGTGAACCACTGTTCCAGTACGCGCGTCCCGCTCACCTCGAAGTCCCAGGACTCGGGCGGCACCGGGGAGATGCGGCCCTCGTCGAGGTACAGGGCTTCCTCGTCTCGGTCGTAGCGCAGGGTCAGGGGCCGGGAGGGCAGGGGTGCGCGGACGTACGGGCGGCGGCCGCCGGGCAGTTTGGGACGGTCGCCGTCGCGGCGCATCAGCCACAGGACGCGGTGGCCGAGTTCGACGCCGTGCGCCCAGAGCCCGGGGTCCGCGGTGAGGGGGACGGTGAGGCCGGGGCGTACCGCCGTGACGGTCCAGGCCAGGAGGTCCGCCGGGGTGAGGGAGAGGCCGAGACGGGTGGCGAGGTGGTCCAACAGGCCGGGTGCGAGGTTGGGTTCCTCGGCCCCGGGGCGGCGGTAGAGGGGGCGGATGCGGCCGGGGCGCAGGAGCGGGAGCAGGGAGGTGGCGTGCAGGAGGGGGCCCGGGGCGTCGGGCGTCTCCGTGACGAAGATCTGGTGCTCGTCCGCCACCCGCCACAGCTCGGGCCGGGCCGCGTCGATCAGCCGGTGGTCGGGGATGAGCCACTGTTCGTCGAACGGCGCGTGCAGTACGCGTACGGGCTCGGGGCAGGGGCCCGAGGCGCGGATCAGCTTCTCCGTGCCGCCGGACCGGCCCGGCAGCCGGCCGACCGCCGACCGCAGGGTGCGCGAGCGGGTCGGCTCGAACAGGGCCTCGCGGTCCGGGCCCTCGGCCTTCATCAGGGCGTCCCAGCGGGCTCTGAGTGAGGCCGCGTCGGGCCCCGTCGGCCACCCCCGGCCGAGCCGCGGCGGTGCGACGGACCACGGCATGAGGTCCGCCAGCGGCGGAGCGTCGTCGTGCGTCACGCACGGCATCGTACGACCTGGCACGGACGGCCGGCTCAGGTGGCGTCCAGCGTCACCGTGAAGGAGAAGCGGTCGCCCCGGTAGTGGATGACGGCGGCGTCGAGGACCCGCCCGTGGGTGTCGTAGGTGACGCCCGTGTAGTGCAGGATCGGGCTGAGCAGCGGGACGTGGAGCAGGCGTGCCGTCTCCGGGTCCGCCAGGCGGGCCTGCACGGTGTCCGTGATGCGGCTGATGTCCGCCCCGACGACGTCCCGGAGCACCTTCGTCATCGGCCAGCGGGCCAGGTCGTCCGGGTCGATGTGCGCCGCGAGTTCGGGACGGACGTAGTTGCGGGCGTGGTTGGTCGGCTCGCCGGTCTTCTCGTCGCCGCGCAGCCGGTGGTACGTCGCCACCTCGGCGAGATCCGGGAAGTACTCGGCGACCTCGGCCGGCACGGCCGCCTTGCCGTGGTCGAGCAGCCGCGTCGCCATGCCGGACTGCTGGGCCACGATGGCGTCCACCGAACCGAGGAGCCGCACCGGGGCGCCCCTGAGGGCGTCCGGCTCGATGAACGTGCCGCGCCTGCGATGGCGCGTGATCAGGCCCTCGTCCTCCAGCTCCTTCAGTGCCTGCCGCATGGTCAGCACGCTCACCCCGTAGTGGCCCGCCAGCTGCTCCTCGGTGGGCAGCCGCAGCGGGTCCTGCGGTGAGCGGCCCAGTATCGAGGCCCGCAGCGACTGCGACACCTGGTACCAGAGCGGCAGCTTGCGGTTCAGGACGATCGAGTCCGGGGCGAAGGAGGTCACGGGGCCATCCGTACCGGTCGGGAATCCTCAGTGCAAGGGGCGGAAGTGCCGCTCCAGGCCCTGCCACACGTCGTCGTAGCCCTGTTGCAGATGCTCCGCCTGAGCCGCGTGGGGTGTCAGGGTGACCGGCCAGCGCGTCTCGAACATGAACGCCAGTCCGTCGTCGACCTTCTGCGGCCGGAGTTCGGCGGCGCTCGCCCGGTCGAAGGTGTCCCGGTCCGGGCCGTGCGCCGACATCATGTTGTGCAGCGAGCCGCCGCCGGCCACGAAGCCCCCCGGACCTGAGGTCTTCGCGTCGTAGGCGCCCTCGATGAGTCCCATGTACTCGCTCATCACGTTCCGGTGGAAGTACGGCGGCCGGAAGGTGTCCTCGCCCACCAGCCAGCGCGGCGCGAAGACGACGAAGTCGACGCCGGCCAGGCCGGGGGTGTCGGACGGCGACGTCAGCACCGTGAAGATCGACGGGTCGGGATGGTCGTACGAGATGCTGCCCAGCACATTGAAACGGCGCAGGTCGTAGACGTACGGCACATGGTTGCCGTGCCAGGCGACCACGTCGAGGGGCGAGTGGTCGTACGTGGCCGTCCAGAGGTTGCCGCAGAACTTGTTGACCACCTCCACCGGACCCTCGACGTCCTCGTAGGCGGCGACCGGCGCGCGGAAGTCCCGGGGGTTGGCGAGGCCGTTGGCGCCGATGGGGCCGAGATCGGGGAGGTGGAAGGGGGTGCCGTAGTTCTCGCACACATAACCGCGGGCGGAGGCATCCAGCAGCTCCACACGGAAGCGGACCCCACGGGGAATCAGCGCCACGTGTCCCGGCTCCACCTGCAGCCGCCCGAACTCCGTGCACAGCAGCAGTCCGCCGTGCTCCGGCACGATCAGCAGCTCGCCGTCGGCGTCACTGAAGACGCGGTCCATCGAGGTGTCCGCGTGGTACAGGTGCACGGCCATGCCGGTGCGCTGGGTCGCGTCGCCGTTGCCGCCGAGGGTCCACAGGCCGGCGAGGAAGTCGGTGCCCCGCGCGGGTTCGGGCAGGGGGTCCCAGCGCAGCCGGTTCGGATCCGGCGCGGTCTGCGTGAAGGGCGCCGTACGGATCCGGCCATTGTCGGTGCGCGTGAATGCCGGGTGCGCGGCCGAGGGGCGGATGCGGTACAGCCACGAACGGCGGTTGTGCGCCCGTGGCTCGGTGAACGCCGTACCGCTGAGCTGCTCCGCGTAGAGCCCGAGGGGGGCGCGCTGCGGCGAGTTGCGGCCTTCGGGCAGCGCGCCCGGGACGGCCTGCGAGCTGTGCTCGTTGCCGAAACCGGAGAGGTGGGTGAGTCCCTCGGCGGTCTTCCGCGCGTCCCCGTGCATGATCGCTCCCTTGCGGTCTGATTCCTATGCATCACCGTAGGATTGCGGTTTCCCGGGCGCAAGGGGGACGCGCGACCTCCTCACGGATGACGTCGGGCGCCCGGAACCAGACTCCAGGGGGATACGAGGTGTCGCACCGGTGTTCTACGCTCCCCGGCATGGCGTGGACGCGGGCACTTCTTGCTGCGCTCGCGGTCTGTGTCCTGCTGCTGACAGGATCCGCGGGCTGTGGCACCAGCGGTGCGGACGAGCAACAGAAGCAGAGGAACGAGGCCTCACCCTCACCGGTGGGCGAGGTCGTCGGGGAAACGGACGAGGAGGGCCACCGCTACCGTGAGGTGGACGAGGAGGACGCGCCCGACGTCGGCATCGAGGTGCAGCCCGCCGACGACGACAGCTGGAGTGTCCGGCTGACCCTCGAGGACTTCCGCCTCTCGCCCGCCGGCGCGAAGCCCGAGGCGGTGGCCGGCCGCGGGATCGCCCGCCTCTTCGTGGACGGTCATCCCGTCGCCCGTCTGCGCACCACCGAGTACCGCCTCTCCGCGCGCTACGTCCCGCACGGCACCCACCACGTCACCGCGCGCCTGTACGCCGACGACGGCACGGTGTGGGCCGTCGACGGCGAACCGGTCGAGAGCACGGCGGACATCACGGCGTCGGGACCTTCGGGGGCCTCGCGGTCGTCCCCGCACTCGGGGCCGGAACCCACCGGCACCGCCAACGGCGCGCTGAGTGCGCCGGACCCCGTGCTCCGTACTGAGGAGCGAGCTTCCCCGGACCGCGGCGGAAAGGCATCATGAAGCCCGTGCCCCCAGCGACATCGCTCCGTCGAGCGCCCGTACAGCGGCGCAGCGCCGAACGGCTGACCAGGATCCTCGACGCGTGCGCGGACCTCCTCGACGAGGTCGGCTACGACGCCCTGAGCACCCGGGCCGTCGCCCTGCGCGCCGGCGTCCCCATCGGCTCGGTCTACCGCTTCTTCGGCAACAAGCGCGCGATGGCCGACGCCCTCGCCCAGCGCAACCTGGAGCGCTACACCGAGCGCGTCACCGAGCGTCTCGAGGAGACCGGCGGTGCGGGAGGCTGGCGGGCGGCGATGGACGCCGTGCTCGACGAGTACCTCGCCATGAAGCGCACCGCCCCCGGCTTCTCCCTCGTCGACTTCGGCAACCAGATCCCGGTCGGCTCCGGCTACGCCGAACCCAATCACCGGGTCGCCGACCGGCTCACCGACCTCCTCTCCGGCTATCTCGACCGGGCACCGGACGAGGATGTGCGGCGCACCTTCCTCGTCGCCGTGGAAACCGCCGACACCCTCGTCCACCTGGCCTTCCGGGTGGCTCCGGAGGGCGACGGGAAGATCATCGAAGAGACTCGGGAGCTGCTGCGGGCCTACCTGGCGCGCGTCCTGGACTGACACCTCGGTCCCCTTCCGCCGGCTTCCGCCGGCAGTTCCGTCCCCGTCACCCCTCCCCACACGGCATACCGGTCGGTATGCTCGGTTCCGATCCGAGCGCCACCGTCGCCGCCGTCCTCGGGGAGGACCCGTGTCCCGCACCGCCCTGCGCATCTGCCCCCTCTGTGAGGCCACCTGCGGCCTGACCCTCACCATCGAGGGGACCAGGGTGACCGGCGCCCGTGGTGACCGCGACGACGTGTTCAGCCGCGGGTTCATCTGCCCCAAGGGGGCCTCCTTCGGGGCCGTCGACGGGGACCCCGACCGGCTGTGCACCCCGCTCGTCCGCAAGGACGGCGAGCTGCGCGAGGCCACCTGGGAGGAGGCCTTCGACGCGGTCGCCGCAGGCATCCGGACCGCCGTCGAGCGGTACGGACCGAACGCCGTCGGCGTCGTCCTCGGCAACCCCAACGTGCACACCATGGCCGGCGCGCTCTACCCGTCGGTGCTCCTCGCCGGGCTCGGCACCCGCAGCATCTTCACCGCGTCCACGGTCGACCAGATGCCCAAACACGTCTCCAGCGGGCTGCTGTACGGCGACGCCAACGCGATCCCCGTACCCGACCTGGACCACACCGATCACCTGCTGCTCCTGGGCGCCAACCCCCTGGAGTCCAACGGGAGTCTGTGCACCGCGGCCGACTTCCCCGGCAAGCTCAAGGCGCTCAAGGCCCGCGGCGGCACGCTCACCGTCGTCGACCCGCGCCGCACCCGCACCGCCAAGCTCGCCGACCGGCACCTCGCGATCCGGCCCGGCACCGACGCCCTGCTGCTCGCGGCGATGGCCCACGTCCTCTTCGAGGAAGGGCTCGTGGACCTCGGTGAGCTGGCCCCGCATGTGCAAGGGCTCGGCGAACTCGCCGCAGCCGTCCAGGACTTCACCCCCGAAGCCGTGGCCGAGGCCTGCGACGTGGACGCCGTCACGATCCGCGCCCTGGCCCGCGAACTCGCCGCCGCCCCCACCGCCGCCGTATACGGTCGCATCGGCAGCTGCACGGTCCCGCACGGCACCCTCGCCAGCTGGCTCGTCGACGTCCTCAACATCCTCACCGGCAACCTCGACCGCCCGGGCGGCGCCCTCTTCCCGCAGGCGGCCACCGACAGGACGCCGCGCCCCGCCGGGCCCGGCCACGGCTTCGCGCTCGGGCGCTGGCACTCCCGGGTGAGCGGGCACCCCGAGGCGAAGGGCGAGCTGCCGCTCTCCGCGCTCGCCGAGGAGATCGACACGGCCACCGAGCAGGGCGAACCGGTCCGCGCGCTCATCGCCGTCGCCGCCAACCCGGTGCTGTCCGCCCCCGACGGGGACCGGCTGGACAAGGCCCTCGACTCGCTCGACTTCATGGTCAGCGTCGACCCGTACCTGAACGAGACCTCGCGCCACGCCCACGTCGTGCTGCCGCCGCCCCCGCCCTCCCAGAGCCCGCACCACGACTTCGCCTTCAACACCCTCGCCGTCCGCAACCAGGTCCGCTACACCCGCCCCGCCGTGCCCCTGGAGCCCGGCCGGACGGCGGAGACCGAGATCCTGGCCCGACTGGTCCTGGCCGCGACCGGCATGCACGGCGCCGACCCGGCCGCCGTCGACGCGATGGTGATCGACCAGACCCTCGGCAAGGCGGTCAAGGAGCCGCACTCCCCGGTCCACGGCCGGGACCCGCGCGAACTCGCCGCACAGCTCACCGGTGAGAGCGGCCCCGAGCGGCGGCTCGACCTGATGCTGCGCCTCGGCCCCTACGGCGACGGCTTCGGCGTACGCCCGGACGGCCTGAGCCTGGAGAAACTGCTCGCGCATCCGCACGGCATCGACCTGGGGCCGCTGAGCCGGCGCCTGCCGCAGCCGCTGAAGACCCGCAGCGGCAAGGTCGAGCTGCTGCCGCGGCCGATCGCCGACGACCTGCCCCGCCTCCGGCAGGCCCTGCACGAGCGGCCCGCCGGGCTCGTCCTCGTCGGCCGCCGCCATCTGCGCTCCAACAACAGCTGGATGCACAACGTCCCCGCCCTCACCGGCGGCAGCAACCGCTGCACCCTGCACATCCACCCCGAGGACGCCGAACGGCTGGGCGTACGGGACGGGGCGCCGGTGCGGGTCAAGGGCTCCGGGGGAGAGGTCACCGCGCCCGCCGAGGTCACCGACGGGGTGCGCCGGGGTGTGGTGAGCCTGCCGCACGGCTGGGGCCACGACCGGCCCGGAACCCGGCTCAGCCACGCCTCCGCCGACCCCGGAGTCAACGTCAACCAGATCCTCGACGGCAGCCTGCTCGACCCGCTCTCGGGCAACGCCGTTCTCAACGGAGTGCCCGTCGAAGTCGCCGCCGTGACCGAAAAGTTCCCTGCTCTGACCTGAGCAAAGCTGTGACCAGGAGTTTTGCGCTTATTGCTCGCGTGTCAACGTCTTGTTAACGCCACTTGACGAGTCCTAACGTCGTCGCCACCGCCGGCCCTGGTGGGAGTTCAAGGGCGAACGTTAGGTATCCACTCATGCTGACCATCCTCGGCTTCGCCATGATCGCGACCTTCCTGGTCCTGATCATGATGAAGAAGATGTCGCCGATCGCGGCGCTCGTACTGATCCCCGCACTGTTCTGTGTGTTCGTGGGAAAGGGCGCCAAGCTCGGTGACTACGTCATCGACGGCGTCACCAGCCTCGCCCCCACCGCGGCGATGCTCATGTTCGCGATCGTCTACTTCGGTGTGATGATCGACGTCGGCCTCTTCGACCCGGTCGTTCGCGGGATCCTGAAGTTCGCGAAGGCCGACCCGATGCGGATCGTCGTCGGCACCGCGGTCCTCGCCGCGATCGTCTCGCTCGACGGCGACGGCTCGACCACCTTCATGATCACGGTCTCGGCGATGTACCCGCTGTACAAGCGCCTCAAGATGAGCCTGGTCGTCATGACCGGCGTCGCCGCCATGGCCAACGGCGTGATGAACACCCTGCCGTGGGGCGGCCCCACCGCCCGTGCCGCCACCGCCCTCAAGCTGGACGCCAGCGACATCTTCGTCCCGATGATCCCGGCCCTGCTGGTCGGCCTCCTCGGCGTCTTCATCCTGTCGTACGTCCTCGGCGTGCGGGAGCGCAGGCGGCTCGGCGTGCTGACGCTGGGCGAGGTCCTGGTGGAGGAGAAGGCCGAGAAGAAGGTCGAGGAGAAGGAGACCGAGACGGTCCTCGTCGGCGCGGGCGGTTCCGGCGACGGCACGACCCCGGCCCGTACCGGCGGCGCGGGCTTCGGCACCGACGCCGACGAGGAGGACGAGGACGACTTCCCGGGCCTCGACCAGAACCGGGCCACCCTGCGTCCCAAGCTCCTGTGGTTCAACTTCCTGCTCACGGTCGCGCTGCTCACCGCCATGATCATGGAGTACCTGCCGATTCCGGTGCTGTTCCTGATCGGCGCCGCGCTCGCGCTCACCGTGAACTTCCCGCACATCCCCGACCAGAAGGCCCGCCTCGCCGCCCACGCGGACAACGTCCTCAACGTCTCCGGCATGGTCTTCGCCGCCGCCGTCTTCACCGGCGTCCTCCAGGGCACCGGCATGGTCGACAGCATGGCCAAGTGGATGGTGGACGTCATCCCCGAGGGCATGGGCCCGCACATGGCCCTCGTCACCGGTGTCCTGAGCCTCCCCCTCACCTACTTCATGTCCAACGACGGCTTCTACTTCGGCGTCCTCCCGGTCCTCGCCGAGGCCGGCGCCGCGCACGGCGTCTCGCCGCTGGAGATGGCCCGTGCCTCGCTGGTCGGCCAGCCGCTGCACATGTCGAGCCCGCTCGTCCCGGCCGTGTACGTCCTGGTCGGCATGGCCAAGGTCGAGTTCGGCGACCACACCAGGTTCGTGGTCAAGTGGGCCGTGATGACATCTCTGATCATCCTCGGGGCAGGGATCCTCTTCGGAATCATCTGATGCACACCTCGACCAACTCCCCCTGGAGGGAACAACTGTGAGGCCCGGTGGGAACCGCGGCTGGCTGCTCCGCCTCGTCATCGCCTTCAGCTTCGCGCAGGGGGCGGTGTCGATGGCCCGGCCCGCCGTGTCCTACCGGGCCCTCGCGCTGGGCGCGGACGAGCGGGCCATCGGCGTCATCGCGGGCGTCTACGCGCTGTTGCCGCTCTTCGCCGCCGTCCCGCTGGGCCGCCGCACCGACCACGGCCGCTGCGCGCCCCTGCTGCCGGCCGGCGTGGTCCTGATATCCGGCGGCTGCGCCCTCAGCGGCATCGCCGACTCCCTGTGGGCCATGGCGGTCTGGAGCGGGGTGATGGGCCTCGGCCACCTCTGCTTCGTGATCGGCGCACAGTCGCTCGTGGCCCGCCAGTCCGCCCCGCACGAACAGGACCGCAACTTCGGCCACTTCACCATCGGCGCCTCCCTCGGCCAACTGGTCGGGCCGATCGCGGCGGGCGCCCTGATCGGCGGCCGGGACATGGCGGGCACCAGCGCGCTCGCCCTGGTCGTCGCCGGCGCGGGAGCCGCGGTCGCGTTCAGCTCGCTGTGGCGCATAGAGGACCGTACGGCGCTCACGTCCGGTACGGCACCCGGCGACCGCGTCCCCGTCCAGCGCATCCTGCGCGCCCGGGGCGTACCCGCGGGCATCTTCATCAGCCTCGCCGTGCTGTCCGCCACCGACATCCTCACCGCCTACCTCCCGGTGGTCGGCGAACACCGGGGCATCGCCCCGGCCGTGATCGGCCTCCTGCTCAGCCTGCGCGCCGCGGCCACGATCGCCTGCCGCCTGGTGCTGACGCCGCTGCTGCGGCTGCTGGGCCGGACGGTGCTGCTCACCGTCACCTGTCTGCTGGCGGCCGTGCTGTGCGCCGGCATCGCACTGCCGGTGCCGGTGTGGGGCCTGGCCCTGATACTCGCGGCCCTCGGCTTCTGCCTCGGCGTCGGACAGCCGCTGTCCATGACGACGGTCGTCCAGGCGGCCCCCGACGGCGCCCGCTCCACCGCCCTCGCCCTGCGCCTGACCGGCAACCGGCTCGGCCAGGTGGCCGCGCCCGCCGCCGCCGGCCTGATCGCGGGCGTCGCGGGCGTGGCCGCGCCGTTCGTGATGCTCGGCGCGCTGCTGCTGCTGTCCTCGGGGGTCGCACTGCGGTCGCCGGCCAGGCCGGCCGGGGAACGGGCGCCGGACTCCGAGCCCCGCAGGTCGCGGGTCGCACTGGACCGGAAGAGGGATGTCTGACGGGAGGCAGGTCGCTGCTCCCACCATCCGCGGCGCGGATGTGAAAGAGAGTCAGATCAACTGCGATTTGTACGAAAATCGTCTGACTCGGAGGAATCTGCATGCCCACGACGCCTCTTCTGCGCCGCGCCGGAGCGCGCACCGCCGCTCTCGCGGCGCTCACCGCCGCGGTGACCCCCCTGACGGGGGCGCCGACGGCGGGTGCCGTGCCGATGGCGCCCGGGGACAACGGCACCGTCAAGATCCACTCGGCACCGTACGACGGTGTCGAGCGCACACCCTTCGGCGACCCGCGGGACGAGCCGAAGGTCTGCAAGTTCTACATCGACGCCGCCCAGTTCGACACGATCCAGGCCGTCGACTGGACCATCCAGACGCAGCCGCCGGTGGCGGGCGGCGCGGAACGCCGTGGGGCCATCACGCTCATCGGCGGCTCCGGCCACAGTGAGGACATGGTGCTGCCCGACGGCCAGTACAAGCTCGTCTGGACGATCAGGGGCGGCAACGGCACGGGCAAGCAGAAGGTGTTCAAGGTCGACTGCACGGTGCAGCCGAGCGCGTCTCCCGGCCCCAACGGAGGTCCGCCCGCCGGCGGTGGCGGACTCGCCCGCGGTGAGGCCTTCACGCCGGTCGCCGGTGCCGCCGTCGTCGGCCTTGCCGCGGTGACCGGGACGGTCTGGTTCCGGCTCCGGCGTCGCCCGCATGGCGCGGCGTAGGCGTCCTCGCAGGCGCTGGTACCGCACACGCGCCTACCGCCTGGCCAGGACGGTCGTACTGACCGTCTCCCTGGTGGCGGGCGGCGTCTGGTGCGCCCAGGACGAGGAGCCCGGCGGGGCGGCGGCCGTCGCCCCGCCGGACACCCCGGGGCCGCCGGGGGCCCGGGTCGACGCGCGGGCGGCGCAACAGGAGCGGCTGCCCACCGGCACCGGACTGCACGGACCCCCGCCCGGTCGGGGCGGGACCCGCATCGGCGCCGACACCGGCGAGGCGGAGCCGACAGGGCCGCGGGCCCGCCCCCGGGCAGGCGGACCCGGTCAGCCCTCCGGCACCCGCGTGGACGCGGACGGCGCCCGGCGCGAGCCGCCCCGGCCCCGTGGTGCCCCGGCGGGCGCGGCACAACGGCCGCGTCCGGAGGCGAGGGCCGGCGCACACACGGGCAGGCCGCAGCCGCCCGGCACGCGCACCGACCCGGGCAGACGGCAGCCACCCGGCGCCCGCACCGGCGCGGGCGTGGCACCGCGGCCCAGGGCCGACGCCCGCCGTGCCCCGGCTCCGCCGCCGTACCGCCTCCTGTCCCGGTCCCGTGCGACCCGGCTGGCCATCCCCTACCTGGACGTCGACGCCCCGGTCATGGCGCTCCGTCTCGACCGTGAGCGGCGCCTGCCCGCGCCCCCGGACGACGACCCGAACCTGGTCGGCTGGTACGACGGCGGGCCGTCGCCCGGTGAGCAGGGGACCGCCGTGGCCGTCGGCCACCTCGACACGGACACCGGCCGTGCCGTCTTCGCGGGCCTCACCGAACTGAAGACCGGTCGCCTGATCGAGGCCCGGCGTGCCGACGGCCGGACCGCCGTCTACACCGTCGACGCCATCAAGAAGTACGAGAAGGCGGACTTCCCCGACCGGGAGGTGTACGGCGCCCGCGGCCGCCCCGAGCTGCGGCTGATCACCTGCGGGGGCAGCTACGACCGCAGGTCCGGCTACTCGGGCAACGTCGTCGTCTTCGCCCACCTCGTCAAGATCCGCGAACCGGACCGGCCCGCTCGCAGCCGCTGAACCCGGCCGTCCGCTTTCTCACCAGATGGACCGGGCATCCCGATCCCGCCAAGTGCCTTCCCCGGGCGCACACAATCCGTTAGCTTCCGTGACCCACACGCCCCGTACGACCCGCACGTGGCGTCCGACCGCGGAGCACCAGCGTTCGCTCAGTGAGCCCTCGGGGGCACCTGCCATGACACGCGCCATCTCTCTGCACGACGTGAGCAAGACCTATACGCGAGACGTCCGCGTGGTGGACCGGCTGTCGCTGGACATCGCGCCCGGCGAGTTCCTCGTGCTGCTCGGCCCCTCCGGCTGCGGCAAGTCCACGGTGCTCAGAATGATCGCCGGCCTGGAGGAGATCACCGAGGGGCAGTTGCTGCTCGACGGCGAGTACGCCAACGACCTGATCCCCTCCGAGCGGGACATGGCGATGGTGTTCCAGAACTTCGCCCTCTACCCGAACATGACGAGCCGCGGCAACATCGGCTTCCCGCTGCGCATCGAGGCGCCGGGCGAGGATCCGGCCCCGCGCGTGGACGCCACCGCCCGCATGCTGGGCATCGAGGACCTTCTCGACCGCCTCCCCGGCCAGCTCTCCGGCGGTGAACGCCAGCGCGTCGCCATGGGCCGGGCGATCGCCCGGCATCCCTCGGCCTTCCTGATGGACGAACCGCTGTCCAACCTGGACGCCAAGCTCCGCAACCACCTGCGCGCCGAGATCGCCGCACTCACCCGGCAGCTGGGTGTCACCACGGTGTACGTCACCCACGACCAGGCCGAGGCCATGTCGCTCGGCGACCGGGTCGCCGTCCTGCGCGGCGGCGTGCTCCAGCAGCTGGACACCCCGCGCACGGTGTACGCACTGCCCCGCAACGTCTTCGTCGCCGCCTTCATCGGCACCCCGCGCATCAACCTTCTGCGGGGCATCGTCCGCGCCCCGCTGGACGGCGCGATGACCATCAGCCTCGGCAAGCAGTACCTGCGGCTGCCCGAACCTCTCTCCCTGGACCACCAGTTGCTCCGCGTCCAGCAGGGCCGCGAGGTCATCGTCGGACTGCGCTCGGAGGCCGTCCGCATCGCCAAACCGGCCGCCGCCCGGCCCGGCGAGGTGGCGATCAGCGGGCTGGTGGAGCACGTGGAGTTCCAGGGCCACGAGATCCTGGTCCACTTCGACACCGGCTCCCGCCCCGCCGTCGTCCCGGACCTGGAGGCCCCGCGCCCCACCACCCGCCCGAACCGGCGCCGCCGCCGCGAGGGCACGGTCCTGGACCGCTTCCGGGACCGGGCGGGTGCGTTGCGGGCCGGCCCGGTGGTGGTCCTGGACGACCCGGCCGACCCCACCCCCGAAGCCGCCCCGGCCGAAGCCCGCCTCCCCGGCGACCTCGTCGTCCGCACCACCCCCGACCTCGACCTCCGCCGCGGGATGCACGTCCCGCTCCTCGTCGACATCGCCCACCTGTTCGTCTTCGACCAGCACGGCGAACGCATCTGCCCGGCGCCGGCACGGCTGCCGGACCTGGACGAGTGACGCCCTCGGCTCCCAGGGGGTTTTCGCCCCCGCCGCCCCTTCCCGTTCCCGTCCTTCTGGGGCTCCGCCCCAGACCCCGCTCCTCAAACGCCGGAGGGGCTGAATTTCAGCCCGTCCGGCGTTTGAGGACGAGGCCGTTCAGGCCGAAAAGCGGGGTCTGGGGGCGCAGCCCCCAGGGACGGGACGGGAAGGGGCGGCGGGGGCGGGAGCCTGGCGCATAAAAACTAACGCCGCTAGTTTATGAGGTGGACGACGCAGCCCCGCCCGGGAGGACGCACCATGAAGGCACACGACGGCATGTACATCGACGGTCAGTGGCGCCCCGCCGCCGGCCCGGAGTCGATCGAGGTCGTGAACCCGGCCGACGAGCAGGTCGTCGGCCGGGTCCCGGCCGGTACCGCGGAGGACGTCGACGCCGCCGTACGGGCCGCCCGAGCCGCCCTCCCGGCCTGGGCCGCGACCGCCCCCGCCGAGCGGGCCGCGCGCCTGGCCGCCCTCCGGGACGTGCTCGCGGCCCGCAAGGAGGAGATCGCCGAGACGGTCACCGCCGAGCTGGGCTCGCCCCTGAAGTTCTCGCAGAACGTCCACGCGGCCGTCCCGATCGCCGTCGCCGGCTCCTACGCCGAGCTGGCGGCGACGCACGTCTTCGAGGAGAAGGTCGGCAACTCGACCGTCCACCACGAGCCCGTCGGCGTGGTCGGCGCGATCACGCCCTGGAACTACCCGCTGCACCAGATCGTCGCCAAGGTCGCCCCGGCGCTGGCCGCGGGTTGCACGGTGGTCCTGAAGCCCGCAGAGGACACCCCGCTCGTCGCCCAGCTGTTCGCCGAGGCGGTCCACGAGGCAGGTGTCCCGGCCGGCGTCTTCAACCTGGTCACCGGGCTCGGTCCGGTCGCCGGACAGGCCCTGGCCGAGCATCCGGACGTCGACCTGGTCTCCTTCACCGGCTCCACGGCCGTCGGCCGGCGGATCGGCGCGACCGCCGGTGCCGCCGTCAAGAAGGTCGCCCTCGAACTGGGCGGCAAGTCCGCCAACGTCATCCTGCCGAGCGCCGACCTGGCCAAGGCGGTCAACGTCGGCGTCGCCAACGTCATGTCCAACTCGGGGCAGACGTGCAGTGCCTGGACGCGGATGCTCGTGCACCGGGAGCGGTACGACGAAGCCGTCGAGCTGGCCGCCACCGCCGCCGCGAAGTACGGCGACCGCATCGGTCCGGTCGTCAACGCCAAGCAGCAGGCGCGGGTGCGCGGTTACATCGAGAAGGGGGTGGCCGAGGGGGCCCGCCTGGCCGCGGGCGGTCCCGAAGCCCCGCGCGAACAGGGCTACTTCGTCAGCCCGACCGTCTTCGCGGACGTCACCCCGGACATGACCATCGCCCAGGAGGAGATCTTCGGCCCGGTCCTGTCGATCCTCCCCTACGAGGACGAGGAGGACGCCCTGCGCATCGCCAACGGCACCGTCTACGGCCTCGCGGGCGCCGTCTGGGCCGGCGACGAGGAGGAGGCGGTGGCCTTCGCGCGCCGCCTGGAGACCGGGCAGGTCGACATCAACGGCGGGCGCTTCAACCCCCTCGCCCCCTTCGGCGGTTACAAGCAGTCGGGTGTCGGCCGCGAACTCGGCGCGCACGGTCTCACCGAGTACCTCCAGACCAAGTCCCTGCAGTTCTGAGGAGCGTTCCCGTGGTTCGTGCCGCCGTACTTCCCGCCGTGGGCGCTCCGCTGGAGATCGCCGAGATCGACCTGCCGGACCCCGGCCCCGGCCAGGTCCGCGTCCGGCTCGCCGCCGCCGGAGTCTGCCACTCCGACCTGTCCCTGTCCGACGGCACCATGCGCGTGCCCGTCCCCGCCGTCCTCGGCCACGAGGGCGCCGGCACGGTCGTCGCCGTCGGCGAAGGGGTCACGCACCTCGCGCCCGGCGCCGAGGTGGTCCTCAACTGGGCCCCGTCCTGCGGCGGCTGCCACGCCTGCTCGCTCGGCGAGGTCTGGCTGTGCGCCAACGCCCTGAACGGCGCCGCCGACGTGTACGCGCAACGGGCGTCCGACGGCACCGACCTCCACCCCGGCCTGAACGTGGCCGCGTTCGCCGAGGAGACGGTCGTCTCCGCGAACTGCGTCCTGCCGGCCCCGGACGGCGTCCCCCTCACCGACGCGGCCCTCCTCGGCTGCGCGGTCCTCACCGGCTACGGCGCCGTCCACCACTCGGCCCGGGTCCGCCAGGGGGAGACGGTCGCGGTGTACGGCGTCGGGGGAGTGGGCCTCGCCGCGCTCCAGGCGGCCCGGATCGCGGGCGCGTCCAGGATCGTCGCGGTCGACGTCTCCCCGGCGAAGGAGGAGCTGGCGCGCGGCGCCGGCGCCACCGACTACGTGGTGGCCTCCGACACCACCGCCCGCGAGATCCGCGCCCTCACCGGCAGGCAGGGCGTCGACGTGGCCGTGGAGTGCGTCGGCCGCGCGGCCACCATCCGCACGGCCTGGGACTCCACCCGCCGCGGCGGCCGTACGACGGTCGTCGGCATCGGCGGCAAGGATCAGCAGGTCGCCTTCAACGCCCTGGAGCTCTTCCACTGGGGCCGGACCCTGGCGGGCTGCGTCTACGGCAACTCCGACCCGGCGCGGGACCTGCCGGTCCTCGCCCAACACGTGCGGGCGGGCCGCCTGGACCTGGGCGCGCTGGTGACGGAACGCATCGGCCTGGAGGGCATTCCGGCGGCCTTCGAGAACATGCTGGCCGGCAAGGGCGGCAGGGCACTGGTCGTCTTCTAGCGCCTGCCCCGCGCGTGCCCCGGCCTCCGTGCGGGACCGGGGCACGCGGCATGCCCGCACCCGTTCCCCGTGCCACGTACAGGTAAAACTCCCGGTGTGCGACCCGTTGACGTACATACCGTCCGGTCAGTACGTTCCCCGGAACCCGGGCCACCCCCTGTTCCGTCCCCCTGTTCCGTCCCCGCACCCATCGGAGTGTGCACGCATGGACACGGCACCTTCCGCCCAGCCGCTCACCCCCACCGCCACCGCCGTCGGCAACCGGCGCCGCGTGGCCACCGCGGCGGCGCTCGCCTCCGCCGTCGAGTGGTACGACTACTTCGTCTTCGGCATCGCCGCCGCCCTCGTGCTCGGCGATCTCTACTTCCCGGCGGGCAGTTCCACCGCCGGCGTACTCGCCGCCTTCGCCACCTTCGCCGTCGGGTTCCTCGCCCGCCCGCTCGGCGGCATCGTCGCCGGACACCTCGGCGACAAGCGCGGCCGCAAGCCGATGCTGGTCCTCGCCCTCACGCTGATGGGCCTGGCCACCACGGGCATCGGCCTGCTCCCGACGTACGACACGATCGGCGTCGCCGCCCCGGTCCTGCTGGTCGCCCTGCGCGTCGTCCAGGGCGTCGCCGGTCGGCGCGCAGTGGGGCGGCGCCATGCTGCTGGCCACCGAGTACGCCCCCGAGGGCAAGCGCGGTGTCTACGGCAGCGTCGTCCAGCTCGGCGTGCCCATCGGCGTGGTGACGGCCAACTCGGTCTTCCTGCTGGCCGGCGCGTTCACCACGGACAGCGAGTTCGCCGCGTGGGCCTGGCGGGTCCCGTTCCTCATCGGCCTGTTCGTGCTCGTCCTCGCCTGGTACATCCACACCAAGGTCGAGGAGACTCCCGAGTTCCGGGAGGCCGAGAAGGCGCTCGCCGAGCAGGAGAAGTCCCAGCAGAGCTCCCCGCTGCGCACGATCCTGCGCGACCACCTCGGCACGGTGCTCCTGGCCGGCGGCTCCTTCGCCGTGAACACCGCGACCTTCTACATCCTCATCACCGGCGTCCTCGACTACACGACCCGCGAGCTCGACATGAAGCGTGGCGCGGTGCTCACCGTCTCGCTCTGCGTCAGCCTCACCCAGCTCGTGCTGATCCCGGTCTCCGCCGCGCTCTCCGACCGCGTCGGCCGCATCCGGATCTACGCCTTCGGCGCCGCCGGCATCGCGCTGTGGGCCGTACCGATGTTCCTGCTGATCGACACCGGTTCGCTGCTGTGGCTCGCGGTCGGCACCTTCGTCGCCAGCTGCTTCCTCAGCATCATGTACGGGCCTCAGGCCGCCCTGTTCGCCGAGCTGTTCACCCCCGAGATGCGCTACACCGGCGCCTCCCTCGGCTACCAGATCGCGGCCGTCTTCGGCGGCGGCCTCGCGCCCTTCCTGATGGTGCTGCTGCTGGAGGCCACGGGCACCTCGATGGCGGTGTCCGGCTACATCATCGGCCTCGCGGTGATCTCCCTGCTCTCCATCAAGGTCCTCGCGGACCGGGCCCGGTCACGCTGACCGCCCGGACGCCTTCTCGGGCCGCGGCTCCGGTACCGCTCCCGGAGCCGCGGCCTTCCGCGTGCGCGAGCGGGACACCGCGACCCCGGCCAGGCACAGCAGACCGCCCGCGAGCGTGAGCGGCCCCGGCACCTCGCCGAGCGCCACCCACGACATCAGGACGACCAGGGCGGGCACGGCGTAGGTGGTCGCGCCCATCCGGCTGGCGGTCGTACGGGCCAGGGCGTAGGCCCAGGTGGTGAAGGCCAGCGCGGTCGGGAACACGCCCAGGTAGACCATGTTGAGGGTCGCCGAGACCGGCGCGCCGGCGGCCTCGTGGACGAGCTGACCGGCGAACGGCAGACACACCACGGCCCCGACCAGACATCCGAACGTCGTCACCTGCAACACGCTCGCCCGGCCGAGGGCGGGCTTCTGCGCCACGACACCGGTCGCGTAGCCGACCGCGGCGAGCAGACACAGCACCACGCCGAGCACCGAGGACCCGCCCTCGCCCGCCATCGACAGCCCGACCGTCACGGCGCCCGCGAACGACACCGCCATCCCCACGAGGAGCCGCGGCGGCATGACGTCCCCCAGCAGCCGCGCGCCGAGCAGCGCGACGAGGACCGGCCCGATGTTCACCACCAGGGCGGCCGTACCGGCGTCCACCTGCTGCTCGCCCCAGTTCAGGGCCACCATGTAGAAGCCGAACCACAGCACCCCGGATATCGCGATCCCCCGCCACGCCGCCCGCGGCGGCAGCCCCTCCCGCCGCAGGAGACAGATCACCCCCAGCGTCAGGGCTCCCGTCAACAGCCGCCCGAGAGCCAGCGCACCGGGCGAGTACGCGGTCCCCGCACTGCGGATCGACACGAAGGCGGAGGCCCACAGCACCACGGTGACCGTGGCGGCGCCGGCGGCGAGCAGTTCCGCGCGGCGGCCCGGCCGGGAGGGGGAGGAGTTCATCATGCTCCAGAGGTTAGGAGGGGACAGGGTCAGGAGTCTCGCGGATTTCGGGCATGACGCTGAGCGCTCCACCCCGGCCTGACTCAGCGCAACGCTTGACTCAGTGCATTGACTCAGCGCAACGCGCCCGCCTCGATACCGAGCAGTTCCGACAGCGCCCGCTCACCCGTCGCCGTCACCTTCACCGCGCGCTCGGAGCCGATGCGCACGCACCAGCCCGCGTCCAGGGCATGCCGGCACAGGGCCGCGCCCGCGACGCCCGCGAGGTGGGGGCGGCGTTCGGTCCAGTCGAGGCAGGCGCGGGCGAGGGGACGGCGGCTCGTGCGGTCGAGGTGGATACCGGCCGCCTCGAACCAGTCGAGGCCCGTGTCCGTGAGCGCGAATCCCACGTCCTGACGCAGCAGTTCGCGCGCGGTCAGGGCGTCGGCGACCGCGATGCCGAGCCGCCCGGCGAGATGGTCGTAGCAGGTGCGGCCCCGGGCCATGGCCGAGCCGGCAGCGGCCTCGCGCAGGTTCCGTGGCCGTACGGCGGCACCGCCCGGGGCCACCTGCGCGGCGAAGTCCTCCACCAGCTGGGCGGTCCGCGCGTCGGCCAGCCGTACGTACCGGTGCCGCCCCTGGCGTTCCTCGGTGAGCAGCCCGCCCGCGACGAGCTTGCCCAGGTGTTCGCTCAGTGTCGACGCGGCCACGCCCGCGTGCCGCGCCAGCTCACCGGCGGTCCACGCCCGCCCGTCCAGCAGGGCGAGCAGACACGTGGCCCGGGTCTCGTCGGCGACGAGAGCGGCGAGAGCGGCCAGCCGGGACGCCCGCGGGTCCTTCGAGGTCATGTTCCCCAGCATGGGACACGGACGGTTCGGCGCTCGCCGAAGTGTCCTACGACGCCCGCCTGACCTGCTCGTACTGCAGGGCCAGCCCGTCCAGCAGGGCCGTCAGCCCGGTCTCGAAGGCCCGCTCGTCGATCTTCTCCTGCTGCTCGGCGAGGAGGTGGGCCTGCCCCAGGTGCGGGTAGTCGGCGGGGTCGTACGCGCTCGCGTCGTCCACGAAGCCGCCGGCGAAGGAACCGAGCGCCGAGCCCATGACGAAGTACCGCATCAGCGCGCCGATGGAGGTGGCCTGCGCCGGCGGCCAGTCGGCCGCGACCATCGCGCCGTAGACGGCGTCGGCGAGGCGGAGTCCGGCCGGGCGCCGGCCGGGGCCGCGGGCCAGCACCGGGACGATGTTCGGGTGGTCGCGCAGGGCCGCCCGGTAGGAGAGCGCCCAGTCGTGCAGCGCGGTCCGCCAGTCCCGGCCGTCCTCGAACATCGACAGGTCGACCTGCGCGCTCACCGAGTCGGCGACCGCCTCCAGGATCTCGTCCTTGGTGCGGAAGTGGTTGTAGAGCGAGGGCCCGCTGACCCCCAGCTCGGCGGCGAGCCGGCGCGTCGAGACGGCCGCCAGGCCCTCCGCGTCCACGAGCACCCGCGCGGTCTCGACGATCCGGTCGGTGCTCAGCAAGGGCTTGCGCGGTCGGGCCATGGCGCACATAGTAGGGCTGCGAGAAGAAACTAGCAGTGCTAATTTAAAGGTACGGTCCTCACGGGCCGTCATCTGTGTCCTCAGTGGGGTGACTCGGCATGAACCTGGAGCTCAGCGAGGAGCAGACCGCCGTACGGCAGCTCGCCAAGGACTTCGTGGACCGCGAGATCGCCCCCCACGTCATCGCCTGGGACCGCGCCGAGGAGGTCGACCGGTCGATCGTCAAGAAGCTCGGCGAGGTCGGCTTCCTGGGGCTGACCATCGACGAGGAGTACGGCGGCTCGGGCGGCGACCATCTCGCGTACTGCCTGGTCACGGAGGAGCTCGGCCGCGGCGACTCGTCCGTGCGCGGCATCGTGTCCGTCTCGCTCGGCCTGGTCGCCAAGACCGTCGCCGCCTGGGGGAGCGAGGAGCACAAGCGGCGGTGGCTGCCGGGCCTCACCTCCGGCGCGTACGTCGGCTGCTTCGGCCTGACCGAGCCGGGCACCGGCTCCGACGCCGGCAACCTCACCACGCGCGCGGTGCGCGACGGCGACGAGTACGTCATCAACGGCACCAAGATGTTCATCACGAACGGCACGTGGGCCGACGTCGTGCTCCTGTTCGCCCGCTCCACCGACGCCCCCGGCCACCAGGGCGTCTCCGCCTTCCTCGTCCCGGCCGACACCCCCGGCCTGTCCCGCCGCACCATCCACGGCAAGCTCGGCCTGCGCGGCCAGGCGACAGCGGAGCTGGTCCTCGAGGACGTGCGCATCCCGGCTTCCGCGCTGCTGGCTCCCGAGGGCAAGGGCTTCTCGGTCGCCATGTCGGCCCTGGCCAAGGGGCGGATGTCGGTGGCCGCGGGCTGCGTCGGCATAGCCCAGGCCGCGCTGGACGTGGCCGTCCGGTACGCGGGCGAGCGCGAGCAGTTCGGCAGGACCATCGCCCACCACCAGCTCGTCCAGGAACTGATCAGCGACATCGCCGTCGACGTGGACGCCGCCCGTCTGCTGACCTGGCGGGTCGCCGACCTGATCGACCGCGGCCTGCCCTTCGCCACCGAGTCCTCCAAAGCCAAGCTCTTCGCCTCCGAGGCGGCCGTGCGCGCCGCGAACAACGCCCTCCAGGTCTTCGGCGGCTACGGCTACATCGACGAGTACCCGGCGGGCAAACTGCTGCGCGACGCCCGCGTGATGACCCTCTACGAGGGCACCAGCCAGATCCAGAAACTGGTCATCGGGCGGGCGCTGACGGGGGTTTCGGCGTTCTGAGGGCTTCTGAGTACGTCTTTGAGTACGTCGGCGGATGTGGCACGGGCCACGTCCGCCGATCCTTGTCCCCATGAGCGACTCACAGGGCAAGCAGCAGAACACGGCCGCCTTCTACGGACAGGCCGTCGCGTCCTTCTCCGTGGCCATGGCGGCCACCGGCATCGGCATCTACAACCTCCACGGCGACGCCTGGGTGCGCGGCTTCCTCGCGATCGCCGTCCTGTACCTGGTGACCTCCACCTTCACCCTCTCCAAGGTGATCCGGGACCGCCAGGACGCGGCGAGCGGGCCGTACCACCCCTTCGAGAAGCGCTGAACCCGTTTCGCGCAGCGCTGAGCGGCCACACTAAGCGCTCGCTCACCTTCGGCGGTATGGTGAGGGTCGTGCCAGTGGAGAGGGGCCAGTGATGAGTACGGCGGAGGAGACGGCCGACGGCGAGACGTCGGCGTGGGGCGAGGTCACGCCCGACGCGGCCCGGAGGCTGCTCGTCGCCGCGGTGGAGGCCTTCGCCGAGCGCGGCTACCACGCCACGACGACCCGCGACATCGCGGGCCGCGCCGGCATGAGCCCGGCCGCGCTCTACATCCACTACAAGACCAAGGAAGAGCTTCTCCACCGCATCAGCAGGATCGGCCACGAGAAGGCCGTGGACATCCTGCGGGTGGCGGCCCGGGGCGGGGGCGGCGCGGCCGAGCGGCTCGCCGACGCCGTGAGCTCCTTCGTCCGCTGGCACGCGGGCGGCCGCACCACCGCGCGGGTCGTGCAGTACGAACTCGACTCCCTCGGCCCGGACGCCCGCGCCGAGATCCTCGCCCTGCGCCGGCAGTGCGACGCCGAGGTGCGCGGCATCATCGAGGACGGTGTGGCGGCGGGCGAGTTCGACGTCCTGGACGTGCGCGGGACCACGCTCGCCGTGCTCTCCCTGTGCGTCGACGTGGCCCGCTGGTTCAACGTCGACGGTTCCCGCACGCCCGACGAGGTCGGCGAGCTCTACGCCGACCTCGTGCTGCGGATGGTGGGGGCGAAGTAGCCGTCCGCCGGCCGGGCACCGGGCGTACTAGACGTAGTAGCGCGAGACGGACTCCGCGACGCACACCGGCTTGTCGCCGCCCTCGCGCTCCACGGTGAAGGCGACGCTCACCTGGACGCCGCCCGGGACGTCGTCGACGCCGGTGATCGTGGCGGTGGAGCGCAGCCGGGAGCCGACCGGGACCGGGGCGGGGAAACGCACCTTGTTCGTCCCGTAGTTGACGCCCATCTTCACGCCCTCGACCTTGATCAGCTGCGGTCCGAAGAGGGGCAGCAGTGACAGCGTGAGGTAGCCGTGCGCGATGGTCGTGCCGAACGGTCCCGCGGCCGCCTTCTCCGGATCGACGTGGATCCACTGGTGGTCGCCGGTCGCCTCCGCGAACAGGTCGATCCGCTTCTGGTCGATCTCCAGCCAGTCGGTGTGCCCCAGCTGCTCGCCCACCGCCGCCTTCAGGTCGTCGACGGACGTGAAGATCCTCGGCTCTGCCATGTCCCGGGCCTCTCGTGTGATGTCTAAGCGACTGCTTAGCATGGTCGGCCGCGCACCCCATGTCAACGGACCGGCGCGATGAGGGGGTGGGTAGGCTTCGAGGGGTGCCCCAGATTCCCGAGAAGATCCACGAGCTCACGGTCGGCCAGCTCGCCGCCCGCAGCGGCGCCGCCGTCTCCGCCCTGCACTTCTACGAGTCCAAGGGCCTGATCAGCAGCCGCCGCACCACGGGCAACCAACGCCGCTACTCCCGGGACGCCCTGCGGCGGGTCGCCTTCGTCCGCGCCGCCCAGCGCGTCGGCATCCCGCTGGCCACCATCCGAGAGGCCCTCGCCCAGCTCCCCGAGGAACGCACCCCCACCCGCGAGGACTGGGCGCACCTCTCCGAGGCGTGGCGCTCCGAGCTCGACGAACGCATCAAGCAGCTCAACCGCCTGCGCGACCACCTCACCGACTGCATCGGCTGCGGCTGCCTCTCCCTGGACACGTGCGTCCTGTCCAACCCGGACGACGTCTTCGGTGAACGGCTGACCGGGTCGAGGCTGATGGCGGAGCAACGGACCGACGGGCCGGCCTAGGGCCTCCGGCGGATCAGGACGCGGGAGATCCGCGGCGCCTCATCGACGCAGGTGAGCGGGGCCCGGTGCGTCGAGCTGCACGGCGGAGGAGGGCGTCGACGCGATGGGGCCCCCCGCGCGGGCGAAGTCGAGAGTGGGGGAGTCGGCAACCGACGACAACACCGCAGACCGGCATGCCAGGCCCCGCCTCCGCGGCATGATCCGCCGGAAAGGCCCTGGCCGCCGGCCCCGTTCCCGCTACGAGGAGCGCTGGGCCCACGCGTACTGGGCCAGCCCCTCCGCCACCAACCGGGCGTTCGACAAGGCCCGTTGTCCGTCGGGCATGAGCAGGGTGTCCTCCAGGCCCACTCGGGTCGCCAGTCCCAGCCGCCCGGCCAGCCGCAGCACCGGCCACGCGCCGGCGTCCTCACCGTGCAGCAGCACCGGGCGGCCGTGTGCGGTGCCCAGGTCGGCCAGCAGCGCACGTGCGGTGTCCTCGGCCGTCTCGGCTGCCGGGTCCGTCACCTCCGCGAGGACCCGCAGCACTTTCGGGCCGAGCGGCGAGACGGCGAACCTCGCCGCCGCGTCCGTACCCGACCAGATGCCGGCCTCCACGCCCACCCCGAGGCCGATCAGGGCGGCGGCGACCTCCTCGGCGCCCGGCTCGTGCCAGTTGACCGAGGCGTGGTCCGGCAGCACGGTCCAGCTCCGGACGCGCTCCAGGCGGGCCGCCGGATCCGGCTCGGTCCAGGCGCCCGTGGTCACACCGACCGGCACCGGCACCCGCGCGCGTATCGCCTCGAGCGTCGCCGCCACCACCCGCGGCGACAGACTGTCCTGACCGCACGGCGTCTTGGGGTGGACATGGACGTCCGTGGCCCCGGCCGCGACGGCTTCGGCCGCGGACTCGGCCGACGCCTGCGGTGTGAGCGGCACCATCGCACCGTCGGCGGCCCCTCGGGGCCCGTTGAGACACACCTGCACCATGCCTCGATGGTGCCAGGCACCTCTGACAAAACAGGGGGTGCGGCATCCCCGGCGCACCCCCGCACGCACGGTTCCTGGGTTCGGTTCGGTTCGGTCGGTTCGGTCAGGCCGACACAAGCAGCCGTCCGCGCCTGGCGTCCGCCAGGGCCTCGGGTGTGAGAACGGGCCGCGGTACGAGAATTCCGCAGTCCGTGCAGACCGGACCGGTGGAGGGTTCGTGGTCCAGTTCGTACTTCCAGACGAGGCGTTCCGCGCCGCACACCGGGCACTCGGCGCCCGGCTCCCGCTCCAGCGCGGAGATCAGCCGGCGCAGCACTTCCGCCAGCGGCTCGTGCGGATGGACGCGCGGGTCGTCGCACCAGGCGACTCCGAAGCCGCCCCAGGTCAGCCGGTGCCAGTCGTCCACGCTGCCGGGCCTGCGCAGCCCGTCGTGCTTTTCCTTCTTGCGTCGCTCGGCGAACCCGACCTCGTAGGCCAGCCAGACCGAACGCGCCTCTTCCAACTCCTCCAGTGCGGCCACGAGCCGCGCTGGGTCGGGGGACCGGTCCTCGGGGCCGAACCCGGCCCGGGAGCACAAGTGGTCCCAGGTCGCCCTGTGTCCGTAAGGAGCGAACCGTTCAAGGCACTTGCGCAGCGAATAACGCCGGAGCGCCAGATCGCACCGCGGATCGCGCACCTGTCTCGCCAGACTCCGGAAACCGGCCATCGCCCTGCACCTCCGTCACACCTGTAGCTGTACTTCGGTCACTTCGGCGTCGTCGTTCGGACGTCGCCGAATAGACGTATCGACAAGCGATTTGGCTCCATCCGATTTCCGATGACTCCCATAAGCGATGTCGCCGACTCTGATAAGTGACGCATGTTCACCTTCAATCCCGGGGATACCGGCGGTAACGTCCGGCCCATCCCCGTCGGTAGGAGCTGCCATGCCACGGCGCACCTCACGCACCGTCCTCGACACACTGAGAACTCCCGGCGGATTCACCGGGTTCCTGAAGAGCGCAACGGTATGCGTCCTGATCGCCGGTCTCTTGTCACCGCTTTCCCAGGCGGCCGCGGCGGCCAAGTCCGAGGCGGTGGGGGCGGCGGCGGCCAACGACCACTGCGGGGGCCGGTGTTCCGACATCCTGCCGCCGGGCCAGAACGGCAACGCCACCCTCGCGCAGATCCTGCTCAACCAGGCGTTCGGCGCCCAGCCCGACCACGCCGGGGACCAGCTCGGCCCGTACGCCAACCTGGCGAAGGGCTATCCCTCGCTCACCGATGCCACGATCAACTCCTTCTTCAACGACGCGTCTTTCGGGGTCTCGGCCGATCAGGTCGCCTCCACGGTCAAGCCCGCCGGTCGCGGCGACGTGACGATCGTCCGCGACAAGAAGACGGGCGTACCGCACATCACCGGTACCACCAGATACGGCACGGAGTTCGGAGCGGGCTATGCCGCGGCCGAGGACCGGCTGTGGCTCATGGACGTCTTCCGGCACGTCGGACGCGGTCAGCTCACCTCCTTCGCGGGCGGTGACCCGTCCAACCAGGGCCTGGAGCAGCAGTTCTGGCGCACCGCCCCGTACACCGAGGCCGAGCTCCAGGCCCAGATCGACAACGCGGTCACCACGAACGGCGCCCGCGGGCAGCAGGCCCTCGCCGACGTCAACGCCTACGTCGCCGGCATCAACGCCTACATCGACGCCTCCGACAGGGGCCGCTCCTTCCCCGGCGAGTACGTCCTGACCGGCCACAAGGACTCCGTCACCAACGCCGGCACGATCGACCACTTCAAACCCACCGACCTGGTCGCGCTGGCCTCCGTCATCGGCGCGCTCTTCGGCTCAGGAGGCGGCGGCGAGGTCGACAACGCGCTGTCCCTGCTCGCCGCGCAGCAGAAGTACGGGGTGACCGAGGGCACCAGGGTCTGGGAGTCCTTCCGCGAGCGCAACGACCCCGAGGCGGTCCTCACCCTCCACGACGGCAGCTTCCCCTACGCCACCAAGCCCGCCGACCCGCAAGGGCTGGCCCTGCCCGACGCCGGCTCGGTGACCGAGGAGCAACTGGTCCACGACCGCACCGGCAGCGCGGCCACGTCGAGCGCCACCGGCGTCTCCGCCACGGCCGCGAAGACCGCCGTCACCTCGGCCAGGCGAGGCATGTCCAACGCCCTCGTGGTGAGCGGCGAACACACCGCGAGCGGCAACCCGGTCGCCGTGTTCGGCCCGCAGACCGGCTACTTCGCACCGCAGCTGCTCATGCTCCAGGAGATCCAGGGCCCCGGCCTCAGCGCCCGCGGCGCCTCCTTCGCCGGCCTGAGCATGTACGTCGAACTCGGCCGCGGCCAGGACTACGCGTGGAGTGCCACCACCTCCGGCCAGGACATCATCGACTCGTACGCCGTGGAGCTGTGCCAGGACGACCATCACTACCTGTACCGCGGCACCTGCACGGCGATGGAGAAGATCGAGCAGAAGAACGCCTGGACCCCGACCACGGCCGACGGCACCGCGGCCGGCTCGTACACGATGCGGGTGTGGCGTACGAAGTACGGCCCCGTGGAGTACCGCGCGACGGTCGGCGGCAAGAAGGTCGCCTACACCACCCTGCGCTCCTCCTTCATGCACGAGGCCGACTCGATCATCGGCTTCCAGATGCTGAACGACCCGGACTACGTCAACAGCCCGCAGACCTTCCAGTCCGCGGTGCAGCACGTCAACTACACGTTCAACTGGTTCTACGCCGACTCCGAGCACACCGCGTACTACAACAGCGGCGACAACCCGGTGCGCGCGGCCGGCGTCGACGCGGAGTTCCCGGTGTGGGCGCGGCCGGCGTACGAGTGGCGTAACTGGGACCCGACGACGAACACCGCCCAGTACACGCCGGCCTCGGCCCACCCGAACTCGATCGACCAGGACTACTACGTCTCCTGGAACAACAAGCAGGCCAAGGACTACACGACCGCCTCCTGGGGCGACGGCTCGGTCCACCGCGGCAACCTCCTCGACGACCGGGTGAAGAAGCTGGTCGCCGCGGGCGGGGTCACCCGGTCCTCGCTGGTGAAGGCCATGGCCGACGCCGGGCTGGCCGACCTCAGGGCACAGGACGTGCTGCCGGACCTCCTGAAGGTGGTCAACAGCTCGCCGGTGACCGACTCGGCGGCCGCGGCGGCGGTGAGCAGACTCCAGGCGTGGCTGACCGCGGGCGCCAGGCGGACCGAGACGACGGCCGGTTCGAAGAAGTACGCCGACGCCGACGCGATCCGCATCCTGGACGCGTGGTGGCCGCTGCTGGTGAAGGCCGAGTTCCAACCGGGCCTCGGCAGCGACCTGTACACGGCCTTCACCCGCAACCTGCCCGTCGACGAGACCCCGTCGGCCGCCCACGGCCCGACCGGCGCGCACGCCGGAAGCTCCTTCCAGTACGGCTGGTGGAGTTACGTCGACAAGGACATCAGGGCCGTGCTGGGCGAGCCGGTCCAGGGACCGCTCGCGGACAAGTACTGCGGCGGCGGCAGCCTCACCGCCTGCCGGGACGCCCTCGTCAGCACCCTGAAGGAGGCGGCCGGCAAGACGGCGGCCCAGGTCTACCCCGGTGACGGCCTGTGCTCGGCGGGCGACCAGTGGTGCGCCGACTCGATCGTCCAGCGCACGCTGGGCGGCATCAGGCACGGCAACATCAGCTGGCAGAACCGGCCGACGTTCCAGCAGGTCGTGGAGTTCACGTCACACCGGTAGGCCACGGACGGCGGCGGGTCAGCGGATGCGGCCCGCCGCCACCACCAGCTGCGCCAGCTCCCGGTGCAGGATGTCGCTGTGCGCGCCGGACGGCGGCCCACCCCGTTTGACCACCTCGGCCGCGTCGACGTTGACGCACCCCGAGACGGGCAGCCTTCCCTTCAACGCGGCCGCGAGCCCGAACGCCCGCGTGTCCGGCACGGCCTGCACGCCGTCGTACCCCATCGCCCCCCACTTGGCACTGAGCCCTCGGGCGATGGCCGGTCCGGCGGCGGCTCCCTGCGCGTCGCCCGCCATCCGCGAGGCCAGGGGGTAGATCGTCCCGAGAGCCGAGTCGTGCCGGGAGTGACAGCACACCAGAGGGCCGTCGATCCGCAGGTGCTGTCCCTGGAGGACGCCTCCCGCGCGCGGGTCGTGCGGCAGCCGGGCGGCGAACGCGTAATGGGAGAAGGCCCCTTGGAGCAGGGTCACCGACTTCACGGTGTGCACGCCCTCCGGCAGTCCGCGCAGCGCGAACGACACCAGCCGTGCGCCGAAGCTGTGGCCCACCAGGTGCACCCGCACATGCGGCGCCTTCGCGGCCAACCGCCCGACCACCCGACCCAGTCCGCGCTCGCCGACGGTCCCCGCGCGCCGTTTCATGGCGTAGTACGTCGCCTGCCGCAGCAGCTCGTGCGCGCCCTCCCACGGGTTGGGCAACGAGAGCCGCGCCGCCTCGCCGGGCGATTCGAACGCCGCCGGCGCCCGGGCGAACTCCTCGCAGATCTCCGCGGTGGACCCCGAGAACATCAACGGCTCGCTCTGCGGCACCCCTTCCGCCAGCGTGTCCGCGGCGAACAGCGCCTGCGGCCCCGGCGGTACCACGTCCACCAGCAGCCGTACCAGCCGCCCGAACTCCTCCAGTTCGGCCTCCTCGCGCGGCTGCTGGTCCAGCATCCGCGCGATCTGGTCGATGACGGTCGCCCGCCCGGGGAAGGTCTCCAGCAGCGCGTGCCGGGTGTCCTTGTCGAGCGCCGGCCGCGGGGGCATCTCGGCGGCCACGTCCCGCGGGAAGTCGGGGATCGGCTCGTCCGAGAACCGCATCGACGGCCAGACGACACCGACGAACCCGAGCCCGGCCGCCGGGGCGAGCGCCGGAATGGGCGCGAAGAAGCGGCTGTAGAGCCGGGTCGCCCCCGAACGGTCGCTGTTCCAGCCGTGAGCGAAGACGACGAGGTGACGGACGCCGTGCTCGGCGACCCCGGCGAACAGCCGGTCCCGCTTCCCGCCGTCCGTGTCCCCGTCCGCGTCGAAGGTGAGCTCCCAGTACGGACTCACGCTCATTGCCGGCTCTGCCATGACAGGCCCCCTCGTCCCCCGGAGTGGTGCGATGTGGGCGCATCGTCCTGCTGCCGTTCGGGGTTGGCCATACGTCATGACTCATCCGGGTGATACATCGGCTCACCGGTAGACGAGGTACTTCCGCCGCACCCTCCGGAAGTCGGCCAGCTCCTCCTCCCAGTCCGCCACCACCTCGTCGGCACCGGCCCCCGCGTCGATCATCGTGCGCACCCGCGTGGAGCCCGTGAGCTTGTCGATCCAGTTGTCGGGGCGCCAGGCGAAGCCGCTCCACGTCTTCTTGGCGGTCACCAGGAGCGCGATCCCGGTGCGTACGGGGTCGTAGGCGTCCCGGTCGTGCACATGGACCTGCACACCGCCGATCGTCTTCCCCTGGAACTTGGAGAAGGTGGGCGCGAAGTAGGCCTCCCTGAAGTGCACGCCCGGCAGTCCGAGTCCGTTCGCCGCCGCGGCCCACCGCCCGTCGACGCCCTCCGCGCCGAGCAGTTCGAAGGGGCGGGTCGTCCCCCGGCCCTCCGAGAGGTTCGTCCCCTCGAAGAGGCACGTTCCCGAGTACACGAGGGCGGTCTCCGGAGTCGGCATGTTCGGGCTCGGCGGCACCCAGGGCAGTCCCGAGTCGTCGAACCACGCGGTCCGCTTCCACCCGCTCATGAGTACGGTGTCCAGCTCCACCGGCGCCGCCAGGAACTCCCCGTTGAACAGCCGCGCCAGCTCCGCGACCGTCATCCCGTGCGCCTGCGGGATCGGCTGCCGCCCGACGAAGGTCGCGAACTCCTTGTGCAGGACGGGACCGAGGGCCGCCCGCCCGGTGACGGGGTTGGGCCGGTCGAGAACCACGAACCGCTTTCCCGCGAGTCGGGCCGCCTCCATGCAGTCGTACAGCGTCCAGATGTAGGTGTAGAAGCGTGCGCCCACGTCCTGGATGTCGAAGACGACGGTGTCCACGCCGGACGCGGTGAAGACGTCGGCGAGCGGCCGGCCGCTCTTCAGGTACGTGTCGTAGACGGGCAGGCCGGTCGCCGGATCGTCGTAGCGGCCCTCGGAACCGCCCGCCTGCGCGGTGCCGCGGAAGCCGTGCTCGGGACCGAAGACCGCGATCAGGTCCACGCGGTCGTCGGCGTGCATGACGTCCACGATGTGACGTACGTCCCTGGTGACGCCGGTGGGGTTGGTGACGATGCCGGTGCGCCGGCCGCTGAGCTGGGCGTAGTTGTTCGCGGCCAGGTTCTCGAAGCCGGTTCGTCTGCGGCGGGTGGCCGCGGAAGCGGGGGACGCCGCGGGGAGTGCTGCTGCTGCCGTCGTTGCTGCGAGCAGGCTGCGTCTGGTCAGGCGCATGTGACCTCCTGGAAAGTGGACGTCGGCATGGGCACGGTATTCGCTTCCGCGGGTTGTGTGGAGGCTGCGGGTTCGTTGTGGCCTGTCGCGCGGTTCCCCGCGCCACTGAGGGGGCCCAGTCACCCTTCCCTGCAACATACCGACCGGTTAGTCTGGTCGTTGCGGGGGCAGAGCCGAGTCTTGTCGTGTCGAAGGAGACCGATGGTGGAAGCGCAGGATGCGGGAGTGGTCGTCACCGGAGCGGGAGGCGGCATCGGAGCCGCGCTGGCCCGGCGCTTCGCCGCCGAGGGGGCCCGGGTCGTCGTCAACGACCTGGACGCCGAGCGGGCGAAGGCCGTCGCCGAGGAGATCGGCGGCATCGCTCTCCCGGGCGACGCCTCGGCGATCGTCACCGAGGCCCGGAAGGCCCTCGGCGGCACGGTCGACGTGTACTGCGCCAACGCGGGCGTCGCCTTCGAGGGCGGGGAGAGCGGCGAGGCGTTCGACGAGCGGCCCTGGGCGCTGTCCTGGGACGTGAACGTCATGGCGCACGTCCGCGCGGCCCACGAACTGCTCCCGGACTGGCTGGAGCGCGGCAGCGGCCGTTTCGTCTCCACCGTGTCCGCCGCCGGACTGCTCACCATGATCGGCGCCGCGCCGTACAGCGTCACCAAGCACGGCGCGTACGCCTTCGCCGAGTGGCTGTCGCTGACGTACCGCCACCGCGGTCTGAAGGTGCACGCGATCTGTCCGCAGGGTGTGCGCACCGACATGCTGGCGGCCACCGGCAGCGCGGGCGACCTGGTGCTCCAGCCGACCGCGATCGCCCCGGCGGAGGTGGCGGACGCCCTCTTCAAGGGCATCGAGGAGGACCGCTTCCTGATCCTGCCGCACCCCGAGGTCGCCGGGTACTACCAGGCCAGGGCCGCCGAGCCCGACCGCTGGCTGACCAACATGAACCACCTCCAGCGCAAGTGGGAGGCCGCCCGGTGACCGACTCCCGTTACGCGGCCAAGCCCTGGCTCGGTCTGCTCGACGACGCCCAGCGCGCGCCCATAGAGCCGGCCGACTCCCTCGTCCACGCCCTGCGCAAGGCGGTCGAACTGACCCCCGACCGCACCTTCCTCGCCTACTTCGACGGCCGCCTGACCTACCGCGAGGCCGACGAGCTGAGCGACTCCGTGGCCGGTCACCTGGCCGCCCGCGGCCTGGAGCGCGGCGAGCGGGTGGCGATCCTGCTGCAGAACTCCCCGCACTTCGTGCTCGCGCTGCTCGGCGCCTGGAAGGCGGGCGCGATCGTCGTTCCCGTGAACCCCATGTACAAGTCGGGGGAGGTCGGGCACGTCCTGCGGGACGGCGAGGTGGCCGCGCTGGTCTGCTCGGACCACGCCTGGGAGTCGTATCTGCGGGACACCGCCGCCGACGCGCCCCCGCGGATCGTGCTGACCGCCTGCGAGCTGGACTTCCAGACCCGCCAGGACGCGCGCGTGCTGACCTTCGAGCGGCTTGCGCAGGCCGCGGACGCCGACGACCTGACGGCCGTCGCGCGGGCCGGTCACCAGGCGCCGGAGGGCCGCGACCCGGCCCCCGCCGACATCGCGCTGATCAGCTACACCTCGGGCACCAGCGGCACCCCCAAGGGCGCCACCAACACGCACGGCAACATCATGCACAACGCCGAGCGGCAGCGGACCGGCCTGAACCTTCCCGAGGCGCCCGTCTACTTCGCGATGGCGCCGCTGTTCCACATCACCGGCATGGTCTGCCAGCTGGGTGCCTGTCTGAACAGCGCGGGCACGCTCGCCCTGGCGTACCGCTTCGAGGCGGGTGTCGTCCTGGACGCGTTCGCCGAGCACCGGCCGCACTACACGGTCGGCCCGTCGACCGCCTTCATGGCGCTGGCCGCCCACCCGTCCGTCACCCCGGAGCACTTCTCCTCCTTCGTCAACATCTCCTCCGGCGGTGCACCCCTTCCGCCCGCCCTGGTGGAGAAGTTCCGGGCCGGCTTCGGGCCGTACATCCGCAACGGCTACGGGCTCACCGAGTGCACCGCGCCCTGCGCCTCCGTACCGCCGGCCCTGGAAGCGCCCGTCGATCCGGTCTCCGGGACGCTGGCCGTGGGCGCGCCCGGCCCCGACACGGTCGTCCGGATCGTCGACGACCAGGGCGCCGAGGTGCCCTTCGGGGAACAGGGCGAGATCCTCGTGCGGGGGCCGCAGGTCGTCCCCGGCTACTGGCGGCGCCCCGACGCCACCGCCGAGACGTTCCCGGACGGGGAGCTGCGCACCGGGGACATCGGTTTCATGGACGAGCGGGGCTGGCTGTACGTCGTCGACCGCAAGAAGGACATGATCAACGCGTCCGGCTTCAAGGTGTGGCCGCGCGAGGTCGAGGACGTGCTCTACACCCACCCGGCGGTGCGCGAGGCGGCCGTCGTCGGCGTGCCCGACGGGTACCGGGGGGAGACCGTCAAGGCGTACATCAGCCTGCGTCCGGGTTCCGACACGGCCCCGGATGCGCTCGCCGCGTACTGCAAGGAGAGACTGGCCGCCTACAAGTACCCGCGGGAGGTCGAGATCCTGCCGGACTTGCCGAAGACGGCGAGTGGGAAGATCCTCCGGCGGGAACTGCGTTCCCGCACGCACGACTAGAAGCAGCAACAGAAGAATGCCTCGGAAAGCAGGTGGCGGCAGTGCCCAGGACTACGGACGGTGACGGGACCCCCGTACCGCAGCGGCTCCTCGCCGCCGCCACCCGGCTCTTCGCCGAGCAGGGCTACGACCGCACCTCGGTGCAGGAGATCGTCGAGGCGGCGGGCGTCACCAAGGGGGCGCTCTACCACTACTTCGGCTCCAAGGACGACCTCCTGCACGAGGTGTACGCGCGCGTGCTGCGCGTACAGCAGGAAAGACTCGACGCGTTCGCGAACGCGGACGAGCCGATCGAGAAGCGCCTCAGGGGCGCGGCGGCCGACGTCGTCGTCACCACCATCGACAACCTCGACGACGCGTCGATCTTCTTCCGCTCGATGCACCACCTCAGCCCCGAGAAGCACAAGCAGGTGCGCGCCGAACGCCGGCGCTACCACGAACGCTTCCGCGCGCTCGTCGAGGAGGGCCAGCAGGCCGGCGTCTTCTCCGAGGCGACCCCCGCCGACCTGGTCGTGGACTACCACTTCGGCTCCGTCCACCACCTGTCCACCTGGTACCGGCCCGACGGCCCGCTCAGCCCTCAGGAGGTCGCCGACCACCTCGCGGACCTCCTGCTGCGGGCGCTGCGGCCCTAGGCCCTTCGTCCTGGCACGCGCGCGTGAGGGGCGGCTGCCACCGGCGGCCGCCCCTCACCCGTCACCTCACATGTACTTCTTCAGCTCCCGGCGCGCCAGCGACCGCTGGTGCACCTCGTCCGGCCCGTCGGCGATCATCAGGGTCCGGGCGCCGGCGTAGAGCTCGGCGAGGGGGAAGTCCTGGCTCACGCCACCCGCGCCGTGCAGCTGGATGGCCCGGTCGATGATGTCGACGACCGCGCGGGGCGTGGCGATCTTGATGGCCTGGATCTCGGCGTGGGCGCCCCGGTTGCCGACCGTGTCCATCAGCCAGGCCGTCTTCAGCACCAGCAGCCGCAGCTGCTCGACGGTCACCCGTGCGTCGGCGATCCAGTTGTGGACGACCCCCTGCTGGGCCAGCGCCTTGCCGAAGGCGTCGCGCGCGACGGCCCGCCTGCACATCAGCTCGATCGCCCGCTCGGCCATGCCGATCAGCCGCATGCAGTGGTGGATGCGGCCGGGACCCAGCCGGGCCTGCGCGATGGCGAAGCCGCCGCCCTCCTCGCCGATCAGGTTCGACGCCGGCACGCGCGCGTGGTCGAAGACCACCTCGGCGTGGCCGCCGTGGGAGTGGTCCTCGTAGCCGAACACCCGCATCGCCCGCTGGACCGTGACGCCCGGGGTGTCGCGGGGGACGAGGATCATGGACTGCTGACGGCGGATGTCGGCACCGTCCGGGTCCGTCTTGCCCATCACGATGAAGATCTTGCAGTCGGGGTTCATCGCCCCGGAGATGTACCACTTGCGGCCGGTGACGACGTACTCGTCCGTGCCGTCGGAGGCCCGCTCGATGTGCGTGGTGATGTTCGTGGCGTCCGAGGAGGCCACCTCCGGCTCGGTCATCGCGAACGCCGAGCGGATCTCACCGGCGAGCAGCGGCGCCAGCCACTGCTTCTTCTGCTGCTCGTCGCCGAACTGCGTGAGCACCTCCATGTTCCCGGTGTCGGGTGCCGCGCAGTTCAGCGCGGTGGGCGCCAACTGCGGGGAACGGCCGGTGATCTCGGCGAGCGGCGCGTACTGCAGGTTGGTCAGGCCGGCGCCGTACTCGCTGTCGGGAAGGAAGAGGTTCCACAGGCCCTGCCGGCGCGCCTCGGCCTTCAGCTCCTCGACCACGGCCGGGGTGTCCCACGGCGAGGCGAGCAGGGCGCGCTGCTCCTCCGCGACCGCCTCGGCCGGGTAGACGTACTCGTCCATGAAGGCGAGCAGCTTGGCGCGCAGCTCCTCGGTGCGTGCGTCGAACGTGAAGTCCATGTTCCGTCAGCCTTCCTGAAGAGTGGTCAGGCCGTGCCCGATGAAGACGGGGACCAGCTCACCGATGCGGTCGAAGCCCGGGCCGACCGTCTGGCCCAGGGTGTAGCGGTAGTGGATGCCCTCCAGGATCACGGCGAGCTTGAACCAGGCGAACGCCGTGTACCAGGAGACCGCCTGGACGTCGCGGCCCGAGCGGGCCGCGTACCGCTCGATCAGTTCGGCGGGCGAGGGGTGCCCGGCGGCCTCCGCGGTCGTGGACACCGGCGAGTCGGGCGTGCCGAGCGGCATGCTGTACATCACCAGCAGGCCGAGGTCGGTCAGCGGGTCGCCGAGGGTCGACATCTCCCAGTCGAGGATCGCCTTGATCCGGTCGTCGTCGCCGATCAGGACGTTGTCGAGCCGGTAGTCGCCGTGCACCACGGTCGGGGCGGGGGAGTCGGGCAGCTGACGGCCGAGGGCCGCGTGCAGCTCGTCGATGCCGGACAGCTCACGGTTGCGGGAGGCGTCCAGCTGCTTGCCCCAGCGCCGCAGCTGGCGGTCCAGGAAGCCCTCCGGGCGGCCGAAGTCGCCGAGACCCACCTCGGCCGGGTCCACCGCGTGCAGCTCCACGAGCGTGTCCACCAGGGACAGCACGGCACCCCGGGTGCGCTCCGGGCCGAGCGGGGCGAGCTGGCCGGCCGTGCGGTACGGCGTCCCCTCCACGTACTCCATGACGTAGAAGGACGCCCCGAGCACCTCGTCGTCCTCGCACAGCAGCACGGGGCGGGGCACCGGCACGTTCGTCGGGTGCAGCGCGCTGATCACCCGGTGCTCGCGCTTCATGTCGTGCGCGGTGGCGAGCACATGGCCGAGCGGAGGCCGTCGTACGACCCACTTCGACGTGCCGTCGGAGACCGCGTAGGTGAGGTTCGACCGTCCGCCCTCGATCAGCCGGCCGGTCAGGGGGCCGTGCACCAGGCCGGGCCGCTCGCGGTCGAGCAGGCCGCGCAGCCGGTCGAGATCGAGTCCGGGCGGGTGGTCGGGGCTCATTCGTTGCTCCTACGGACGGACGAATTCAACGCGACCAATGATGCCGACCGGTCGGTATGTCGTCCAGTAGGGGAACGGAACCAGGAACGTGATCGGGGCCACCCTAGGCCGACAACTCCCCGAGCAGGGTGCCCGGGGAGCTGCCGGCGGTGACTTCTCGGCCGGGCCGGCTCAGTGATCGTCCCAGTGGCCCTCGTGCTGGGCGTGCCGGTGGCCGTCGTGGAGGTAGTCCACGTGGTCGCCGTGCAGGGCGCTCTCGTGCCCGCAGTCCTGCCCGTGCCGGTGATCGTGGCCCTCATGGGCGACATGCGCGTCGGCTTCGCACTCGTCCCAGTGGCCGCCGTGCTCGCGGTGCATGTGCCCGTCGTGCGCGTAGTCGACGTGGTCGCCGTGCCGTACCTCGGCGTGGCCGCAGTCCGGGCCGTGCGTGTGCGGGTGGGAGGCGTGTTCCTGGTGCAGGGTGGTCATGGTGCTCACCTTCGGGGGTGCGGGCGATGACGTCGGACAGGCTGCCACGCGAACGCCGCGTATCGGACGATTCGGACCTGTGTGGCGTCCGCCGGGTACCCGCAAGGAGGCGGGCCCATGGAGTTGCCGGCGCGGATCGCGTACGGGGATCCGCCCCGGGTGGCCTGGTGGAACCTGACGACAGGGCCTTAGGGGTCCTTTCACTATGCCCGTCCGGGTCGCGTGGTCTGGCACCGCACCTCGCCGCGTTGCCGAAACGCCCACGTGGCTCCTCCCCCACGCTCGAACAACCTCGCGCGGGGGGACCCCCATCGCGGCCGCTCCGGCGCCTTGCGATGCACGGCACCAGACCACGCGACCTGATCGGACGCTCATAGTGAAAGGACCCCTAAAGGATCAGCGCCGCCGCGCACACCGCGAGCCCCACCGTGAGCAGTGCCCCCGCCGACGCGTGCCGGGGGGAGAGTGCCGCCGGGCTGCTCGTGGCGGACAGGACGCGGATGCGTCGGTGCGCGATCAGCAGAAAGGCCGTCCAGAGGCCGCAGGACAGGACGCCGAGGACGATCCCGGACACCGAGGTCCCGCCGTGCAGCGTGGTCTTCAGGGCGAGCAGGGCGGCGGCGGTGCTGGACAGGGTCGTGCGCCGCCAGGCCAGCCGGGTCCGCTCGGGCTGCAGCCCGGGGTCCCGGTCCGGGGCCTTTCGGGCGGGCGCCGCGCTCATCCCTCCCACCCGAAGAGCACCACGACGACCATCGCGACGGCCACCACCGCGACGGCGAGGCTCAGCAGCGCCGGGAACCGGGACACCGGCAGGTCCTCGCCCCGGCGCATGGCCCGCTCACAGCGCACCCAGTGGTTGACCGCCCGCAGCGCGCACAGCACGCCCGCCGCGAGCAGCGCGAGCGCGAGCCCGACCCGCCAGCCCCAGCGCAGGTCCGGCAGGAACTGGTCCACGGCGAAGCCGCCGCCGATCAGCGCGAGCGCGGTGCGCAGCCAGGCCAGGAAGGTGCGTTCGTTCGCCAGCGAGAAGCGGTAGTCGGGGGTGCTGCCCTCCCGCCGGATCTCCTGGGGGGCGAACCACAGCCGGGCGTTGCGTGCGAAACCGATCACGGGCAGGACCCTACCGGGGCTCTGTCACGGGGCTTGTCGGTGCCGCCCGCTACCGTTCGGAGGCATGGATGTCCCCACGTCACTGGCCGGGTACGCGCAGCCGGGGTATGGCATCGTCCCCGCCGAGCAACTGCTCGGCCTGCCCGGGTTCTGGCCGGCGTACTTCGGCCCGGTCTGGAGCGGGTTCGCCGACGAGCCGGAGGTGTTCGGCGCGGACCTGGCGGACGTGGACGCGGCGGGCGAGGCGTTGTACGGCGCGACGCAGGTGTGGCCCGCGTACCGCATACCGCTGCCCGGCGGGCACCCGCTGTGGATCGTCCACCGGAACTTCCCCGACGACCCGGGCACGGACTACCTGCTCACCCACCCCGGCCGGGCCCGGGAGACGTGCCTGGCGACCACCGACGGCCACTTCACCGGGCCGGGGCTGTCCTGGCCGGACCTGCTCGCGGTCGCCGACTCGGCCCCGGCCCGTAGCGAGGGCGTACGCGATCCGGACCTGCGGCTGCTCCTGCTGCTGCCGGCGTTCGGTGACGCGGACACCCCGGTGGAGGAGGCGGTGGAGCGGATCGCCGCCGCGCTCGTCGCCGTGGGCGTGACGGCGGGGGACGCTCCCGAGGCGGCCGAGCGGTTCCTCGACCACCCCTTCCGGGAGAGCCCCTGCCGGCACGTTCCGGGCAGCAGTCCGCTGAGCGGGGGGACGCGTCGCCCCGGCCCGCTCCACCGGGCCCTGATCAGCGGAGCCGGCGGCTCGCCGGCTCAGCCCGTCGACCGGTAGGCCCGCAGCCGCTCGTACGCGGCCAGCCCGTCCGGCACCCACTCCCACTCCGTCAGCCGGCGCCGCACCTCGTCCTCCGGCAGGAAGTCGTGCCAGGCCACCTCCTCGGCCTGCGGGCTGACCGGAAGGTCGCAGCGGACCTCGTACACCGAGGACCACCAGGTCCGGCCGGCGCCGTCGTCGTAGAGGAACGTGAAGAGGTGCCCGGGGCGTGGCAGCCCGCTCACGCCCAGTTCCTCCTCGGCCTCGCGCAGGGCCGCGTCGTCGTAGGACTCGCCCGCGCCGACCACTCCGCCGACGAACATGTCGTACAGGGACGGGAAGACCAGTTTGGTCGGCGTGCGGCGGTGTACGAAGATCCGGCCCTCGGCGTCCCGGGCCTCGATGAAGACGCAGCGGTGGCGCAGGCCCTTCGCGTAGGCCTCGCCGCGCGGGGACTGTCCGACGACGTTGTCGTTCTCGTCGACGATGTCGAGGATCTCGTCAGCAGCGCTCATGGCCCCATCCAAGCAGGGGCCGCAGGCCGCGTCAGGCCCGGGCCTCGGCCGGCTGGGGGTCCCGCGCCCGCTCGGTCTGCGTGCACGGCATCGCCGGGTGCATGCCGAGGAGCACGATGCCGCCGACGATCGCCGCGAGCCCCGCCGCCTCCCAGGCCAGCGCGCCCGTGTCGGTGCGCAGCCGGTCGCCGAGGAAGCCGACACCGCAGATGATCCCGGCCAGCGGCTGGGCCGCGGTCAGGGCGGGCAGCGACATCCGCAGCGGAGCGGTCTCGAAGGCGCTCTGCACGAGGATGAGGCCGGTGACGCCGAGCACCAGCACGGCGTACGGCTGCCAGCCGGTCAGCAGCTCCACGAGGCCGCCCTCGGAGAAGCGCTGGCCGCTCACCCGGGTCAGCGCGTCCTGGACGCCGTACAGCAGACCGGCTGCCAGGGCGAGCAGGACCGGGCCGGAGCTCAGCCGGGAGCGCTTGGCGTAGGCGGTGAGCAGCAGGGCGAGGCCGGTCATCACGCCGATGATCAGCCAGGGGCGCAGGGGGTCGGTGACCGGGGTGCCGCCGCGCGGCTCGCCCGCCACGATGAACGTGGTCACTCCGCCCGCGAGCAACAGGAGGCCCGCCCAGCCCTGCCGGCCCAGCGGCTGCTTGCTCTGCTTGCGGGACAGGGCGAGGGCGAACACCAGGTTGGTCGCGAGGAGGGGCTCCACCAGGGAGATCTCGCCCTGGCTCAGCGCCATCGCGCCGAGGGCCATGCCCGCCACCATCAGGCCGATGCCGCCGAGCCAGCGCGGCACCTTCATCAGGTCGAGCAGCAGCCGGGGGGAGAGGAAGTCGCTCAGCGGAGCCTGCCGGGCGGCGTTCTGCTGGAGTACGAACCCGAAGCCCAGACAGCAGGCCGCGCTCACGGCGAGAACAAGTACCAGAACCGACACGCTGCGTATACCTCGATCAATGGGGAGGGGCCACGGGGTAGGCGTCGACTGTAGCGCCCCGGGCCCGCCATGCCCCTGGGAGTAACCCCGGGGTCCGGGCGGTTGACTCGGTCCCGCCGTCCTCGCCCGGCCGGGGAAGGTGCGCGTGACCGTCCTGCCATCGTGCGGGCCATCGCGCGGCCGCGCTATGGCGTGGACCACAGACATTTCCGGCAATTCGTGCATGGCGTGTCCGACGCTCTCGCAAGTCCCCTTCGGGTCACGGAAGTTGACGCGTGTAACACCCGAAGGGCCCTTGACGGAAAGCATTGGCTGGGGGTTGGCTGTGCGTGATCAGTTGATGGCAAGCCGAAAAGTCCAGACCAGAAGGCCGGCCGCCACGTCGGCCGCACACCGACACCGAGCCGTGCCGCGTGAGGAAGTCCCCGCGGTGTCCCCACCCCCGCCACCCCTCGGGCGCAGTCGTCACCGCGCCGCCGCCCAGGCGCTCGACGCCGCCCTCGACGACGCCGAGCTCGTCGCCGCGCGGGCCGCCCTGAGGCAGGGGCGGTGGCAGGCCGCTCGTGCGCTGCTCGCGAGGACGGGGGACGACTGGGACCGGCGGGGGCACCGGCTGACGGTGCTCGCCCTGGAGCCCTCCAGCGCCGCGTGGGCCGGTGACTGGCTGCTCGCCGAGCCCGACTCCGTCGACGCGGCCGTCCTGCTCGCGCTGGCCCAGGTCCGGCGGGCGCTGGGGGGCAAGGAGAAGGCGGACCGGGCCCGCGAGGCCTGCAGGTCCGCCGCCGCGCTCGCGCCGGCCGACCCGACCCCCTGGCTGGGTCTGCTCATGCTGGCGAAGCGACTCCGCGCCGGTGAGGAGGTCGTCCGGCTCTTCGGGGAGGTCCGGGCGCGGTACGCCGACCACCACCACGCCCACCACCTGATGGTCGCCCACCTGGCCGAGAGCCGCTCCGGCACCGGCCCGGACCCCCTGCACGAGGTGTACGACTTCGCCCACTGGGCCGCCGAGCAGGCCCCCGCCGACTCCCCGCTCGCGATCCTCCCGGTCGTCGCACACGCCGAGCGCTACCGCGTGCTGGCCGCCGACGGGCACGAGCCCTCCGACCCCGCCGCCTCCGGGCACTGGAGCGGACGCCGGGCCCGGCAGGTGATGAAGGCCGCCTTCGACTGGTGGCTGGAGTGGGAGCACGAGGGGCACCCCCGCCGACTGGTCGACCTCAACTTCCTCGCCCACGCCAAGGTCTGCGAGGGCCGGGGCGCCGAGGCCGCCGCCCTCTTCCACCGCATCGGCGAACACGCGACCCCGGCGCCGTGGGCGTACCCGGACCGCGACCCCTACCCCGCCTTCCGTGCCGCACGCGCCGGCGCGCTCGGCACGGCGTAATCCCCATTTCCCGGAATAAGGACGGTCACCCCCATGACGACGGACAGCTCGAGCACGCGCAGAACCACCGACGGCATCAGCACGTTCAAGGGCGAGGAGCGTGCCCTGCGCTCGGACCGCCTCGGCACCGGCGGCCTGCTGCTCTCCGTCCTCGCCGCGACCGCCCCCCTCATGGTCGTCGCGGGTGTCATGCCCACCACATTCGCGGTGATGGGCATCGTCGGACAGCCGCTGCTCTTCGTCGTCCTCGGCGTCGTCCTGGCCCTCTTCGGCATCGGCTACGCGGAGATGAGCCGGCACGTCCACAACGCCGGCGCCTTCTACGCGTACATCTCCCGCGGCCTCGGCGGCACCGCCGGCGCGAGCGCAGCCGTGGTCGCCCTCGTCGCCTACAGCGCACTCCAGGTCGGCATCTACGGCATCTTCGGCTTCGAGGTCTCCGGCCTGTTCGCCACCTACGCCGACCTGGAGGTCGCCTGGTGGATACCGGCGCTGGCGGCCGCCCTCGTCGTCGGCGCGCTGGGCCGGCTGAAGATCGACGTCAACGCGCGCGTGCTCGGCGTTCTGCTGGTCGTCGAGGTCGCCCTGGTCGTGATCTTCGACATCGCGGCCGTCGCGGACCCCGGCCCCCAGGGTCTGTCGCTGCACGCCTTCAACCCGGACACGCTCACCGGCGCCGGCCTCGGCACCGCGCTGTGCTTCTGCATCGCCGCCTTCCTCGGCTTCGAGCAGGCGCCCGTGTACGCCGAGGAGACCAGCCGCCCGCACGTCCTGGTGCCGCGGGTGATGTTCCTGGCGGTCGGTGGGGTCGCCGTCTTCTTCGCGCTCAGCAGCTGGGCCCTCACCGTCGCCACCGGTCCCTCGGCGATCGTCGGCCAGGCACAGCAGCAGAGCGCCGGACTGCTGTTCACCCTCACCGAGTCCCGGCTCGGCGGCACCTTCACGGACGTCCTGCACATCCTCTTCGTGACCGGCATGTTCGCGGCCCTGCTCAGCTTCCACAACGTCGTCGCCCGGTACGCCTTCGCCATGGGCCGCGAGGGCCTGCTGCCCGCCGCCTTCGGCCGCACCACCGGCGCGAGCGGCGCCCCCGGCACCGGCTCCCTGCTCCAGACGGCCGTGTCCGTGCTGGTCGTGGCCGCCTTCGCGGTCGCCGACGACAAGCCGTCCGGGGACCCCACCGCCCCCGTACTGCAGCTGTTCACCTGGTGCGGCAACATCGGCGCGCTCGGCGTGATCGTGCTGATGGCGGCGGCCTCCCTCTCGGTCGTCGTGTTCTTCACCCGCCGCGGTGCCGCTGGCGCCCAGGCCTGGCGCCTGCTCACCTCGGCCGTCGCGGGCATCGCCCTCCTGGTGATCGCCGCCTACACGGTCAAGGACTTCGACGTCCTGGTCGGCGCCGGCCCCGGCTCGGCCCTGAGCTGGGTCCTGCCCGGCGTCATCGGCCTCGCCCTGGTGGCCGGCCTGGTCCAGGGCCTGCTCCTGCGTTCCAGGGCACCCGAGGCGCACGCCCGCATCGGGCTCGGCAACGAGGCGTTCCAGCTGGAGAAGGCGGCCGAGAAGACGTCGTGACCACCTGAGAACCGTGTGAGAAGAGATGACGGAACTCTGACGAACACCCGTGACCCCTGGCCGCCCCGGGGTCGCGGGTGCTCGAATGAACCCGTGAACTCCGAACAGCCCGAAGAAGCGGACGAAGCGGGCACAGACCGGTCCGAGACACGCGGCACCCCCGTCGGCCGCCGCGTCTTCCTCGGCACCCTCGGCCTGGGCGCGCTGGGCGTCGTCGCCGCGCCCACCCTGCAACGCGGCCTGGAGGCCTTCCTCGGCAGCGCCGCCGACAAGGACCCCACCGGCCTGACCGGCCTGCTCCCCAACGGCGGCGGCTTCCGCTACTACTCGGTCACGTCCTCCGTGCCCCGCAAGAACGCCGAGAACTACCGGCTCACCATCGACGGCCTGGTCGACCGCCCGAAGACCTACACGCTGGCCGACCTGCGAGCCCTGCCCCAGACCCGCATGGTCAAGGACGTCCAGTGCGTCACCGGCTGGCGGGTCCCCGACACCCCCTTCGAGGGGGTACGCCTGTCCCGGCTCCTGGACGCCGCGGGAGTGCGCCCCTCGGCCGGGGCGGTGCGTTTCACCTGCTTCGACGGCGCCTACTCCGAGAGCCTGACCCTCGACCAGGCCCGCCGCGCGGACGTCCTGGTCGCCCTGCGCATGCAGGACAAGGACCTCGGCCACTCCCACGGCGGCCCGGTCCGCCTCTACGTGGCCCCCATGTACTTCTACAAGTCCGCCAAGTGGCTCTCCGGCATCACCGTCACCGAGGACGTGAAGCCGGGCTACTGGGAGAACCGCGGCTACGACATCGACGCCTGGGTGGGCCGTTCGAACGGGCGGGACGATGACCCTACGAGCTGACACCCCGGTGACCACCCGGGTCCGCCGCTTCACCCGCGCCGAACGGTGGGTGCACCGCACCACGGCCGTCCTGATGGGCGTGTGCGTGGTGACGGCGGCCTGTCTGTACGTCCCGCAGCTCGCCGAACTCGTCGGCCGCCGCGAGCTGGTCGTCCGCGTCCACGAGTGGGCCGGCCTCGCCCTGCCCGTGCCGGTCCTGGCCGGTCTCGCCTCCCGCGCCTTCCGCACCGACCTGCGCTTCCTCAACCGTTTCGGCCCGCACGACCGCCTCTGGCTGCGTGCCGCCCTGCGCCGTGACAAGCGGCGCGCCTCCCGCCCGGCGGGCAAGTTCAACGCCGGTCAGAAGGTGTACGCGGCCTGGGTCGCCGGCGCCACCCTGGTCATGCTCGGCACCGGCCTGATCATGTGGTTCACCCACCTCACCCCGGTGATGTGGCGCACCAGCGCGACCTTCGTCCACGACTGGCTGGCACTGACCATCGGCATCGTCCTGGCCGGCCACATCGGGATGGCTCTGGGCGACCCGGAGGCGCGACGGGGGATGCGCACCGGCTCGGTGAGCCGGGAGTGGGCGGAGCGCGAACACCGGTTGTGGCGGCCCTAGACGCCGACCGGAAGCGGACAGCACCGGCCGGCGTCTTCGTCGGCGTCTTCGGAAAGTGCCCTCGGAACCTCAGACGCCGAAGTCCAGCAGCACCTTGCACGACCGGCTCCGGTCCGCGGCCAGGGCGAACGCCGTCTCCGCCTCCGTCACCGGCACCACCGAGCTGATCAGGGCGTCGAAGGCGGGCTCCGCGGCGAGCAGTTCCAGTGCCTCGTCGAACTCGCCGTCGAAGCGGAACGCGCCCCGCAGTTCGATCTCCCGGCTCACCACCAGGTTCCCCGCGAACGGACTCGGCCCCGGCGGCAGCATCCCGAGCTGCACGACGACCCCACCGCGCCGCACCCGACCCAGACACGTGTTCAGCCCGGCGGCCACCCCCGACGCCTCCACGGCGACGTCGGCCTCGGACGGCCGGCCGGGGTCGGACGGGGCGTCGGCCCGTACGACGGTGTCGGCGCCCGCGGCCCGGGCGTACCGCAGCGCCGCCGGGAGCAGGTCCGTCGCCGTCACGTGCGCGGCGCCCGCGGCCTTCGCCGCCGCGACCACGAGGCATCCGATGGGGCCCGCCCCGGTGACCAGGACGTGCCGGTCGCGCACGTCCCCGGCCCGCCGCACCGCGTGCAGCGCCACCGACAGCGGCTCCGCGAGCGCCGCGCGGCGCAGGCCGAGACCGGCCGGAAGCGGCCTCAACTGCTCGGCGGGGACGACCACCTGGGCCGCGAAGCCGCCCTGGACGTGCGGGAAGCGGGCCGCGCTGCCGAGGTAGCGGGTGTCCCGGCAGACGTTCCGCCGTCCGTCCGCACACTCCGGGCACACCCCGCAGGGACTGGCCGGGTGCACGGCAACGGCCGTACCGGCGACCGGACCTGACGTGCCGTCGCCGTAGGACACGACCGTCCCGACCACCTCGTGGCCCAGCAGCATCGGCTCCCGCAGCCGGAAGTCGCCGACCCCGCCGTGCCGCCAGTAGTGGAGGTCGGAGCCGCAGATCCCGCCGTAGCGGACGGCGACCAGCGCCTGCCCCGGACCGGGGGCGGGCACCTTCAGCTCATCGGCCCGCAGGTCGTCCTGACCGTGGATCACACAACCCAGCATCACAGTCCCCCACAGGTCACAGCACGCTCGTCATGCCGCCGTCGACATACAGCACCTGCCCGCCGACGAAGTTCGCGGCGGGCGAGGCCAGGAACAGCACCCCGCCCACCAGGTCCTCCGTACGGCCCCAGCGCCCGGCCGGGGTGCGTCGCCGCACCCACGCGCTGAACTCCTCGTCCTCGACGAGGGGCTGGGTCAGCTCGGTCTCGATGTAGCCGGGGCCGAGGCCGTTGACCTGGACGCCGCATGGCCCCCAGTCCGCGCACATGCCCTTGGTGAGCATCTTCAGCGCGCCCTTGGTGGCCGCGTAGGGCGCGATACCGGGCCGGGCCACCTCGCTCTGCAGCGAGCAGATGTTGATGATCTTGCCGTGGCCGCGTTCCGTCATCCGGCGCGCGGCTTCCCTGCCGACGAGGAACGCGCTGGTCAGGTTGGTGTCCAGGATCCGGTGCCAGTCCGATTCGGTGAACTCCAGGAGCGGGGCCCGCAGTTGCATGCCCGCGTTGTTGACGAGGATGTCGAGCGGGCCGACCCGTTCCTCCACGTCCGCGACCCCGGCCCGCACCGACGCCCCGTCGGTCACGTCGAACACGGCCGTGTGGACGTCTCCGGGCAATTCGGCGGCGGCCTTGGCCAGCCGGTCGCCGTCGCGCCCGTTGAGGACGACCCGGCAGCCGGCCTCCGCGAGCCCGCGGGCCAGCGCGAGGCCGATGCCCCGGCTGGAGCCGGTGACCAGGGCGGTTCGGCCGCTGATGTCGAACAGAGGGTGACTCATCCTCGTATCCCTAAATGATCAGCGAGAGGAGCAGGACGACGGCTCCGGCGACCACCGAGATGATCGTCTCCATGACGGACCAGGTCTTGAGGGTCTGACCGACCGTCAGGCCGAAGTACTCCTTCACCAGCCAGAACCCGGCGTCGTTGACATGGCTGAAGAACAGCGAGCCGGCGCCGATGGCCAGGACGAGCAGGGCCGTGTGGGTCGTCGACATGTCGGCCGCGAGCGGGGCGACCAGACCGGCCGCCGAGATCGTGGCCACAGTCGCCGAACCGGTCGCCAGCCGGATCGCCACCGCGATCAGCCAGGCCAGCAGCAGCGCCGGGATCGACCAGTCCTCGGAGATGTCCAGGATCATCTGGCCGACGCCGGAGTCGATCAGCGTCTGCTTGAAGCCGCCGCCCGCACCGACGATCAGCAGGATGCCGGCGATGGGCGCGAGGCCCTTCTCGACGAGCTGGGAGACCCGCTCCTTGGAGAACCCGGCGGGCCGCAGGAGCGTGAAGATGCCGACCAGCACGGCGGCGAGCAGGGCGATCAGCGGGGAGCCGATGACGTCGAAGGCGCGCTGCACGCTGTGCGTCGGGTCGTCGATGACGATGTCGACCAGTGCCTTGGAGAGCATCAGGACGACCGGCAGGAGGATCGTGGCGAGGGTGGCGCCGAAGCCGGGGGTCCGCTCCAGTTCCTCGGAGGCGCGCTGCGGGACCATCCGGTCCGGGGCGGGGACGTCCACCCAGCGGGCCGCGTACCGGGAGAACAGCGGACCGGCGATGATCACGGTCGGTATGGCGACCAGGACGCCGAGCGCCAGCGTGACGCCGAGGTTGGCCTGGACCGCGTCGATCGCGACGAGTGGACCGGGGTGCGGCGGGACCAGACCGTGCATCACGGACAGACCGGCGAGCGCCGGGATGCCGATCCGCATCAGCGAGTAGTTGCCCCGCTTGGCGACCATCAGCACGACCGGGATCAGCAGCACCACGCCGACCTCGAAGAACAGCGGCAGACCGATCACCGAGGCGATCAGCACCATCGCCCAGGGCATCGTGCGGCCGTTCGCCTTCGCGAGGATCGTGTCGACGATCTGGTCGGCGCCGCCCGAGTCGGCGAGCATCTTGCCGAGGATCGCGCCCAGCGCGATCAGCACGCCCACACCGGCGACCGTGGAGCCGAGCCCGGTGGTGAAGCTGGTGATGGTCTTGTCGAGCGGTGCCCCGGCGAACGCGCCGAGCGCCAGTGACCCGATCGTCAGCGACAGGAAGGCGTGGAGCTTGAACCTGGTGATGAGCAGAACGATGACTGCGATGCCCGCCAGTACGGCGATGCCCAGCTGAGCGTGGCCGGCCGAGGTGATCGGCTCGGGTGCGTCCGCTGCCAGCATCTCGACACTGAGTCTGGTCACGGGGGGAGTTCCCTTGCAGGTACGGGGATGGGGGGAGGGGTGTTACCGGGGTGCGTCGGGGAGGGGTGTCGCCGCGAGCGCGTCCAGCGCCCGGGCGGCTCGCTCGGTGATCTCCTCCGGGCTGCCTGACACGTCCACGGCGACTCCCGCCTCGTCCGCCTGGAGCGGCTGGAGCGTGGCGAACTGGGAGTCCAGCAGCGCGGTCGGCATGAAGTGACCCTGGCGGTGGGCCATCCGGTCCTCGATCAGCGACCGGTCGCCCGCGAGGTGCACGAACACGACGGTGGGAGCGGCGGCCCTGAGCCGGTCGCGGTACGACCGTTTCAGCGCCGAACAGCTGACCACTCCGCCGAGCCCGGCCCGACCGTGCGCCCAGTCACCGATGGCGTCGAGCCACGGCCACCGGTCCGCGTCCCCGAGCGGGGTGCCGGCCGACATCTTGTCGATGTTGGCCTGAGGGTGGAAGTCGTCGCCCTCGGCGTAGGGAACGCCCAGCCGGGCCGCGAGCAGGGGACCGATCGTGGTCTTGCCCGTGCCGGCGACGCCCATCACCACGACGACGTGAGGGGTACGCATCACTGCCTCGCTGTCTTCCTCGACATCCGACGCCGACATCTGACGTCGGCCACACTGAAACGCATTAGGTACGACGAATTCAAGAGCCTGTGACGAATAAGTCTGACTTTTTAGTCCTGTGACGTGCCCCGTACGCTGAGTGCATGAGCACATCGGGCCGCGGGCTGCACGGCCGTGTACTGGAGACACTCGGCCCCGCGATCACCGCGGGCGAGTACCCGCCGGGCAGTGTCCTGCGCACCGACGAGCTGGCACAGAGCTTCGACGTCTCACGTTCCGTGATGCGCGAGGCGGTCCGCGTCCTGGAGTCCATGCACCTCGTCGAGTCCCGCCGCCGCGTGGGCGTGACGGTCCGTCCCACGAAAGAGTGGAACGTCTACGACCCCCAGGTCATCCGCTGGCGCCTGGCCGGCGCCGACCGCCCCCGCCAGCTGCGCTCGCTCACGGTCCTGCGCTCCGCGGTCGAACCGATCGCCGCGGGCCTCGCCGCCAAGTACGCCACGGCCGACCAGTGCGCCGAACTCACCGAGTGCGCCCTGGGGATGGTGGCGCACTCACGAGGTCACCAGCTCGAGGGCTACCTGATCCACGACATCGCCTTCCACCGCGTCATCCTCAACGCCTCCGGCAACGAGATGTTCGCCCGTCTCGGTGACGTCGTCGCCGAGGTTTTGGCCGGCCGCACCCACCACGAGGTCATGTTCGAGGACCCCGCCCCGGCCGCCGTCACCCTGCACGTCCAGGTCGCCGAAGCGGTCAGAGCGGGCGACGCGACCCGCGCGGAGGCCCTGACCCGGGAGATCACCGTGGGCGCGCTGCAGGAACTGGACATCCTGGCGCCGTAGGCCTCGCCGGTCCCCCCGGGTCCGCGTCACTGGTCGAGGAACTCCCCGTCGACGTACACCCAGGCCCCGTCCACCCGCTCGAACCGGCTCCGCTCGTGCAGCGACCCGCCCCGGAACGAGGCGCGGAAGGTCACGGTCCCGGTGGTGTGGAACGCGGATCCGTCGCCCGTGCCGAGGATGTCCAGCCCGGTCCACCGCGTCCCCGGATCGAACTCGACCCGCGCGGGCCGCGTCCGCGGATGCCAGGTCCGCAGCAGATACGCCTCGTCCCGTTTCACGAAGGCGCTGTACCGCGACCGCATGAGCGCCTCCGCGGTGGGCGCCGCGGCGCCGGAGTGGTACCGGCCGCAGCACTGGTCGTACGCCTGAGGCAGCCCGCACGGGCAGGAACGCGTGGTCATGCCGGTCATTCTGCTAGACGGCAGCCCGTCGCTCGGGCATGGGCAGGGGCGGCAACGACGCCCCGTACACCCACGCCTCGAACAGCTCGTCCAGCGGCTCGGGCGCGAAGCGGGCCACGTGCGCGGTGAACGTCGTCGTGCTCACCGCACCGCCCCGGTGCAGCGAGACCCACCCGCGCAGCATCCGGAAGAAGTCGGGGTCGCCCATCGCGCACCGCACCGCGTGCAGGGTGAGGCCGCCGCGTTCGTAGAGGCGGTCGTCGAACATCGACTTGCGGCCGGGGTCCGACAGCCGAAGATCCTGGGGGAGGGAGGACAGCAGACGGTGGGCGGTCGCGGCGAGTTGGTGGGCCGTGCGGCCGCCCGAGCGCTCCGACCACAGCCACTCGGCGTACTTGGCGAACCCCTCGTTCAGCCAGATGTGCCGCCAGTCGGCGATGGACACGCTGTTGCCGAACCACTGGTGGGCCAGCTCGTGCGCGACCAGCCGCTCCGAACCCCGCGCCCCGTCCACGTGGTTGGCGCCGAACAGCGACAACCCCTGTGCCTCGACGGGGACGTCGAGTTCCTCCTCGGTCACCACGACCGCGTACTCGTCGAAGGGGTACGGCCCGAACAGCTCCTGGAACAGGTCCATCATCCGGGGCTGCCGCGCGAAGTCCCGGGAGAACTCGGGCAGCAGATGCGCCGGGATGTGCCCGTGCTGCGGGACGCCGCCAAGGCCCGGATCGCCCAGCAGCACCGTCTGGTACTTGCCGATGGACAGCCCGACCAGATAGCTGGACGTCGGCGCGGACTGCTCGTACACCCAGGTGGTCGTCGAGGCCTTCGTCGTGCGGGTCAGCAGACGCCCGCCCGCCACCACCGCGTACGCGGACGGCGTGGTGACCGAGATCTGGTACGACGCCTTGTCGGCGGGCCGGTCGTTGCACGGGTACCAGGACGGCGCCCCGACCGGCTGGCTCGCCACCAGTGCCCCGTCCGCCAGCTCCTCCCAGCCGAGCCCGCCCCAGGGGCTGGTCACCGGCCTGGGGTTGCCCGACCAGTGCACCTCCACCGTGAAGGCCGCCCCGGCGCGGAGCGGCTTCGCGGGGCGGACCCGCAGCCGCCCGCCCCGGTGGGTGTAGTGCGTCTGACGGCCGTCCACCCGGACCCGGCCGATCTTGAAGTCGGCGAGATTCAACACGAACTCCGCCAGCGGCGACCGTCCCGCTATGCCGTTGATCCGGGCCGTCCCGGACAGCCGGTTGGGGCCGGGGCGGTAGTCCAGCGCGAGCTCGTAGCGGTGCACCCGGTAACGGGGATCGCCGTTGGCCGGAAAGTACGGGTCCGGACCCACTGCCTGCTGAACGGTCACTGCTGCGTCTGCTCCCTGCGCTGTGCTCGGACGTCGTGCCGGTGCACCGTCCTCGTCAGGCCCCGACCCGGACGAGCCGCGCGGCGTCCTCAGGAACGCCATGACTCGATCGGATTGCCCAGCCAGCGGGTGTCGTCGGGAACGGACTCCGACGCCATCACCAGCGACGCCGGACCCAGAGTCGTACGGGCCCCGACCGTGCTGCCGGGCAGGACGATGCCGCCAGGACCCAGCGTCGCGCCCTCACGGAGGACCACAGTATCCGTCCGCAAGATCCGGTCGTGGAAGAGGTGCGTCTGGAGCACGCAGCCCCGGTTGACCGTCGCCGCGTCCTCCAGCGTCACCAGGTCCGTCTCGGGCAGCCAGTAGCTCTCCACCCACACGCCCCGCCCGATCCGTGCCCCGAGCCCGCGCAGCCACGCCGTCATCACCGGCGTACCCGGCACCGAACCGGCCAGCCACGGCACGGCCACGACCTCGACGAAGGTGTCCGCCAGCTCGTTGCGCCACACGAACCCGCTCCACAGCGGGTGCTCCCCGCTGCGGTGCCGCCCCACGAGTGCCCACTTCGCCACGACGGACAGCAGCCCCGCCGCGATCCCGGCCCCGAGCAGCACGAGCCCCGACAGCAGCGGCGCCCACGCACCCAGGGTGCTCAGCGCGCTCAGCGCCGCGACCGTCAGCACGGCGATCCCCGCCGAGCAGAACACCGGCACGATCCGGCACAGCTCCACCAGCCCGCGCGCCCACAGCAGCCGCGCCGGCGGATCGTACGTCCGGCTCTGGTCACCGCCCGCCGCCGAGCGGGGCAGCTTCACCGGCGGCAGCCCCAGATAGGAGCTGCCCTTCTTCGCCTTCTTCGGCGTCGCCGACAGCACACCCACCAGCCCGCCGTCCGGCACCGACCGGCCCGGCCCGGTCATCCCCGAGTTCCCGAGGAAGGCCCGCCGCCCGATCTCCGCCCGCCCGATCCGCATCCAGCCGCCGCCGAGCTCGTACGGCGCGGTCAGCGTGTCGTCGGCCAGGAACGCGCCCTCGCCGACCGTCGTCAGGCTCGGCAGCGCGAGCACCGTCGAGACCTCGGCACCGCGCCCGATCCGCATGCCGAGCAGCCGCAGCCACACCGGCGTGACCAGCCCGGCGTACAGCGGGAACAGCGTCTCGCGCGAGCGGTCCATCAGCTGCGTGACCGTCCAGGCCTGCCAGCCGATCCGGCTGTGGGTGGGGTGCGTGCCCTCACGCAGGCCAAGGCTCAGCAGTCGTACGGCGGTCAGGAGCAGCAGCGCGTACGCCAGCCCGAAGGCGAGCGTCGCCGGGACCAGGGCGAGCGCGGCACCCTTGAGCGCTTCTCCGAGCCCGGCGCCCGATTCCACGAACACGCGCGCCACCAGCAGTGCCACCAGGCCCGCCAGCACCGGCAGCAGCGTCAGTGCGAAGCCCGCCACGCCGTACAGGACGCGCCAGTACATGCCCCGCACCGGCCGTTCCTTCGGCCAGTTCCGCTTGGCCTTGCCGAGCTTGACCGCGGGAGCGCCCGCCCAGCGCTGCCCGGTCGGGATCTGACCGGTGACGGCCGAGCCGGGCGCCACCTCGGCGCGCTTGCCGACCCGGGCACCGGGAAAGAGCATGCTGCGCGTGCCGACGACGGCGTGCCCGCCGACCCTGACCGGGCCGATCTCCAGCCGGTCCCCGTCCAGCCACCAGCCGGACAGGTCCACCTCGGACTCCACGGCCGCGCCCCGCCCCAGCCTGAGCATGCCGGTGACCGGCGGCAGCGAGTGCAGGTCCACGTCAGGACCGACCTTGGCGCCGAGCGCCCGCGCGTACCGCTCCAGCCACGACCCGGTCAGCGAGCCCGCCCCGCTGAACTCGGCCAGCCGCTCGGCGGACCAGAGCCGAAGATGCACGCTGCCACCGCGCGGGTACCGCCCCGGCCGCACCCCCCTCAGCAGCAACCGGGCCCCGCCCGCCGCGAGCGCCAGCCGTCCCGGCGGGCTGAAGAACAGCAGCGCCCCGGCCCCGACGAGCCACCAAGGGGCGCTCGGCAGCCAGGAGTAGGCGGGCAGCAGGTTCCCGAGCGCGGCCAGCGCCACACTCCAGCGCAGCCCGAGCAGCGTGAACAGGGGGAGGAGCACCAGGAGCTGGACCACCTGGGCGCGGACCGGCACCGGAGCGACGGTCCGCTCGGCGCCGTCGTCCTGCGCCGACTTCTCCAGATGCCGCGCCAACTTCCGCAGCACGGGCTGCTGGTAGATGTCGAGGACGGCGGCGCTCGGGTAGCGGCTGCGCAGCCGCGTGGTCAGCTGGGCGGCGGCGAGGCTGCTGCCGCCGATCGCGAAGAAGTCGTCCCGCGCACTCGCCACGGGGATGCCGAGAACCTCGCTCCACTGCTCGGCGAGCCAGGCCTCGGTGCCGTACAGCTGCTCGGCCGGGCCACCGGTCGCCAGCCCCTCCAGCGGCCAGGGCAGGGCCTTGCGGTCGACCTTGCCGCTCGTCCGGGTCGGCAGGTCGTCGACCGGCGCGAGCAGCGGGACCAGCGCGGCCGGCAGCTCGGCGCGCAGCTTCTCCACGGCCGCCGCGTGGTCCCAGCCGTCCTGGGTGACGACATAGCCGACGAGGAGCTGGTTGCCGCTACGGGCGGTGCGCACAGCGGCGGCGGCCCCCGCCACCCCGGGCAGCGCCTGCAGGGCCGCGTCCACCTCACCGAGTTCGATGCGCCGCCCGCCGAGCTTGATCTGCTCGTCGGCCCGCCCGAGGAAGACCAGCCCCTCGGGCTCCGCCGTGACGAGGTCCCCGCTCCGGTACGCCCGCTCCCACCCCAGCGACTCCAGGGGCGCGTACTTCTCCGCGTCCTTCCCGGCGTCGAGATACCGCGCGAGCCCGACCCCGCCGATCACCAGCTGCCCCGTGCCGCCCATCGGCACGGGCTCCCCGGCCTCGTCCACGACGGCCAGCTCCCAGCCGTCCAGCGGCAGCCCGATCCTGATCGGCTCCGCACCGCTCATCAGCGACGCGCAGGCCACGACGGTCGCCTCGGTGGGCCCGTACGTGTTCCAGACCTCGCGCCCCTCCGTCACCAGCCGCTGCACCAGCTCCGGCGGGCAGGCCTCACCGCCGAAGATCAGCAGCCGTACGTCGTTCAGGTGCTCGGGCTCCCACAGCGAGGCCAGCGTCGGCACGGTCGACACCACGCTGATCTCCTGCTCGACCAGCCAGGGCCCGAGATCGGCACCGCTCCTGACCTGCGCACGCGGCACCGGCACCAGGCAGGCCCCGTACCGCCACGCCAGCCACATCTCCTCGCAGGACGCGTCGAACGCGACCGACAGCCCCGCCATGACCCGGTCCCCCGGCCCGATCGGATCCTCGGTGAGGAACAGCGCGGCCTCGGCGTCCACGAACGCGGCGGCGCTGCGATGGCTGACGGCGACGCCCTTGGGCTTCCCGGTGGACCCGGAGGTGAAGATGATCCAGGCGTCGTGCTCCGTGCCGGGCCGGGCCGCGGGAACGTCGCTCTCGGAGAACACGGTCAGCGCGTGCCCGCCCCCGACGACGGCCCGCACCTCAGCCTCCCCGAACACCAGCTCGGCCCGCTCGTCCGGGTCCTCGGCGTCCACGGGCACATAGGCGGCCCCGGCGGCCAGTACGGCGAGAATCGCGACGTACAGCTCGTTGGTGCCGGACGGCACCCGGACCCCCACCCGGTCGCCCAGCCCGACCCCGGCTCCGGCCAGCGCGCGCCGCAGCTGTTCCACCTCGGCGGCGAGCTGCCGGTAGGTGAGCCGTGTCGCCCCGTCGTCCAGGGCGACTTCGTCGGGATACGACCGTACGGACGCGTCGAAGACGTCGACGAGCGTGCGCGGCGAGGCCGCCGGCCCACCGGAGAAACGTGCCCTGTCGCCGAACCGTTCGCGGATCTCTTCGTCCAGACCGAGAGCACTGCTCTCGTGTATGGCTGCCATCGGGCCCTCGCGTCTCGATCCCGGAAATCCGGGGTGCTGGCGGGTCCGCAGGTCTGCCTGGGGTTGTCCGGATCCAGCTCCGTTCCGTAACAAGCCGGAAATTTTAGTACGAGGGTAGGCTCGGCCCCTTCTGTCGGCCACTTCGGAACGGCCTTCCGGGGGTCGCCCGGGCGGGTCCGGGGGCGCTGACCTGGTGATCTTCGGACCGAGGAGAGATGGCCCACACAACGAGCGAGGGCCGCGATCCAGTGATCGCGACCCTCGCTCATCTCGTGTGTCCGAGGGGGGACTTGAACCCCCACGCCCGATAAAGGGCACTAGCACCTCAAGCTAGCGCGTCTGCCATTCCGCCACCCGGACAAGGTGCCTGTCGTGCGGGGTTTCCCTCGCGGCGACGGAGGAAACATTACCAGGCTTTTCGAGTGCCCCCGGGGCACCCCCGTCGCCCCCCGACGCACCCCCGGCCGGGCGTGAACGACGTGTGACGGGCCGGGACCGGTCTTGGGGTGCGCGCCGTGGGAGGAGGAGGATGCGGGGGGAACCACCAGCAGCGAAGGCGTGGGAGGAAGCAGCGTGAGCGAGTCGGACACGGCCAGGGGCGTCACCGGCGAGGACGAGGTCGTGGACCTCTGCCGCGAGCTGATCCAGATCGACACCAGCAACTACGGGGACAACTCGGGCCCGGGGGAGCGCAAGGCGGCCGAGTACGTCGCCGAGAAGCTCGCCGAGGTGGGACTCGAACCGCGGATCTTCGAGTCCCACCCGGGCCGCGCGTCCACCGTGGCCCGCATCGAGGGCGCGGACCCGTCCCGGCCCGCGCTGCTCATCCACGGCCACACCGACGTCGTACCGGCCAACGCGGCCGACTGGACCCACCACCCCTTCTCCGGCGAGGTCGCGGACGGGTGCGTGTGGGGCCGCGGGGCCGTCGACATGAAGGACATGGACGCGATGACCCTCGCGGTCGTACGGGACCGGCTGCGCAGCGGCCGCAAGCCGCCCCGGGACATCGTCCTCGCGTTCCTCGCGGACGAGGAGGCGGGCGGCACGTACGGTGCCAAGCACCTCGTCAAGAACCATCCCGATCTCTTCGAGGGCGTCACCGAGGCGATCAGCGAGGTGGGCGGGTTCTCGTTCACGGTGAGCGAGGAGCGGCGGCTCTATCTGATCCAGACGGCCGAGAAGGGCATGCACTGGATGAAGCTGACCGTGGCCGGCACGGCGGGCCACGGATCGATGATCCACCGGGACAACGCCATCACCGAGCTGTCGGAGGCGGTCGCGCGGATCGGGCGGCACACGTTCCCGGTGCGGGTCACCAAGACCACCCGGGCCTTCCTCGACGAACTCGGCGACGCGCTCGGCGTCGAGCTCGACGCCGAGGACATGGAGTCGACGCTCGCCCGGCTCGGCGGCATCGCCAAGCTGATCGGCGCGACCCTGAGCAACACGGCCAACCCCACGCAGCTCGGCGCCGGCTACAAGGTCAACGTCATTCCGGGGGAGGCCACCGCGCACGTCGACGGGCGGTTCCTGCCGGGCCACGAGGAGGAGTTCCTCGCCGACCTCGACCGGATCCTCGGGCCGAAGGTGCGGCGCGAGGACGTGCACGCGGACAAGGCAGTCGAGACCACCTTCGACGGGGCGCTGGTGGCGGCGATGCAGTCGGCGCTGGTCGCCGAGGACCCGGCCGCGAAGGCGATTCCCTACATGCTCTCCGGCGGGACCGACGCCAAGTCCTTCGACGACCTCGGCATCCGGGGCTTCGGCTTCGCCCCGCTCAAGCTGCCGCCGGAGCTGGACTTCGCCGGGATGTTCCACGGTGTCGACGAGCGGGTGCCGGTGGACGGGCTGCAGTTCGGCGTACGGGTGCTCGACCGGTTCATCGATGCGTCCTGAATTGCCTCACTGAAACGACACTTCAGTATTCGCTCGGGCGTGCGAAATTTACTGGGAAGAGTGAATGCGACGATAAGCTCGTAGCTCCATTACTCCCTCCTCGTTACTGGTGATGCGATCCGCTACTTGGGATCGCATTGCCAACAAGGAGAGAATAATGATCAAGAAGATCGTCGCCGCTGCCGTTGCCACGGGTGGTCTGGTTCTCGCGGGCGCGGGCATGGCCGTCGCCGACTCGGGCGCCCAGGGTGCGGCCGTGCACTCCCCGGGTGTCCTTTCCGGCAACGTCGTCCAGGTTCCCGTTCACATCCCCGTGAACGTCTGCGGCAACACGGTCTCCGTGATCGGGCTGCTGAACCCCGCCTTCGGCAACACCTGCGTCAACAACTGACGTTGTGCCTCGCCCCGTGAGGGGCTGAGCCCGTCGGCCTCGGAGTGCGCGCCATGCGCTCCGGGGCCGACCGGCCTTTTCGGAACGATTCTTTTCGAACGGTGAGAACGCGCACGTCGGAACTCGAATGCCCGAACCGGACTTCGAGAACTTGATGACCGCGGACTCGACCGTCGAGAATGCGAACTTCCAGAATTCGGGACAAGGTCGAAAGCAGGGATTCAGCGATGCGACAGGTCACCCGCAAAGGCCTGATGACCATGGCCGCCGCCACCGGCGTGATCGCCGCGACCGGTGGCGCGGCGCACGCGGACTCGGGCGCGAGCGGTGCGAGCACGAACTCGCCCGGCGTGCTGTCGGGCAACTCGGTGCAGGCGCCGGTGCACGCGCCGGTGAACGTCTGCGGCAACACGGTCAATGTCGTCGGGCTTCTCAACCCGGCGATGGGCAACAAGTGCGTCAACACCGGTGTCGAGAGCGGCGGCGGCAGCGGCTCGTCCGGTGGGCACGCCGACTCCGGCGGGCACGGCGGACACGGCGGACACGCCGGCTCCGGCGGCTCGGACGCGGGCGGGCACACCGGCGGTTCGCCCGGTGTCGGCTCCGGCAACCACGTCGAGGTGCCGATCGACGCACCGGTGAACGTCTGCGGCAACAGCGTCGACGTCATCGGCATCGGCAACTCCACCACGGCCAACGACTGTGCCAACGGGGGCGGTTCCGGCGGGACCGTGCCTCAGGGGAGCGGTCAGGAGACGCCGCCCGGCGGCTCCGGACAGCCGGGCAACCCGGTGGAGCAGGGTCGCCCCGGCGCCCCGAACACGCTGCCCGGCTCGGGCGACGAGGCGCCGGGCGGCTCCTCGCACGCCAACCAGCCCGCGGCGCAGTTCCTCACCCAGCCGCGAGCCGCCGCCCAGCTCGCGGACACCGGCAGTGACCTGCCGATGGGCCTCGCGCTCCCCGCGGGCGCGGGCGCGCTGCTGGCGGGCGCGCTGCTCTACCGCAAGGCGCGCGCCTCGGCATAGACCGGGGCGGGGGGTGCAAAGCACCACGAACATCCCCGGCGGTGCGTACAACGGAGCGGGCCCGGTCTCGGTGGGCCCGCTCCGTTTCCGTCACCTCACATCACCACGTGGCGCGAACCTGGCGGATGATCCGCCGGCGCAGCCGCACTCTGCGGCTGCCGTCGCGCAGCAGGCTCAGGCGGTCCAACTCCCAGTGTCCGTACTCGGCATGGTCCGTCAGCAGACGTGTGGCGTCTTTGCGGGAGACCCCGCGCGGTACGTACACGTCGACAAATTCGTATTCCGGCATCGCATCTATTGTGCGGTCTGGGGTCGGGTACGGATAGCGTCTGCACTATGTCTGATGCTGCGCAGCCCACCGCTGCCGAGGTACGCGCCGCCGCCGAGGCGGTCAAGACCGCGCTCGACCGCCACCTGGCCGCGGTCGAACGCCGGTCGGGTGAGGACGACCCGGCCGTCTACGAGGCGTTCAACCAGCTGGCCGCCGCCGCGGAGGCGTACGACGAACTGCTCTACGACCGCTATGACGAGGTCACGCCCTTCGAGATCCCCGGCGCGGACGACTCGCTGCCGCCGTACATCGGCCCCGAGGAGCCGAACGCCCTCAGTGTGCTGATCCGCCGCGACTACACCGTGGTGGAGCCCCAGCGGCTGCTGGCGCAGGCCGAGCGGGTCGAGGCGGCGGACTACGACGAGAGCGGGGAAGCCTCCGGCACGGTGCACGGGGCGCTCGGCATCCTGTTCGGCGAGTTCGAGGCGGACGAGATCGCCTCCCGGCACAAGGACTTCGGTCTGGAGGAGGGCGACTCCACCCTCTGGGTGACGGCGGCGGACGAGACGGCCGTGCCCGGCGAGTGGCTGGAGGCGCCGTTCGAGCAGGTCGACCCGCAGCGGGTGGTGTGCCGCTTCGACGTCAGCGCGGTCTTCGACGACGACGCGGATGACATCGACGACGAAGACGACGACGAGGACGACGGGGACGACGGTGCCGTGGAAGACGTCGCCGAGATCGACGAAGCGGCCGGGGACGGGGATCTGGAGCGGCTGGACGCGGATCGCTCAGCGGGCCGCTGAGCGCCCCCTCGCCGCGAGACCGTCCGTGACCACGGCGGGGGGGGGGGGGGGGGGGGGGGGGGTTTCCCGCGGCAACCACCGGGGTGTTCCCGTGGGGTGGGGGGTGAAAGGACCTCGAGACTCCGCGG
>NZ_JBVIPA010000016.1:167801-187704 GCF_055578365.1 Streptomyces sp. NPDC033131
TTGCCCTCGGCTAATTCCTCGGCCTGTCCCGCCTCCGACTGCAGACGCTTGCCGTCCAGGACCACCCCCCCCCCCCCCCCACCCCCCCCGACCACCCCCCCCCCCCCCCCCCCCCCCCCCCCCCCCCCCGTGGCCGTACCCGCGGGTGCGTGGTCAGCCGGCCGTCGGGATCTGCGGAGCGAGCAGCGCGGGCAGGCGGGTCGTGCGCGGCTTCGCCGGGATCTCCGCCACCGCACGGGCGAGGGCCTGGTCCGCGCCGTGGACCACGGACAGATGGCGGTCCGCCCGGCCGAACGCCGTGTAGACCCAGGGCCGGCTGAGGGCCTGCACGGCGTCGCCGGGCAGCACCACGACCGCCGCGGGCCACCGGGCGCCCACCGCCTGGTGCGCGGTCAGCGCCCACCCGTGCCGCACGGACTGCGCCACCCGCTCCTTCGGTACGACGACGGCCTCGCCGGCGCAGGACAGGTGCAGCCCCTCGGCGTCGGCCTTGACGACCTGGCCCGGCAGCGTACGGCCCGGCGCGGGGGAGTAGGCGATCCGGTCGCCCGGGTCGAAGCCGCCGAAACGGCCGGGGCCGGGGTTGAGCCGCTCCTTGAGTGCCGCGTTCAGCACGCGGGTGCCGGCCGCGCCGCCGTGGCCCGGCGTGATCACCTGGGTCTCCTCGGCGGGCACCCCGATCGCCCGGGGCACGGAGTCCGCGACGAGCTGCACCGTCCGGTGCACGGCCTCGCCCGCGTCCCGCACCGGCACGATCACGACCTCCTTTCCGGGGGCCTCGACCTGGTTGAGCTCGCCGATGCCGACGCCGGAGACCAGCTCGCCCAGCGGGCCCGGGTCCGGGCGCCGGGAGGCGACCTGCGGGCAGATCCGCGCGGCCAGCAGATCCGCGAACACCCGCCCGGGACCCACGGACCACAGCACCGCGGGGTCCCCGGCCAGCACCAGCCGGGCGCCGTCCGGCAGCGACTCGGTGAGCAGCGCCGCCGTCTCGACGTCCAGCTGCGGGGCGTCGAGCACCACGAGCAGGTCGAGGTCCAGCGCTCCCTCGGCGTCCCGGCCGGGCCCTTCGGCACCGGACAGCAGCCCGGCGACCGTGGCGACGGCCACCTCGGGGGCGTCCGTGGCCTCGGCGCTCCGCGGTGCCTCGGCACGGGCGGTCCGCGCCCCGAAACGGTCACGGCCGATCGGCCCGTGCGTGGCGGCCCAGGCGCGCAGCCCCAGCCCGCGAGCCGCGCTCAGCAGGGCCGCCGGTTCGGCCAGGGAGGCTTCGCCACCCGTATGGAGGACCAGACCGTGGCCCGCGACCGCCCGGATCAGCTCGGCGGCGGAACCCCCGGCCGAGGCGGCGGCCTGCTCCCAGTCCGCGGCCGAACCGTCCTCCTTCGGCACCGAGTTGATCAGCCGGGCCAGACCGTCGGCAAGGCTCTCCTCCGCGAGGGCGTACCGCTCCAGACCGACCAGGACGCGCACAGGGCGCTCCTCGCCCTCCTCGCCGCCCTCGGCGGAGTCGTCCTGCTCGCGCCGGGGCGGTGCTCCGGGTTCGTCCAGGGCGTCCTGGAAGACCAGGGCCTCGCCCTCGGCAAGGGTGCTCTGGACGGCCGCGTCGGCATCCGGCACACTCCGCTGGGCCAGCGCGGCGGTGAGCGCCGGCATCTCCAGGGCGGTGTGCCCGGCGAGGGCGGCCTGCTCCAGCAGCCAGACGGTGACCGCCCGGCCGCGGCGCTCGTCGTCCGGAGCGCAGTCCGCGCCGAGCAAGGCCCGCGCGAATCCGTCGGCCTGCTCGGGCCGCACGCTTGCGACCCGCAGCAACTGCCAGGGATCCCCCCGCAGTTGCTCGTCGGCTCCCTCCCCGAGGGCCGCGGCGACCTGCGCCGCCAGCGCGTCCGGTGCCCCGCCCTCGGTGAGTACCCGCCGCACGGACTCGACGGTCTCCGGGGCGGCAGTCGCGCTCACCGGGGGTGTCGACACCGGCTGCGGCCTCGATTCCGGGGCGGTGCGGCGCGGCGCGGGTGCGGGCTCGCTGAAGACGGCTGCCGCGGGCTTCTCGCCGCTCTCCACCGCCCGTACGGCCGCGAGGAGGTCGGCGGCCTTCCCGCTGAGCTTGGTCCCGGCGGCGATGGGCGCCTTCTTCTCGGCCTTCCGCTGCTCGATCCGCTCCCGCTCCAGCCGCTGGGCGGCGAGCTCGGCCTCGGCCTCGGACAGCTTCTTCGCTTCCTCGGCGTCGTCGGCGGTCTCGCCCTTGGCACCGGCACCGGCTTCCACGGTCGCGCTGTCGGGGGTGGCGCGGGCCTCCACGACAGCGTCCTCGGCCTCGACGCCCGTCTCGGGGGTGGCGTCGGTCTCCGTGGTCGCGCTGTCGGGGGTGGCGTCGGCCTTCGCGGTCTCGCCCTCGGGGGTGGCGCCGGTCTCCGCGACAGCGTCCTGCGCGGCATCGGCCTCGACGCCTGTCTCGGGGGCGGCGCCCTCCGCCGCGGTGCCCGGCGTCCCCGGCTCGGCGTCCTCGGCGTGCTCAGCGGGCTCCGGCTCCGTGCTCACAGCGTGCTCCAGTCGTGATCGGGATAGCGGTGCACGGGCGCCGACACGTCGTCGAGCGCCCGGCAGATCTCGTCAGGAAGACTAAGGGCCTCCACTGACAGTGCCGCCGTGAGCTGCTGCGCGTTGCGCGCGCCGACGATCGGCGCGGCCACGCCCGGCCGGTCGCGCACCCACGCGAGGGCGACCTGTATCGGCGTCACCGCGAGCCCGTCCGCCGCCGTCGTCACGGCGTCCACGATGCGCGTCGCCGTGTCGTCGAGGTACGGCGCGACGAACGGCGCCAGATGCTCCGAGGCGCCCCGCGAGTCGGCCGGTGTGGCGTTCCGGTACTTGGCGGTGAGCACACCGCGGCCGAGCGGGGACGAGGGAAGCATGCCGATGCCCAGATCCAGGGCGGCCGGCATCACCTCGCGCTCGACGCCGCGCTGCAGCAGCGAGTACTCCAGCTGCGTGCTCGCCAGCCGGGTCCGCGTGCCCGGCGCGGCGATCTGCCAGGTCGCGGCCTTGGCGAGCTGCCACCCACAGAAGTTGGAGACCCCGGCGTAGCGGGCTCGTCCACTGCTGACCGCGAGGTCCAGCGCCTGCAGCGTCTCCTCCAGCGGGGTGTCGGGGTCGAAGGCGTGGATGTGCCACACGTCGACGTAGTCCGTGCCGAGCCGGGCCAGCGAGGCGTCCAGCGCGGAGAGCAGATGGCCGCGCGAGCCGTCGAACCGGCGGTCGGGGTCCGGCACGCTGCCGGCCTTCGTCGAGATGACCAGGTCCCGGCGCGGCACGAGGCCTTCGATGAGACGTCCGAGCAGGTATTCGGCCTCCCCGTCGCCGTACACGTCCGCCGTGTCGACGAGGCTCCCGCCCGCTTCCCAGAACGTCTTCAAGAGGTCCGCGGCGTCGTGCTCGTCGGTGTCCCGACCCCAGGTGAGGGTGCCGAGCCCGATGCGGGACACACGCAGGCCGGTGCGGCCGAGATGCCTCTGCTCCATGAACGCCGAGATTACTGGCCAGAACCTGTCGGATGGGTGCCTGTGGATAACCAGTTTCCGCCGATGCGGCCGGGGGCGGTGCCGGAAAACGGACCGGACGGCCGAAGCGGCGGCCGTGTCCTCGCCGTACCCGAAGCCCCACCCCCGCGCTAAGGTCTGCGGACAAGGACGTTACTGATCGGTAAGGGGATTCGGCATGCAGCTCGGGATCAACCTCGGCTACTGGGGTGCCGGCATGGACGCGGACAATCTGGCCGTCGCCCAGGAGGCCGACCGGCTCGGGTACGCGGTCTGCTGGGCCGCCGAGGCCTACGGCTCCGACGCGGCCACCGTGCTCACCTGGGTCGCCGCCCAGACCGAGCGCATCGACGTCGGCTCGGCCATCTTCCAGATCCCGGCCCGGCAGCCGGCGATGACCGCGATGACCGCCGCCACCCTCGACTCGCTCTCCGGCGGCCGCTTCCGCCTCGGCCTCGGCGTCTCGGGTCCGCAGGTCTCCGAGGGCTGGTACGGCGTCAAGTTCGACAAGCCGCTGTCCCGCACCCGCGAGTACGTCGAGATCGTGCGGAAGGCGATGACCCGCGAGCGGCTGTCGTTCGAGGGCGAGCACTGGACGCTGCCGCTGCCCGGCGGCCCCGGCAAGCCCATCAAGCTCACCGTGCACCCCGAGCGCGAGCACATCCCGCTGTACATCGCCGCCATCGGCCCGAAGAACCTCGAACAGACCGGTGAGATCGCGGACGGCGCGCTGCTGATCTTCCCCTCGGCCGACCACCTCGAGGACACCGCGATCACGTACCTGCGCGCGGGACGCGAGAAGGCGGGCAAGACCCTCGACGGCTTCGACGTGTGCCCGACCCTGCCCCTCGCGGTCGGCGACGACAAGGACGTGGCCGCGCTCGCCGACACCTTCCGCCCGTATACCGCGCTGTACGTCGGCGGCATGGGCAGCAGCAAGCAGAACTTCTACAACCAGCTCGCCCGCCGCATGGGCTACGAGAAGGAAGCCGCCGAGATCCAGGACAAGTACCTGTCCGGCGACAAGCAGGGCGCGGCCGCCGCCGTACCGCACGAGCTGATCGACAAGACGACCCTGCTGGGTTCGGTCGACCGGATCGCGGACCGGATGAAGGCGTACGCGGCGGTCGGGGTCACGACCCTGAGCCTCGCTCCCGCGGGCTTCACGCTCGACGAGCGGCTTGCCTCGCTCCGTGCCGGCGCGGAGGCCATGGAGCGCGCGGGACTCGCGTAGCACCTGGTTCAACCGCCGGAGGTTTACAGCGGCCGTGGTGGGGGCTCGGGGGTCTTCCCCGCCACGGCCGTCACGCAGCACAACGCGCCCGGGCCCGCGTGGTTACGCCCTGAAGCGACCCCGAGGGTCCTCCTTTTGGCGGAGTTGTCCGACACAGCTGTTGCAACACCCCTCTCACCGCATTTGACTCGTTCTTTGCGGACCCTGCGGAGAGTCCTGCAGAGAGGTGCTGACGATGCTTTCGGCCAAGAGTCTGTTCCAGGAGATCATCGACAACGACGAGTCCTTCCGCCTGTTCTGCTCCATCGCGGCCAGCGGGGAGAAGCAGGGCGGCTGGGAGAACGCCCGCATCGCCGCGCTCGTCCCCCCGAGCGAACGGGACATGGCCCCCAAGATCACCCGGCACGGAGCGGACGAGGACAAGCACGGGCGGATCTTCAACGCTCTCCTGAAGAAGCGCGCTCTGGAGCCCGTCCCCGTGCCGCCCGAGACCGACTACACGATGCTCCTGGAGAAGCACGGCATCGGGCTCGCCCACGAGAAGCTGAAGGGCGACCAGCCACTCACGGTGGCGGACATCGTCACCTACCTGGCGCACAGCCGGGTCACGGAGCAGCGGGCCGCCGACCAGATGGTGATGCTGCGCAAGCACTTCGCGGACGACCCCGTGGTCGGCAAGGCGGTCCGGATGATCTCCAACGACGAGGACAACCACCTCGCGTACACCCACGAGGAGCTGTTGCGCTTCGCGGCCGCCGGGCACGGACGGCTCATCCAGCGCACGCTGCGCGACTGCGCGCTCGCCGAGATCGGCATCTACCGGGACGTCAGCCTGGCCGTCATGGCCCACATGGGCCGCATCCTGGGCTGGCCGAAGCCGAAGTCGGCGATGCTCGCGGCCGGCATCCACGCGATGTACGCGTACGAGCGCCTGGCGGGCTGGCGCCGGATGGTGTCCCTGAAGATGCCGGAACGCCGGGACGCCCTCGGAGGCCCCGCGAGCGCGGCCCCCGAGTTCGCCTGAACCGGGGAACGTCCGCGGCCTCCAGCCACGCCGGACCCCCGGCCGCATCCACCGCTACATCCACCCCCGGCTCTTGAACAGCCGGTACAGCAGCACCTCCAGGGCGACCATCAGCGCGATCACCGCCGGATACGCCCACTCCCAGCGCAGCTCGGGCATGTGCTCGAAGTTCATGCCGTAGATCCCCGCGATCATCGTGGGGATCGCGGCCATGGCCGCCCACGCGGAGATCTTCCGCATGTCGTCGTTCTGCCGGACGCTCATCTGCGCCAGATGCGCGGACAGGACGTCCGAGACCAGCCGGTCCAGGCCCTCCACGGACTCGTTCACGCGCGTGAGGTGGTCGTTGACGTCCCGGAAGAAGGGCCGCGCCGTGTCGTCCACGAAGGGCACCGCCCCACCGAACTGCCCCACGCCCGCCAGGCGGGTCAGCGGCAGGGCGAGCGGGCCGGTCGCCCTGCGGAACTCCAGGATCTGCCGCTTGAAGGTGTAGATCCGGGACGCGGTGTGGCGCGAGCCGCCGCCGTCCGGTGAGAACACCTCCGTCTCCAGCTCCTCCAGGTCGGTCTGCAACTCGGTCGCCACGTCCAGGTAGTGGTCGACGACGGCGTCGGCGACCGCGTACAGCACGGCGGTGGGGCCTTTGCCGAGCAACTCGGGCTCCTGCTCCATGCGCTGCCGTACGGCGCCCAGCGGGGAGCCCTCGCCGTGGCGCACCGTCACCACGAACGAGTCGCCGAGGAAGAGCATGACCTCGCCGGTGGAGACGGCGTCGCTCTGAGGCTCGTACACGACCGGCTTGAGGACCGCGAACAGCGAGTCGTCGTAGACCTCCAGCTTGGGCCGCTGGTGGGCCTTCAGGGCGTCCTCGACGGCCAGCGGGTGCAGGCCGAACTCCCGGGTGACGTGGTCGAACTCCTTCTCGGAGGGCTCGTGCAGCCCGATCCAGACGAATCCGTGGGCCGCCCGGGCCTCGGCGAGCGCGTCGGAAAGATCCTCGGGGCCTTTCGACCGGTGTCCGTCGCGGTAGATGGCACAGTCGACGATCACTGAGTGTGTTCTCCTGTCCTCCACGGGCCGCCACGTTCGGGCGTGCGCCTACTCTGGGCCGCATGCCCACCTTGATCCTCGTCCGGCACGGACGTTCGACCGCCAACACCGAGGGACTGCTCGCCGGCTGGACGCCCGGCATCGCCCTCGACGAGCGCGGGGCCGCGCAGGCCGCCGCGCTGCCCGGACGGCTCGCCGAGCTGCCGCTCGCCGAGGTCGTCAGCAGCCCGCTGCAGCGCTGCCAGGAGACGATCCGGCCGCTCCTCGACGCCCGGCCCGGCCTCGCCGCACACTCCGACGAACGGATCGGGGAGTGCCACTACGGCGACTGGTCCGGCCGCAAGCTCGCCGAGCTCAGCGACGAGCCGCTGATGGAGGTCGTGCAGGCGCACCCCTCGGCGGCCGCGTTCCCCGGCGGCGAGTCGATGCGGGCGATGCAGACCCGCGCCGCCGAGGCGGTGCGCGAGTGGAACGCGCGCGTGGAGCGCGACCACGGCCCCGACGCGGTCTACCTCATGTGCTCCCACGGCGACATCATCAAGTCTCTGGTGGCGGACGCACTCGGACTTCATCTCGACCTCTTCCAGCGGATTTCCGTTGAACCGTGTTCCATCACCGCGATCCGTTACACCCGTCTGAGGCCGTTTCTCGTCCGCCTCGGCGACACCGGCGACTTCACGTCCCTGGTGCCGCGCGAGGAGCCTCCGGCCGACGAAGCGACGGTCGGGGGTGGTGCGGGCGCACCGTGATCGCCGGGCGCAGTAGGGTGAAGCGGTTCGCACCCACGATCTCAATGGAGACAGGACGTGTCCCGTCAGGTGTTCCTCTACGATCCCCCGGACCGGTTCGTGGCCGGCACGGTCGGACTGCCCGGACGCCGTACGTTCTTCCTCCAGGCCACGGCCGGCCCCCGGGTGACCAGCGTGGCGCTGGAGAAGACCCAGGTCGCCGCGCTCGCCGAGCGCATGGACGAGCTGCTGGACGAAGTCGTACGCCGTAGCGGCGGAAGTGCCGCCGTCCCGGCGGTGGCGCCCACCGAAGTCGCCGACACCCGCCCCCTGGACGCCCCCGTCGAGGAGGAGTTCCGGGTCGGCACCATGGCTCTGGCCTGGGACGGTGACGAGCAGCGCATGATCGTCGAGGCGCAGGCCCTCGTCGAACTCGACGCCGACACCGACGAGGACCTCGCCGAGGCCGAGGAGCGGCTGCTCCAGGACGAGGAGAACGGCCCCCCGATGCTGCGGGTCCGGCTCACCGGCGCGCAGGCGCGAGCCTTCGCCAAGCGCGCCCTTGACGTCGTCAACGCGGGGCGGCCGCCGTGTCCGCTGTGCAGCCTCCCGCTCGACCCGGAAGGACACGTATGTCCGCGCCAGAACGGATACCGCCGCGGGGCGTGACGACGACAGCGATGTCGGCCGAACTGCTCGCCGAGGGCGAACTCACCGTGCGCGGCCGCATCCGGGAGGCGTCCAACGCCGCGCTGTACTGCACGGTCTCCCACGACGGCCGGGAAGCCGCCTGCATCTACAAGCCGGTGGCCGGTGAGCGGCCCCTGTGGGACTTCCCCGACGGAAACCTCGCCCGCCGTGAGGTCGCGGCCTACGAGGTCTCCGAAGCGACCGGCTGGGGCCTCGTACCGCCCACCGTGCTGCGGGACGGGCCGTACGGCGAGGGCATGTGCCAGCTGTGGATCGAGGTCACGCCCGAGGCCGAACTGCTTTCCCTGGTGGACGGCGAGGAGCCCGAGGCGGGCTGGAAGGCGATCGGCTTCGCCGAGGTCGGGGAGGGGCGGACCGCGCTGCTCGTGCACGCCGACGACGAGCGGCTGCGCCGGCTCGCCGTGCTCGACGCCGTGATCAACAACGCGGACCGCAAGGGCGGGCACCTTCTGCCCACCGCCGGGGGCGTGCTGTACGGCATCGACCACGGAGTCACCTTCAACGTCGAGAGCAAGCTGCGGACGCTGCTGTGGGGGTGGGCCGGAGAGCCGCTGACCGGTGAGGCGGTCGACGTCCTGACAGGCCTCAGGGCGGCGCTCGGCGCGGACGGGGCGCTGACCGCCCGGCTGGCCGAACTGATCACCGCCGCCGAACTCGACGCCACGCGCGCGCGTGTCGACGCGCTGCTGGCCGCCGGGACGCACCCGGAGCCGAGCGGGGACTGGCCGGCCATTCCCTGGCCGCCCGTCTAGCCGCAGGGCACGTCGTGCAGCCGCAGGGCACGCCGTGCGATATCGCGCAAGAATGCCTTACCGGCCATCCGGGCCGGTCCGGTTCGTATACGGAACATCCGTCCGGTTAGGCTCATGACATGCATGCCTGGCCCGCTTCCGAGGTCCCCGCCCTGCCTGGTCAGGGCCGCGACCTGAGGATCCACGACACCGCGACCGGCGGCTTGGTATCCCTCGACCCCGGTCCCGTCGCCCGTATCTACGTCTGCGGCATCACGCCGTACGACGCGACCCACCTGGGTCACGCGGCGACCTACAACGCGTTCGACCTCGTACAACGCGTGTGGCTCGACACCAAGCGGCAGGTCCACTACGTCCAGAACGTCACCGACATCGACGACCCGCTGCTGGAGCGGGCCGAGCGCGACGGCATCGACTGGGCCGCTCTCGCCGAGAAGGAGACGGCCCTCTTCCGGGAGGACATGACGGCCCTGCGGATGCTGCCCCCGCGGCAGTACATCGGCGCGGTCGAGGCGATACCCGGCATCGTGCCGCTCGTCGAACGCCTGCGGGACGCGGGCGCCGCGTACGAGCTCGAGGGGGACGTCTACTTCTCCGTCGAGTCCGACCCGAACTTCGGCAAGGTCTCCAACCTCGACGCCGCCGCGATGCGGCTGCTCTCCGCGGAGCGCGGGGGCGACCCCGACCGGCAGGGCAAGAAGAACCCGCTCGACCCGATGCTGTGGATGGCCGCGCGGGAGGGCGAGCCCAGCTGGGACGGCGGTTCGCTCGGACGTGGCCGGCCCGGCTGGCACATCGAGTGTGTCGCCATCGCGCTGGACCACCTCGGCATGGGCTTCGACGTCCAGGGCGGCGGTTCCGACCTCGCCTTCCCGCACCACGAGATGGGCGCCTCGCACGCCCAGGCGCTGACCGGCGAGTTCCCCATGGCCAAGGCGTACGTCCACGCCGGCATGGTCGCCCTGCACGGCGAGAAGATGTCCAAGTCCAAGGGCAACCTGGTCTTCGTCTCGCAGCTCAGGCGCGACGGCGTCGACCCCGCCGCGATCCGGCTCGCGCTCCTCGCCCACCACTACCGGGCCGACTGGGAGTGGACCGACCAGGTTCTGCAGGACGCCCTCGACCGGGTCGGCCGCTGGCGTGCCGCCGTCTCCCGGCCCGACGGCCCGTCCGCCGAAGCGCTCGTCGACGAGATCCGTGAGGCCCTCGCCGCCGACCTGGACGCGCCGGCCGCGCTGGCCGCCGTGGACCGGTGGGCGGCGCTCCAGAACGAGCGGGGCGGTACCGACGAAGGCGCACCCGGTGTGGTGTCGCGGGCGGTGGACGCCCTGCTGGGCGTGGCGTTGTAGTAGACGCAGAAGGGCGGTGCGCCGGCCGGCGCACCGCCCTCTCACCGGTTCAGTCCTCCGATGAGGAATCCTCGTCGTCCGCCTCGGTGTCCGCGTCCGCCGACTCGGCGTCCGGCTTCGGCGGCCTCGGAGGCTTCGTACGACCGCCGGGGTTGTCCCGCAGGTAGGGCGTGCTGTCGCTGCCGTCGGCTGTGGCGTGCCCACCGGAGCCGCCCGGCCCCGACCCGTCCCGGCGCCGCAGATACCGCTCGAACTCGCGGGCGATCGCCTCACCCGACGCCTCCGGCAGCTCCGCGGTGTCGCGGGCCTCCTCCAGCGACTGGACGTACTCGGCGACCTCGCTGTCCTCGGCGGCCAGCTGGTCGACGCCCACCTGCCAGGCGCGCGCGTCCTCGGGCAGCTCGCCCAGCGGGATGCGTACGTCGATCAGGTCCTCCAGGCGGTTCAGGAGAGCCAGCGTCGCCTTCGGGTTCGGCGGCTGCGACACGTAGTGCGGGACGGCCGCCCACAGCGACACGGCCGGTACGCCCGCGTGCGTGCACGCCTCCTGGAGGATGCCGACGATGCCTGTGGGGCCCTCGTACTTGGTCTCCTCCAGATCCATGCGCCGGGCCAGGTCCGGGTCGGACGTGACGCCGCTGACCGGGACCGGACGGGTGTGCGGGGTGTCACCGAGCAGGGCGCCCAGGACCACCACCAGCTCCACGCCCAGCTCATGGGCGAAGCCGAGGATCTCGTTGCAGAACGAGCGCCATCGCATCGAGGGTTCGATGCCCCGGACGAGCACGAGATCGCGCGGTTTCTCGCCGCCGACCCGGACGACCGAGAGCCGGGTCGTGGGCCACGTGATCTTGCGTACACCGGCGTCCAGCCACACCGTGGGGCGGTTCACCTGGAAGTCGTAGTAGTCCTCGGCGTCCAGCGCCGCGAACACCTCGCCCTTCCACTCCCGGTCCAGGTGCGCGACCGCGGCGGAGGCGGCGTCGCCGGCGTCGTTCCAGCCCTCGAACGCGGCCACCATGACTGGGTCGATCAGCTCGGGAACTCCCTCCAGCTCGATCACCCAGCGCCTCCTTCCGACGTGCCCTCGCTTAACGACCCAACCTTACGGCGTGCGGCGGGGGCGCCCGCAGCCCCCTTGCACGGGGGAGTGAACGGATCACTGCCCCGATCGTCGCCTCGGGACACCACTCGTGGGGTGCTCCTCACAGGCTCGACCTGAGCCACTGCTCGACGCTCGCGACGTGCACGGTCGCCCAGGACCGTGCCGCCTCCGCGTCCCGGTCGCGCAGTGCCGCCAGGATCGCCCGGTGCTCGTGCAGGGTGCGGCTGACCGCGTCCTCCTGGGTCAGCCCCCGCCAGACGCGGGCCCGGGTGGTGGGCCCGGACAGGCCGTCCAGCAGGGAACACAGGACGGAGTTCCCGGAGCTCTGCACGATGCCGCGGTGGAAGTCCAGGTCACAGGCGACCAGCTCCTCCACGGACGGGCTGTCACCCAGCCTGTCCAACTGTGCCGAGAGCGCGTCCAGTTGCTGCTCACTGATCCGCAGGGCCGCCATCGCGGTCGCGGCCGGCTCCAGGATGCGGCGCACGGCCAGGAACTCCAGCACCGTGTCGTCGCGGTGGAAGTCGACGACGAAGCTCAGCGCCTCCAGGAGGAGCTGAGGGTCGAGGCTGGTGACGTACGTGCCGTCGCCCTGCCGTACGTCCAGGATCCGGATCAGGGACAGGGCGCGCACCGCCTCCCGCAGGGAGTTTCGGGACAGGCCGAGCTCGGCGGCGAGCTCGCTCTCCTTGGGGAGCCGGTCCCCGGGGCGCAGCGCGCCGGAGACGATCATGCCCTTGATCTTCTCGATCGCCTCGTCGGTGACTGCCATGACCGGCCTCCCTCGTGCCCCATGATCCTGAGACATCGGATGTCTCAGCCACATTATGCGGTGTGCCCGGAGAAGCGCCCCCAGGCCGGCGATCACTGCCCCCACGAAGGCGGCGGGGGCGGGGTGCGCAGCCGTCGGCCCGTCGTGCCCCGGCATGCCGAGGGTCACGCCTGGTACTCCTCCGCCAGCAGCCGCAGCGCCTCCAGCGCGACGACGGCCCCCTGCTGGATGCCCGCCGCGACGATCTCCCGGTGCGGGTCGTACCCGCCGGTCATCTCCTCGTCGACCAGCTCGTCGGCGTTCACCCCGTCCACGACGAGGACGCCGCCCGCGACGAGCCCGCGCAGCGAGGCGGTCACGAACAGCGCCGACAGTTCCATCTCGATGGCCGCGAGCCCGGCACCGGCGTAGGAGAACAGGGGAAGGAGCCCCGGCTGGAAGGCCGCCCGCGTCCACACGATGCCCCGGTGGTGCGGGGCGCCCGCCGCGCGGGCCGCGCGCTGGAGCGCGAGGACCGCCTCAGGCGAGGAGACGGCCGGGAACTCCGGTGGCAACAACTGCTGTGTGACCCCGTCGTCCCGCACGGCCGCCTCCGCGATGACGAGGTCGCCGTCCCCGATGCCGGGCTTCATCGCGCCCGCCGTACCGAACCGGATGAGCGTGCGCACCCCCGCGTCCGCCAGCTCCTGGAACAGCAGGATCGCGCCCGGCCCGCCCACCCCGTGCGAGGCGACGAGGACCGGCAGGCCCTTCCAGCCGCCGCTGAACACACGGTATTCGCGGTGGTGGGAGACCTCCTCGGCGGCGTCGAGGAGCGCGGCGACGGCCGCCGCCCGCGCCGGGTCGCCGACGACGACCGCGTACTCCGGAAGGCCGGCGCGGGGTATGCGGGTGACGGGCGACAGGTCCAGCGTCATGCGGTGGCTCCTCGACATGTCGAACACGGGTTCTCCGAGGTCACGTACGGTATGCGACTCCCCGCACCGCTCCGGCCGGGTCCCACGGTCACAACCCGGCGTTCGACGTCACGCCGGGGCGGCTGGTGACGGGGCGGGTGACGGAACGGGGCATGCCGGGGTCATGCAGGCAACCAAGGCACGCAGGCAATCGGGCAGCGAGTGGCCGGGCGCGCGAAAGGGGCGGCTCCGTCGCCGTGGAGCCACCCCTTTCGCCTCGTACCGCCTACTCCTTGTCGAGCAGGTCCTGGACCCTCGCGCGGACGTCGTCCGTCGCCAGGCCCCGGATCGTCAGCGTCGTACGGCGGCGCAGCACGTCGTCCGCCGTCTCGGCCCACTCGTTGTCGCGGGCGTAGACGACCTGCGCCCAGATCTCCGGGGCGTCCGGGTGGACGCGCTCGGCGAGTTCCGGGTTGTCGTTGGCGAGGCGGGCGATGTCGAAGGCCAGCGAGCCGTAGTGCGTGGCCAGGTGCCTGGCCGTGTCGGCCCCCATGCGCGGACCCGGCGCCGGGTGGTCGACGAGCAGCCGGTGGGCCACCGCGCGCGGGTTGGCGACACCCGGCAGCGGCAGCTTCTTCGGCAGCGAGGAGATCGGTTCGAAGTCGTCGCCCAGCGGGTGCCCCGGCAGCGCCTCCAGCTTCTGCATGACCGTACGGCCGATGTGCCGGAAGGTCGTCCACTTGCCGCCCGCGACGGACAGCATGCCGCCCCTGCCCTCGGTCACCACCGTCTCGCGCTTGGCCTTCGCCGTGCTGCCGGGGCCACCCGGCAGCACGCGCAGACCCGCGAAGGCGTACGTGATGAGGTCACGGTCGAGCTGCTGGTCGCGGATGGAGAACGCGGCCTCGTCGAGTATCTGGGCCGTGTCCTTCTCGGTGACGGTGACGTCCGCCGGGTCGCCCTCGTACTCCTCGTCGGTCGTGCCGAGCAGCAGCATGTCCTCCCAGGGGAGGGCGAAGGTGATGCGGTACTTGTCGATCGGGGTGGCGAGTGCCGCCTTCCAGGGGGAGGTGCGCTTCAGGACCAGGTGCGCGCCCTTCGACAGCCGGATGGACGGGGCGGAGTTCGGGTCCTCCAGCTTGCGCAGGTGGTCGACCCACGGACCGGTCGCGTTGAGCACCAGACGGGCGTTCACACCGAACTCGTCACCGGACTGGCGGTCGCGCAGTTCCGCGCCCGTCACCCGGCCCCTGGTGAAGCGCAGGCCGGTGACCTCGGCGTGGTTGAGGACGGCCGCGCCCGCCTCGACGGCCGCGCGGACCGTCATGAGCGCCATCCGGGAGTCGTTCATCTGGTCGTCGCCGTACACGGCCACGGCCTTGAGGTTGTCGGTACGCAGCTCGGGCACGTCCTGCGCGGCCTTCGACGGCGAGAGCAGGTGCCCGACGCCGTCACCGAAGGCCGACAGGGCGGAGTAGGCGAAGACGCCCGCTCCCAGCTTCGCCGCGCCGTGCGGCCCGCCCTTGTACACGGGGAGGTAGAACGTGAGCGGGTTCGCCAGGTGGGGGGCCACCTGGCGGGAGACCGCACGGCGCTCGAAGTGGTTCTCCGCCACCAGCCGCACCGCGCCGGTCTGCAGGTAGCGCAGACCGCCGTGGAGCAGCTTGGAGGAGGCGGAGGAGGTGGCGCCGGCGAAGTCGCCGGCGTCGACCAGCGCCACCCTGAGGCCGGACTGCGCGGCGTGCCAGGCGGTGGAGATGCCCAGAATGCCGCCGCCGATCACGAGAAGGTCGTACGACGCCTTGGCGAGCTGCTCCCGGGTCTCGGCTCGGCTCGGATTCGAGCCGAAGGCCGGGCGCGTACCGAGGGCAGGCACGGACTGCAGGGTGGACTGACTGGTCATTCGGGTTCTTACTCCTCGTCCTCGAGCCAGCCCATGGTCCGCTCGACGGCCTTGAGCCAGCTCTTGTACTCACGGTCGCGGATGTCCGCGTCCATGCGGGGGGTCCACTCGGCGGCCCGGCGCCAGTTGGCGCGCAGGTCGTCGGTGCTGGTCCAGAAGCCGACGGCGAGGCCGGCGGCGTAGGCGGCGCCGAGGCAGGTGGTCTCGGCGACCATCGGGCGCACCACGGGCGCGTCCAGGAAGTCCGAGAGGGTCTGCATCAGCAGGTTGTTGGAGGTCATGCCGCCGTCGACCTTGAGTGCCGCGAGCTCGACACCGGAGTCCTTGGTCATGGCGTCGCTGATCTCACGGGTCTGCCAGGCGGTGGCCTCCAGAACGGCGCGGGCGATGTGCGCCTTGGTGACGTACCGGGTGAGACCGGCGATCACACCGCGGGCGTCCGGGCGCCAGTAGGGGGCGAACAGACCGGAGAAGGCCGGCACGAAGTACGCGCCGCCGTTGTCCTCGACCGAGAGCGCGAGCGTCTCGATCTCGGCGGCGGTGCTGATCAGGCCCATCTGGTCGCGCATCCACTGCACCAGCGAACCGGTGACGGCGATCGAGCCCTCGAGGGCGTAGACCGGCGCCTCGTCGCCGATGCGGTAGCCGACGGTGGTCAGCAGCCCGGAGTACGAGTTGATGATCTTGTCGCCAGTGTTCATCAGCATGAACGTGCCGGTGCCGTACGTCGACTTGGCCTCGCCCTCGGCGAAACAGGTCTGGCCGAACAGGGCCGCCTGCTGGTCGCCCAGCGCGGAGGCGACCGGGATGCCGCCGAGCAGGTCGCCCAGCTTGCCGCCGGTGATCTCGCCGTACACCTCGGCGGAGGAGCGGATCTCGGGCAGCATCGCCAGCGGGACACCGATGGACTCGGCGATCTTCGGGTCCCACTCCAGCGTGTGCAGGTTCATCAGCATGGTGCGGGAGGCGTTGGTGACGTCGGTGACGTGCCGGCCGCCGTTGACACCACCGGTCAGGTTCCAGATGACCCAGCTGTCCATGGTGCCGAAGAGGATGTCGCCGGCCTCGGCGCGTGCCCGCAGGCCCTCGACGTTGTCCAGCAGCCAGCGGGCCTTGGGACCGGCGAAGTAGGAGGCCAGAGGCAGGCCGGTCTCACGGCGGAAACGGTCCTGCCCGACGTTGCGGCCGAGCTCCCGGCACAGGGCGTCGGTGCGGGTGTCCTGCCAGACGATGGCGTTGTGGACGGGCTCACCGGTGTTCTTGTCCCAGAGCAGCGTGGTCTCGCGCTGGTTGGTGATGCCGATGGCCTTGATGTCGTCACGCGTGATGCCGGCCTTGGCGATCGCCGAGGCGACGACCTCCTCGACGTTGGTCCAGATCTCGGTGGCGTCGTGCTCGACCCAGCCCGGCTTCGGGAAGATCTGCTCGTGCTCCTTCTGGTCGACGGAGACGATACGGCCGTCCCGGTCGAAGACGATGCAGCGGCTGGAGGTGGTGCCCTGGTCGATCGCGGCGATGAACGGGCCGGCGGTGTGGGCGTCGGTCACTGTGTGCTCCTGGAAGTCCGTGGTTAAGGGGCTTTACGTACGGCGCGTGCTGTCTGGCTCGGTGGGAGCCGGGTGCTCCTAAGCAAATGCGACGTTGTAGATGCCTGCAGCGATGGCGCCGCCGATCAGCGGACCGACCACCGGGATCCAGGCATAGCTCCAGTCGGAGCCGCCCTTGTTGGGGAGAGGCAGGAGGGCGTGCACGATACGCGGACCGAGGTCACGGGCCGGGTTGATCGCGTAGCCGGTCGGCCCGCCGAGGGACAGACCGATGGAGACCACCACGAGCGCGGTGATCAGGGCGCCCAGGGTGCCGAGGCCGTCGCCGTTCGCGTTCAGGCCCTGCGTGAGGACGGCGAGCACCAGGACCACGGTGCCGATGATCTCGGTGGCGAGGTTCTGCCACACGACGCGGATCTCGGGGCCGGTGGAGAAGACGCCCAGGACCGGGCCCGCGCCCTTCTCCTGCGCCTCGACGGCCTTGGCCGTCGTGGCCTGCGCGCCCGGACCGCCGACGATCTCCCTGTCGGTGAGGTGCGCGTGGAACTGGCCGTAGTAGGCGACCCAGACCAGGGTCGCGCCGATCGCGGCGCCGAGCAGCTGGCCGGCCCAGTAGACCGGGACGTCGCTCCAGTCGCCGTCCTTGATGGCGAGGGCGAGCGTCACTGCCGGGTTGAGGTGCGCCCCGGAGAGCGGCGCCGAGGTGTACACGGCTGTCAGTACGGCGAAACCCCACCCGAAGGTGATGGCGAGCCAGCCGGCGTTGCGTGCCTTTGAGGCCTTCAGCGTGACGGCGGCGCAGACGCCACCGCCGAGCAGGATGAGTATGGCGGTACCTATGGTCTCGCCGATGAAGATGTCGGAGCTGGACACCCGCGACTCCTTTGTCCTTCGTCCAGGGAAAGCAGAACCCCGGGTCCCTCCGGTGGTTCGCGTGCCCTCGGGGGTGAGGGCGATGCCGGCCCTTGGCGTTGTCACACTCTAGCGCGTATTGCCGGTAGGTGTTCGACAATGCCGACCGATGGACGGGAGTCTTGCTCCGGGGTTACGCGGACGTCAAGAGCTCTGTTGTCGAAAACGCGATCGTTATTGATCGGCGCGAACTTCGATCTTGAGTTCGATACGGACGGCTGCGGAACAGGAACGATATGTGTCGATCCGACGGGTCGATCTGACGGTTTGCCCCGTTGTGTCAGATGACGACTGAGGGCCGGTACGTCGACTCGACGTACCGGCCCTCAGTCGTACGGTGCTCAGAACCGCCCGGCGCCCAGGTCCCGCGACACCGCGCGGGCGCAGTCCCGCACCGCGGCGATCAGCTCGGGGCGCAGTTCCCCGTCCCGGCACAGCCGCTCCACCGCACCGGTGATGCCGACGGCGCCCACCGGCATGCGCCGCCGGTCGTGGATGGGCGCGGCGATGGACGCGACGCCCTCCCAGGTCTCCTCGACGTCGGCCGCGTACCCACGCGCGCGCGTGATGTCCAGGATCTGCTCGAACTCGTCGAGATCGCAGACGGTCCGGTCCGTGAACGCCTTGCGGTCGCTCTCCAGCGCCTCGCTGTGCGCGACCGGGTCGTAGGCCGACAGGACCTTGCCCAGTGCCGTGCAGTGCAGGGGCTGCATGGCCCCGATCTCCAGCACCTGCCGGCTGTCGTCCGGACGGAAGACGTGGTGCACGATCAGCACGCCCTGCTGGTGCAGCACGCCCAGGTGAGTGCTCTCCCCGCTGGAGCGGGCCAGGTCGTCCGTCCACACCAGGGCGCGCGCCCGCAGTTCGTGCACGTCCAGATAGGTCGTGCCCAGGCGCAGCAGCTCCGCGCCCAGTTGGTAGCGGCCCGAGGCGTCGTCCTGCTCCACGAAGCCCTCCTGCTGGAGGGTGCGCAGGATGCCGTGCGCGGTGCCCTTGGCGAGGCCCAGCGACGAGGCGATGTCAGAGAGGCCGAGCCGCCGCTCGCCGCCCGCGAGGAGCCGCAGCATCGCGGCCGCCCGTTCGAGCGACTGGATGTTCCGTGCCATCGCCGTACTGCCTCCGTCCCCTTCGACCGCCGTTCCGCGACGCTCGCTGCCGCCGTTCGGCAATGTCGAACACTACCGGTCCATGCCGACCTCCCGCTAACGGTCGGTCCGAATCTGTTGCGTCACTCGTATCCCGTGCGTGACCCTGCCGCCATCCTCGTCCGTCCCGTGGACGCCCTGACCAGCCGACCCCGGGCCCGGTTACCCTGGCGGCGTGCGTCCCCGGAGAGTTGCACGGGTGACGCAAAGCCGACAGCCGTCGCACCTCGAGGGAGCCCTTTCATGGCCTCTGTGCCGCCGACCCCTTCCACCGACAGCCGGACTCGTGTGTCCGCGCTCCGAGACGCGCTCGCCTCCCGGGTGGTGGTGGCCGACGGAGCGATGGGCACCATGCTCCAGGCCCAGGACCCCACGCTGGAGGACTTCGAGAATCTCGAAGGCTGCAACGAGATCCTGAACGTGACCCGCCCGGACATCGTCCGCTCCGTCCACGAGGCGTACTTCGCCGTGGGCGTCGACTGCGTCGAGACGAACACCTTCGGCGCCAATCACACGGCCATGGTCGAGTACGACATCCCCGACCGCGTGTACGAGCTGTCCGAGGCGGGCGCCCGCATCGCCCGCGAGACCGCCGACGAGTACGCCGCGCGCGACGGCCGCACGCGCTGGGTCCTGGGCTCGGTGGGCCCGGGCACCAAGCTCCCCACTCTGGGCCACATCGCGTACCCGACGATCCGCGACGGCTACCAGACCAACGCCGAGGGCCTGCTGGCCGGCGGCGCCGACGCCCTGATCGTGGAGACGACCCAGGACCTGCTCCAGACCAAGGCCTCCGTGGTCGGCGCCCGGCGGGCGATGGAGGCGACCGGCGTCGAGGTTCCCCTGGTGGTCTCGATGGCCTTCGAGACGACCGGCGTGATGCTGCTGGGTTCGGAGATCGGCGCGGCGCTGACCGCGCTGGAGCCGCTGGGCATCGACATGATCGGCCTCAACTGCTCGACCGGCCCGGCCGAGATGAGCGAGCACCTGCGCTATCTGACCCGCCACTCCCGCATCCCGCTGCTGTGCATGCCGAACGCCGGCCTGCCGATCCTGACCAAGGACGGCGCCCACTTCCCCCTGGACGCGGAGGGGTTGGCGGATGCGCAGGAGACGTTCGTGCGTGACTACGGCCTCAGTCTGGTCGGTGGTTGTTGCGGGACGACGCCGGAGCATTTGCGGCAGGTGGTGGAGCGGGTGCGGGGGGTGGCTCCGGGGGTGCGGGAGCCGCGTCCGGAG